>DATFFI010000028.1:0-12623 GCA_035250225.1 Rhizomicrobium sp. | reverse complement strand
CGACCGCGGCCGCGGCCGCCGCCACCGCCTTGTCGAGATTGTCCGCCACGGCATCGCCGCCGATCTCGCGCACCTGCCGGCTTTGCGCCTTCAGCACCGCCAACGGCGTCTTCAGGCCATGCGCCAGATCGGCGGCGCGGCGGCGCGCCCGTCCCAGATCGCCTTCGCGGGTTTCCGCCAGCTGGTTGATCGCCTGGGTCAACGGCTCGACTTCGGGCGGATGATCCTGCACCGCCAGCCGCTCGGAGGGATTGAGGCGCAGCGCCTTCAGTGCCTCGCGCAATTTCGCCAGCGGCATCAGGCCCAGCTGCACCTGTACGGCGGCGGCGGCCGACAGGACAAGCCAGAGCCCGGCGAGAAAAAGAAACAGTTCCTGCCCGAATTCGGCGCGCGCCGCACCCGCCGCGGCCTCGTCCTGCGCCAACTGGACCGAGACGCCGCGATTGCCCGCCAGGGTAAGACGGCGTTCCAGCAGCAGGAGGCGAGGCTCGAACGGGCCCGGCACCACCCGCGAATGCCAGACATGATCGTCCTGCGTCGCGGCCCGCGGCAATTCCTGGTCCCAGAGCGAGCGCGAACGGATGGTTCCCGCGGCGGTCGAGACCTGCCAGTAAAGCCCGGCGGATGGGCGCTGGAAGCGCGGATCGGGCGGCAGCTTGTCGGCGATAGGCGCGCCCCTGGCGTCCAGGCGCAGCCCCGCGATCAGCGGGATGGCATGACGATCCAGTTCCTCGATCTCGCGCCGTTCCAGATGGCGGCCGAACAGCAGCGTCATGGCGAACCAGGCCACGACCAGCGAGACCAGGATGGCGGCGGCCGCGCCTATCAGCAGGCGCAGGCGCAGCGAACGCAACGTCATGTCGCGGCGGCCAGCAGATAGCCGAAACCGCGGCGCGTTTCGATCACATCGGGCCCCAGTTTCTTGCGCAGGCGCGTCACCAGCGCCTCGACCGCATTGACGTCGGCGGTTTCCGACAGGCCATAGAGATGGTCGGCGATTTCGCCCGCCGACACGGGGCGGCCGGTGTGATGCGCCAGATAGTTGAGCAAGCGGTATTCCAGCGGCGACAATTTGACGGCGGTGCCGCCCACCGAGGCCGCCATGCGGGAGGTGTCGAGCACCAGGGCGCCGAAACGCATCAGACTGGAACCGCGGCCGGCGGCACGGCGCACCAGCCCCTTCACCCGCGCCACCAGCTCGCCCATCTCGAACGGCTTGGCGAGATAGTCGTCGGCGCCGGCTTCGATGCCTTCGACCTTTTCGATCCAGTCGCCACGCGCCGACAGGATCATCACCGGAAACAGGCGGCCGCCGCCGCGCCAGCGCTTGAGCACCGAAAGACCGTCGAGCCGCGGCAGGCCGAGATCGAGGATGACGACGTCATAATCCTCGGTATCGCCGCGGAACCAGGCATTCTCGCCATCGGCGGCCTGATCGACCACGAACCCCGCCTCACCCAGCGCCTGCGCCACATGTGCGGCGACATCTGGAGAATCCTCGACGACCAAGGCGCGCATCAGGGGTAGCGGACGCGCCGCAGTTCGCCGGTGCGGGCGTTGATCCACATTTTGACCTTGCGGCCGGCTTCGCTGAGCAATTCGATCTGGTAGATGAGCATTCCGTCATCGGTTTCCAGTTCGACTTCCAGCACGGTGCCGCGCTCACGCTTGAAGGCAATTTCCAGGATCGCGGTCAGCGGCATCGCCCGGCGCAGGCGCAGCGCCTCGCGGGCGTCATCTTGGTCACGATTGCTGCTGGAGGAACTTTGCGTGTTGCCGTTGCGCGAGGACGAGCTTGAAGACGCGTTGGAAGAATTCTCATCGGCATACGCCACCGGCGCCGCCAGCGCCAGGACGGCCGTTAAGGCCAGGATTCTCGTCTTGTGCATCATCGTCGCACCATTCTGCCTGAGGTTGCCCCGCCGATCCAGCAAGCGAGCCGGGGGGCGGGCGCGATAGCCCGGCCGCATCCTGTCGGACAGGCCCTGACAATTGACTGACGGGCGCCGCAGGGTTGCCGTAGGGGTAAAGGCGCCATAACGCCGCCCATGATGCACATCCTCCGCCCGCTGGCCCTTGCCCTTCTTTTCCTGCCGATCCTCGCCCTGGCCCAGGTCGAGGCCCAAACCGAGGAAAGGCCCAATGTGACCGTTTACCCGCGGGCCTTTTTCGCGCCCAACCAGCCCACCAACGCCCAGGACATGGTGCAATTGCTGCCGGGCTTCCGCATCGATGGCGGCAATTCCGGCATTCGCGGCTTTTCCGGCACGGTCGGCAACGTCCTGATCGATGGCGATGTGCCCACCAGCAAGGAAGAAGACATCGACGATATCCTGCAGCGCATTCCCGCCGACGCGGTGGAACGCATCGAGATGATCCGCGCCGGCGCGGTCGGCATCGACATGTACGGCCATCCCATGCTGGCCAATGTCATCCGCAACCGCACCTCGACCCTGCGCGGCCGCGTCGAGGTGGAGTATGCCCGCAACCGGCTCGGCCAGGACGCGCCCAGGGGCGCCTTCCACCTCACCCGCCAGACCGACTGGGACACGCTGGACCTCTCGCTGTCCTATGGCCGCGAAGTCGAGGGCAATCGCGGCCCGGGCTATCGCAACCGCTTCACCGCTTCGGGCACGGTCCTGCGGCTGGCCGACTACGATCAGCCGGAATTCCAGATCCAGGCCCTGGGCACCCTCAACTACCGGCGCAAACTGTTTGGCGGCGATCTCAACCTCTCCGCCGTCATCACCCAGGGGGTCGAGTATTCCAACATCACCGAGCGGATAACCTTCCCCACAGCGCAGGTGCGGTCCGGCCTGGAGCGCGACCGCGCCCGCGGGCTGGAAGGCCAGCTCCAGTATGAATACCCGCTGGGCACGGTCAGCAAGGCGCGCTTCTACGCCATCCATCGTTCCAATGAGGAAAATGGCCGCAGCCAGTCCGGCAGCGGCCCCACCTCCGACGTTTCGCTGGGCCGCGATTCCACCCGCGAAACCGTGCTGCGCCTGGACGGCCGCACCGAGGAAGGGCCGGTGGCGCTGGAAGCCGGCGCCGAAGGGGCCGTCAACATCCTCAACAGCCGCAATTTCCTGGAACTGGGCGGGGTGGTCGTGCCGCTGCCGGCCTCCAATGTCCGGGTCGAGGAACAGCGGGCCGAATTCTTCGCCACCGCCACCTGGCGCATCGATGCCGACCTCACCCTGGAAGGCGGCGCCCGCAACGAGATCTCCACCATCTCGCAGAGCGGCGACACCAATCTCAGCCACTCTCTGTCCTTCTTCAAGCCGCGCGGACTGCTCTCCTGGCGGGCCGCCCCCAACCATGAGCTGCGCTTCCTGGCCGAGCGGGTGGTCGGCCAGCTCGATTTCGGGGGCTTTGTCAGCTCGGCCAGCCTGATCAACAACAATGTCTCGGTCGGCAACCAGAACCTGACGCCGCCGCGCACCACGCGGCTGGAACTGACCTGGGAGCACCGGTTCTGGGAACGCGCCTCGCTCACCGTGGCGCTGCGGCGCGAATTCATCGCCGGCCTGCTCGACAATATGCCGGTGACGGTCAATGGCCGCACCTTCAACACCCGGGGCAATGTCGGCTCGGGCCGCCGCGACGCGCTGGAAGCCTCGCTGGTCCTGCCGCTGGACCGCATCGGCCTGACCGGCCTGACCATCAACGCCGATCTGGAGGTGCGCGACACGCGGGTGCGCGACCTGTTGACCGGAACGATACGCCAATTCTCCGGCAGCGAGAATTTCTCGGGCGAAATCGGCTTCACCCATGACATACCCGAATGGAACCTGCGCTGGGGCGGCGAATACAACACCCCCACCAACGACATCGACTATCGCATCGACGAGGTCAGCCGCAGCCACGATCCCAGCAACATGCAGGCCTTCGTCGAATACAAGCCTTCGAATGAATGGACCATCCGCGTCTTCGGCAAGAACCTGACCCAGAATCCGTCCACCCGCGACCGCCTGATCTATAGCGGCCTGCGCAACACCGCGCCGGTGAATTTCCGCGAACTGCGCTACGCCCGAAACATCGCCATGTTCGGCATCAACCTGCAGTATAATTTCGGACTGTAACGCCCAGCTGCCGGCAGCGAGGCTGCGCACGAAACCCCCGCGCTTCACGCGGCCCGAACCCCCGCGCCGCCAAAACGGCGGTCGCGGCGGCGGAATTCCTCCAGCGCGGCCCTGAGCTCCTTTTCGCCGAAATCGGGCCATAGCGAAGACGCGAAATAAAGTTCGGCATAGGAACATTCCCACAGCAGGAAGTCTGACAGGCGCTGTTCGTTGCCGGTGCGGATCAGAAGATCGACATCGCCGCTTTTCCCCGCGATCAGCGCCGCCAGATCGGCATCGCTGCCATCGGGCGGCAGCTTGCGCGCCGCTTCCAGGATGGCGGCGCGGGCGGAATAGTCCACCGCCACCCGCAGATTGAGGCCATCGCCCCAGGCGGTGAGGGTTTCACTGCGTTCGATTTCCGCCACCAGGCCGGGAACCAGGCGGTCACGCCGGCCGATGGCGGAAAAGCGCACGCCATTGCGCACCATCTCCTCGGTCTCACTGTCGAGATAGGCCAGCATCAGCGCCATCAGCGCATGGACCTCGCTTTCCGGCCGCCGCCAATTGTCGGAAGAAAAGGCATAGACGGTCAGGGTCGCGATGCCTTCTCCCGGCGCCGCTTCGACGATCCGGCGCAGCGCCTGGACGCCGGCCTGGTGACCGGCGGCATCGGGGAGGCCGCGCGCCCGCGCCCAGCGCCGATTGCCGTCCATGATCACCGCCACATGCGTCCCGGGTTTATTTTGCATTCGGTGCGTGCTTTGCATCACAAAGTCTCCTGTCAAAAAAATTCGTTCCTCAGCCCTTGCGCGCGCGCGCCAGGTTGAAATCCTCGCCGGCCGGCGCGGCGGCATCGCGCACCACCTGCTCCAGCACGGCGAGATAATCGAGAAAGCGGCGGCGGCCGTTGCGCGTCAGGGCGCAGGTGGTCAGCGGCCGGTTGCCGTCATGGCCCTTGGTGATCTCGACCAGCCCGGCTTCCTGCAGCACGGTGAGATGGCGGCTGAGATTGCCGTCGGTGAGGCCGACCAGTTGCTTGAGATCGGAAAAGGCCAGGCCCCTGGGATGGGCGACCAGCGAGGACAACACGCCCAGCCGCGCCTTTTCGTGCATCACCCGGTCCAGCCCGTCATAGGAAAACGGCGCCTCGGCTTCACGCTTCGTCATCCTGGCCTCGCGCGGAATAATGGAGAAGGAAAGCGATCAGCATCTGGCCGATCAGGAACGGCAGGCCCATCGCCCAGGGAATGAGCGCATGGCTTTGGCTGGCCAGCGCCAGGCAGGCAAAGCCGGAAAGGAAATACCAGCCGCCGGCCAGCGCGATGACGCGCGGCAGCGACCGCAGCGAGGCGAAGATGCCGATGCCGACCAGGACCTGCCACAGGCCCGGCAGCAGCCAGGCGCTTTGCGGCGCGAATTGCACAATGAACAGCGGCAGGAAGACGCTGGCCGCGGCGGCCGGCAGGAATTGCTCGATCGCCTGGTTGATCATGGCGGTCGCCAACGTGGAATGATGGCGGCGGGAACGGCCCTGCATCTCGATCCGCACCACCGTGACGCAGAGAATGCCGGCCACCATCCAGGTGGTGACGAAGTCCGCGGGGTTGGACGCCGGTAGCCAGAAACTCTGGAGCAGCGCCGTCGCCAGGCCGATCAGGCCGGTGACGCTCATGGCCAGCGGACCGTAACCGCGGAACGGCGTTCCCGCCGCGATCCGCGTCCGGATTTCCAGAATATCGGCCAGGGCCTTGTTGAGTTCGGACATGCCAACCCGATTACTTTGCAGTGCAAAGTACACCATTCGGGCCGGTGGTCAAGCCGTCAGCTGCTGACGGACTTGCTGGCGCAGAAGCTGGACCGGCCGGGGAACCCGGCGCGCTGATCGTCATCGCCGTCACGCGAATTTGCCCTGACACGCCCGAAGAGGTCGCGTAGGCTACCTGGGAATCCCGCCGGAGTGTTCCCATGACGCGCACCTCCCTGCTGCTTGCGGCCCTGTTGCTGATCGGCTGCCAGGCCGCGTCCAACCTGCCGGCGACCTTCATCGTGTTTTTTCCCAGCGGCAGCACCGAACTGAACGCGGATGCGCAGGCCGCAATCGTCCGCGCCGCCGAGGCGGTCCGCGCAACGAGGGCCACCCAGGTCGCTGTCGCCTCCGGCGTCGCCCAGGGCGACAATCTCAAGCTGGCGGAACCGCGCTATGAGGCGGTGCAGCGCGCCCTGATCGCCCGCGGCGTGCCCGCAGGCAGCATCGCCCGCGCGGCCCTGCCCAGCACGGGCGTCAATACCGGACCGACCGCCGACACGCGGGTCGAAATCATTCTGACTCGATAACTTGGCACGATAGCTGGGCGCGATAGCCTTACGGCGCGATATCGTCGGCGATGCCGACGCGACGGCGATAGACCATTTCCCAGCCCAACCAGCCCGTCACCAGCATCAGCAGAACCGCCGCCAGCGAGAGCATCACGCCCAGGCCTTCAATGGCGCCTGCGCCGATGATGCAGCGGCGATAGAGATTGAAGGCCTCGATCGCGACCACGCCGAGATTGCCCAGGAAATGGCCCCAGGCGATGCCAAGGGCCCGGATGCGGCCATCGCCGACGAAATCGGTGAACCCCACCAGCGCCGCCACCAACGCCAGGACGATGCCGCTCCCCAGCAGCCATTGCGTCATCATGAAGAAGAAAGGATCGCCGTCGCGCAGATAGAGAAAATCGGCGCCCAACGTGCCCACAAAAAAGGCGATGGGGAACGGCACCAGCATGGGATGCAAGGGATGGCCGGCAATGCTGGCGGTGGATTTGGGATTGGGCAAGGGCTCCTCCAACGGCAAGGGGATGCCATCCGTGGTTGCCCAGCAAACGTGCAGTGCATCTCTTCGTTCCCCTGGAAAAGACAAACTTCCGCGCGCGGAAACGCTGCTGAGCCCATCGCAGGGATGGCGGCGCCCTGCCCGGCGATGCTGTCGACCACCCGGTGCACGTCATTGTCTTACATGCCCTGCCGGTGGGGTATCTTCTTTTAGACCTGCAGATGGCGGGGCCCAATCCGCAGTGCTAATCATGCCCGCATGCCTTGCCTGAAACATCTCTCTGCGGTCCTGCTCGGCGCCCTGCTGGCCGGACCGGTCCTTGCCCAGGATCCGACCGCGACCGAGCGGCTGCGCGCCACGCTGCTGGCGAGCACCAGCGCGACGCAGGTGCTGACGCAATATTGCGCCGACCTGAAACTCGCCGCGCCACCGGTCATCCGCGCCCTGCGGGACGGGGCCGCGATCCCGGCGCCGCCGGAGGTGCGCACCGCCCTGAAGGCGGATTCCGGCGAGACAATCCGCCATCGCCGCGTGCGCCTGACCTGCGGCAGCCGCGTCCTGTCGAATGCCGATAACTGGTATGTGCCGTCACGCCTGACACTGGAGATGAACCGGCAGCTCGACCAGACCGAGACCCCCTTCGGCACGGTGGTGCGGGCGCTCGATTTCCATCGCCAGACGCTGGAAGCGGCGCCGCTGAACGGCCCGGACGCGATCCTGCGCATCCGGGCACTGCTCCTGACGAAGGAGAACCTGCCCTTCAGCCTGGTGATCGAGAATTACAGCCCGGCGCTGGTGGCGCAGCCGCGGTAGTTACATCGCCTCGCGCATGCCACGGATGCGGTGCGCCATCGCCTTCATGATGTAGAGGGCGAAGTTCGGCACCTCGTCGATCATGAAGCGGAATTTGCGGTCATCGATGATCGAGACTTCGGCGGTTTCCTTCACCCGGGCGCTGGCGGTGTGGACGCCGCCATCGATCACCGTCATGAAGCCCAGCGCGTCATTCTGGCCGCAGACATCCGCCACCTTGTCGCCGGCCACGATCTCGATCACGCCCGACTGGATGATATAGACATGGTTGCCGGCATCGCCTTCCTTGAAGACGATACTGCCCGGCGCATAGGTCATGTTGGTGCCGGCGTTGCGGGCAAACATCCGCATGTCGATATCGGCCTTGACGTGCTTTTCGCTGCTCACGCTGTCCCCCCTGGCCGTCCTGCGGCCCGTTCAGATCGTCCCCAGCCGCATACTGATGGGGTGAGGAGCGGTTCGCAAGGCGAACTCTGGACCATTTCGAGCGACGGACGCCCGGAGTGCAAGCGAAGGGCCGGACCGGCGGTGCCGCACACGCGAATACTCCATTCACCGCAAGAAACCTGGAGCGGGTGATGGGAATCGAACCCACGTATGCAGCTTGGGAAGCTGCCGTTCTACCATTGAACTACACCCGCGTGCCGAAACTGATAGCACAAGGACGAAGTGCTAGCCCAATCCAATCGATGCTGCAAATATCGCGCTTGCGGCCGTCCCGGCGCCTCGCTCAAGCTCGGCGCGTTCGCCACTCAGAACGATCCACTGGATCGTTTTGCCGCCCTTCAGGTGTCGTGGCTCACCCATTAAACTACACCCGCGCCCGGCGGCTGATAGCATATGGCCGAAGCCATCGCCCGGCAAAAAGGAAGGCCCGATGAAAACCCACCGCATCTACAAAATGGCCTTTGCCAGCGTCTATCCCCTGTATGTCGCCAAGGCGGAGAAAAAGGGCCGCACCAAGAAGGAGGTCGATGAGATCATTCGCTGGCTGACCGGATACAGCCAGAAGCAACTGGACGCGCAGCTGAAGCAGCAGACGGACTTCGAGACTTTCTATGCGCAGGCGCCCCGGCTCAATCCGTCACGCGCCCTGATCACGGGGGTGATCTGCGGCATCCGGGTGGAAGAGATGGACCCGTCCCTCATGAAGGAAATCCGCTATCTCGATAAGCTGATCGACGAGATGGCCAAGGGCAAGGCGATGGGCAAGATTTTGCGGGAAGGATGAACCCCGCAGACGGCGCGCTTTCCTTGAGCGTGCGGGATGCCTAATATCCGGCCTCTTTTGCCCGGAAAGACTATAAAAACATGCTGGAACAAGCGCTTGACCTTCATCGTCAGGGCCGCCTCCCCGAGGCGGAGCAGGCCTATCGCGCCATCCTGGCGCGCGAGCCCCGGAACGCCCAGGTGGGCCATCTGCTGGGTACGCTGGCGCTGGATGCCGGGATGCCCGAGCACGCCGCGCCGATCCTGGAGCAGGCCTGCAAGCTGGATCCCGGCAAGCCGGCCCATCATTCCGACCTTGCCGTGGCGTACTTCAACACCGGCCGTCTCGCCGAGGCGCTGCAAAGCTTCGAGCGGGCGCTGGCGCTCGATCCCGATTTCTTCTCCGCCCATTTCTTCAAGGGCGTCGCCCTGATGGAGAGCGACCCGCAAGGAGCCCTGGCAAGCTTCGCGTGCGCCCTGGCAATCCAGCCGGACTCCGCGGCGGCGCACAATTATCGCGCCATCGTCTTCACCCACCTGCAGCGGCTGGACGAAGCGCTGGAGGCTTTCCAGACCGCCTGCGGCCTCAATCCCGACAATCCCCTGGCGCACAGCAATGTCGGCAGCGCGCTGCAGCGGCTGGGCCGGAACGAAGAGGCCATCGCCGCGATGGAGACCGCCGTGGCGCTCGAACCGGACAATGGCGGTCTGCACTACAATCTGGGCAATCCGTTGCGCGCGGCCGGACGGGATGCGGAAGCGATGCAAGCCTATGACAAGGCGATTGCGCTGACCCCCGACCTGGCTGAAGCCTATATCAATCGCGGCATCCTGCACAGCGCTTCAGGCGATGTGGAAAAGGCGCTGGCGGATCTCGAACTTGCCATTGCTCTCAATCCCGATCTCGAGGCCGCGCATCTGGGCAAAAGCGATGTGCTGGTAAAGGCCGGCCGCATGGACGAGGCGCTAGCCTGTGACCGCGAGATGGCGCGCAATCCACTGCTCAAGCTGGAGGCCGAATTCCACAGCGCCTTTATCCTGCTGCAGAAGGGTGATTGGGCGGAAGGCTGGAAGCTCTATGAGAGCCGCCGCCGTAAGGAGAATCCGACCGACACCCGCACCTATCCGCAAAGCGAATGGCTGGGCGAAGGCGAACTCGCCGGCAAGACGCTGTATGTCTATGCCGAACAGGGCCTGGGCGACGCGATCCAGTTCAGCCGCTATCTGGGCCTGGCGGCTGCCCGCGGCGCGCACGTGATCTTCTCGCCCCAGGACAAGCTGGCCCGGCTGATGCAGAGCCTGACGCCGCCGGTGGAGATCCTGCCTTTCAAGACCGCGCCGGAAATATTCGATCTGCACATGCCGCTGATGAGCATGCCGCTGGCCTTCGGCACCCGCCCGGACAATATTCCGGCTTCCATTCCCTATCTGGCGGCCGAACCGGCGCTGGTGGAAAAATGGCGCAGGCAAATCGGCGCAGACGGTTTCAAGATCGGCATCTGCTGGATGGGCAGCACCAATACCGGCATGGGTGTCGACCGCTCCTTCCCGCTGGCGGCGCTGGCGCCCATCGCCGCCCTGCCTGGCGTGCGGCTGATCTCGCTGCAGAAACTCGATGGGCTGGAACAGCTGACGCGGCTTCCCGCCGGAATGACGGTGGCCGGAATGACGGTGGAAAGTCTGGGCGATGATTTCGATGCCGGCGACAATGGCTTTGTCGATTCCGCCGCAGCGATGCAGGCTCTCGACCTGGTGATCAGCTGCGATACCTCGGTGGCGCACCTGGCCGGCGCTCTGGGCCGGCCCTGCTGGACGGCCTTGAAGCATCGCCCGGAATGGCGCTGGGGCCAGACGGAGGAAACGACGCCCTGGTATCCGGGCATGACGCTGTTCCGGCAGACGCGCGATGGCGACTGGACGTCGGTCTTCAGCGCCATGGCCGACCGCCTCAAAGCGCAGCGTCCCCCCTCTTCTCAATTGTCCCCCTCTTCTCAATTATCCAAGTGAGCCGGCCCGCCTTCATCGGCGGCGACTGGGGCACCAGCCGCCTGCGCCTGTCCCTCTGCGATGCGGATGGCGCCGTGCTGGCGCGCGCCGACGGCCCCGGCGTCGCCGAAGCCGGCGCCAGGGCGGCGGAGATTTTCGCCGACCTGACGGCGGACTGGGACAGGAGCCTGCCCGCCATTCTCAGTGGCATGGTGGGATCGACCATCGGCTGGCGTGAAGCGCCCTACGTCGCCTGCCCGGTGGCACCGGACGCGATCGCACGCGCGGCGTTGCGCTTCGAGGCAGACGGTCGGCAGGTTGCGATCATTCCGGGCCTGTCCTGCCGCAACGCCAGCGGCTTGTTCGACGTGATGCGGGGCGAGGAAACCCAGTTACTGGGGGCGCTGCGGCTGAAGCCCGAACTGGGGCGCGGCCGCCATCTTTTCGGCCTGCCCGGCACCCATGCCAAATGGGTGCTGGTGGAAGACGGTACCGTGGTCAATTTCCAGAGCGCCCTGTCGGGCGAGCTTTTCGCCCTGCTGGGCGCCCATAGCGTGCTGGCGCGGGGCGCCGGCCCCGTGCGCGGCGAGCATCCGGCTTTCACCGAAGGCCTGAATGTCGCCCGCAGCCAGACCCAGGCGGGCCTGCTGCATCTTCTCTTCAGCACCCGCAGCCGCCAACTGGCGGGCGAAATCCCGAAAGAAGAAGCCGCCTCTTATCTCTCGGGCCTTGTCATCGGCGAGGATGTGGCGGGCGCCACCCGCCTGTTCCAGCCGCAGGGCAGCGTCACGCTGGTCTGCGCCCCCGACCTGGGCGCGCTGTATGCGCGCGCGCTTTGCGCTTATGGACTTTCCGCCGCCGCCATGGCCGGTGACGACGCCGCGCTGGCGGGCCTTGCTTTTCTTCATTCCAAACTACCCATCTCTAATTTATTTGGTGCCTGAATGTCCGAGCCCTTTTCCCAGCTTCCCCTGGTCGCCATCCTGCGCGGTGTCACGCCCGCGCGCATCGAAAAGGTGGCGGGCGCCATCTTCGAGGCCGGCATCCGCGCCATCGAAGTGCCGCTGAATTCGCCCGACCCGTTCCAGAGCATCGAGATCCTGGCCAAGCGCTTCGGCAAGGACGCCCTGACCGGCGCCGGTACCGTCACCAGTCCGGCCGAGGTCGACCGTGTCGCCGCTGCCGGCGGCAATCTGGCGGTGTCGCCCCATACTGACGTTGCCGTGATCGCGCGGGCGGTCGAGAAAGGGCTGATCCCGATGCCCGGCGTGGTGACGCCCAGCGAGGCCTATGCGGCGCTGAATGCCGGGGCCAAGGACCTCAAGCTCTTCCCGGCCTCCAGCCTGGGACCGGCGCATCTGAGCGCCATGAAAGTGATCCTGCCGCCGTGGGCGAAGCTCTATGCCGTGGGTGGGGTCAATCCCGGCAACATGAAAGAGTGGCTGGCGGCCGGCGCGGTCGGCTTTGGCCTGGGCAGCGACCTGTTCAAGCCTTCCTATGACGACGCGGAGATCGCCAGGCGGGCGAAGGCGGCGGTCGAGGCGTTCAAGGCGGCACGGGGTTAGAGCACATCCCTCTCCTCACCATGGGCGGGCTTGACCCGCCCATCCAACTTCGTGCCGCTTGATGGAAAGTTGGATGGCCGGCTCAAGGCCGGCCATGGTGATTAGGGAGTGAGGCTGTTTAGCCCCTGGCCGCCCGGAACGCGTCCACCGCCGCCTTCGCCCGCGTGG
>DATFFI010000027.1:0-17859 GCA_035250225.1 Rhizomicrobium sp. | reverse complement strand
CACACGAGTCACTTCCGAAGCGAATGAGCGCAGCTGGTCCACCATCGTGTTGATGGCTTCCTTGAGCTGCAGGATCTCGCCGCGCACGTCGACGGTGATCTTTTTCGACAAGTCGCCATTGGCCACCGCGATGGTCACTTCGGCGATGTTACGCACCTGGCCGGTGAGGTTGTTGGCCATGGAGTTGACGCTTTCCGTCAGATCCTTCCACACGCCCGTCACTTCGCTCACCTGGGCCTGGCCGCCCAGCTTGCCTTCGGTACCGACTTCGCGCGCCACGCGCGTCACTTCCGAGGTGAAGACCGAAAGCTGCTTGATCATGGTGTTGACGATGTTGGCCGAACGCAGGAATTCGCCCTTCAGCGGCCGGCCATCGACGTCCAGATGCACGGTCTGCAGCAGGTCGCCCTTGGCCACGGCGGCGATCACGCGCGTCACTTCCGCGGTCGGCCAGAGCAGATCGTCGATCAGCGTGTTGACCGAGGTTTCCATTTCGCCCCAGGCGCCCTTGCTGGAGCCCAGCTTGACGCGCTGGCGGGTCTTGCCTTCGCGGCCGACCACGCCGCCGACGCGCTCGAGCTGCTGCGCCATGCGTTCATTGGTGGAGACGATCTCGTTGAAGGTGTCGGCGATCTTGCCGACGATGCCGGTCTGGCTGCTGGGAAGGCGGACCGAAAAGTCGCCGGCCTGCATCGCCTGCAGGGCGGTGAGCAATTCGGCGAGGGCGAGCGGGGAAACAGGCGGCAGGTCGATCAGGCCGGAACCCATGCCATTTTGCGGCAGGGCGCCGCTGGAGCCCTTGCCCGGCGCCTGATGAGCTTCTGACACGACGCGTAACCCCTTTGCTTTGAAGCGAGGCCCCGGCGCCGCGCGCCGATGGCCCTGAAGCCGCCCCTTGTCTGCCGACCGGTCCTTGTTTGCCCGTTGTGGCGCCCGATCCCCGCCAGATGGAATTGCCCACCAAGCCTCTCAACGCCGGACAGGAACAAAAGGTTCCCGGACATTTCTGGCGGTGCCGAATAAAGAGTGTGCGCTTGCGGACGCCGCTTGACGCGCTGGCAAGGGTCTGGAATCTGTAAGAACAAAATAGGAACATACTATGCAAAAACCCGGGCTTTCCCAGGATTCCGGGCGATTTTGGACCGCTCTGCCAAAGACGGACGGCGCCCGGACGGCGCTGGGCGTTCCAGCGCTGGATGGCGCGCTGGGCGGCGGGCTCGCCTGCACCCGGCTGCATGAAATTGTGCCCGCCAATGTTTTTCAGCTGGGCGCCGCGGCGGGCTTTGCCGTGGGTGTCGCCGGTAGCGCGCACCGGCAAGGGACGCTGGTCTGGATTCAACAAGGCCTGGCCGCGCCGGAAGGCGGCGTTCCTTACGGCCCGGGCCTGGAATTGTTCGGGATCGCACCATCCCGGTTTTTGCTGGTGCGGACGGCCACACTGAAGGACGCACTCTGGGCGATGGAAGAAAGCCTGCGCTGTCCCGGCGTCGGCACGGTGCTGACCGAATTGTCCGGCGCGGGCGGCGACCTCACCGCCACGCGGCGTCTCAACCTGGTGGCCGAAGCGCATGGCGTGCTGCCGCTGCTGCTGCGGCACCAGCCGCTTGCCGGCACCAGCGCCTGCGCCACGCGTTGGCGGGTCGCGTCCCTTCCAGGCCGCCAGGACGGCCTGGGCGGCATCGGCAGTACGGCGTTCGCGCTCTCTCTCATCAAGAACCAGCGCGGAACCACCGGCGACTGGCATGTGAAATGGAATCGGCATGAAAAATGTTTCCGGACAGCGCTTCCTGTCGCTGTGGCTGCGTCGGCTGAAGACCGATCGCATCGCGCGGCGTGACAAGACAGATCAGAAGACGGGACCGCTGACCGTAGCGGGCGCGAGCGGCAACGCGCTCTGTCTCACCGGCATCAATGACGCGGCGGCGCGGCTGGGCCTGGTTGTGGGCATGCCCCTGGCCGATGCCCGCGCCATGTTTCCCACTTTGACGGTGGCGCAAGACGATGAACGCGCCGATGCGAGCTTGCTGGACAGCATTGCGGACTGGTGCCTGCGCTATACGCCGCTGGTGGGACTGACGCCGCCCGACGGCCTGATGCTGGACGTCACCGGCTGCACCCACCTCTTGGGCGGCGAAGAGAATTTGCGGCGCGATCTGTTGCAGCGGCTGCAGGCCCAAGGCTTTCACGCCCGCGCCGCCATTGCCGATACGGTGGGCGCAGGTTTTTGCCTGGCGCGCCACGGCAAGACCGTCATCGCCCCGCCGGGCGGCACGTGTGAAGCCTTGTGCGACATGCCGCTGGCGGGCCTGCGCCTGGACGCGGAAACCGTAGAGGGGCTGAAACAGAGCGGCTTCCGTCATATCGGCGCGCTATATCCCCTGCCCCGCGCACCGCTGGCTGCCCGTTTCGGCGCCGGCCTCTGGCTGCAACTGGACCGCGCCCTGGGCCTGCAGGGCGAAGCCATCAGCCCGCGCCGGTCCTTGCCCTCTTTCTCGGTCGAGCGCGCCTTTGCCGAACCGCTGGTGCGGATGGACGATGTCCTGGCCATCGCGGAAGAACTGGCGGCGCGGCTGACATTGCTGCTGGCCGAACGGGGCCAGGGCGCGCGCGGATTGGAGCTGCTGCTGTTCCGCCTGGACGGCAAGCTACAGCGCCTGACCGCGGGCACCAGCCGGCCCTTGCGCGATGCGGCCTTCATCCGCCGCCTCTTTGCCGACCGGTTGACGGTTTGCGAAGACGAATATGATCCAGGCTTCGGCTACGATCTGGTGCGGCTTGTCGCCAGCGAAACCGAAAAGCTCGATGCCCGGCAACAGGGCCTGGCCGGCGAAAACGAGACGGAAGCGCTGGCGCGGCTGACCGACCGGCTGATGGCGCGGCTGGGCGAGACCCAGGTGCTGCGCCTGGTGCCGCAGGACACGCATATCCCTGAAGCCGCGTCCCTCGCCCTGCCCGCAAAGACCGCGCGGGAACGTGTTTCCGCGCCGCTTCCGCCCCAGGACACGCTGCTGGCGGCACGTCCCTTGCGCCTCTTCGCCCGGCCGCAGCCGCTGGACCAGACCCCGATGGCCACGGCGCCGGACGGCGTGCCGCTGCGCTTCCGCTGGCGGCGGATCCTGCATGAGGTGATTGCCAGCGAAGGACCGGAACGCATCGCCATGGAATGGTGGCAGGGTGCCCCCTCTGCCGAAATGGGGAGGCAGGCTTTGACCCGCGATTATTTCCGCGTCGCCTGCAAGGATGGCAGCCGGTTCTGGCTTTACCGCGAAGGCCTGTATCACCAAACCGAACCACGCTGGTTCGTGCACGGGCTTTTCGCATGAGGGCCTATGCCGAACTGGCGGTGACCAGCAATTTCTCCTTCCTGCGCGGCGCCTCGCATCCCGAGGAATATGCGGTGCAGGCGGCGGCGCTGGGATTGGCGGGGATCGGCCTTGCCGACCGCAATTCGGTGGCGGGCGTGGTGCGCGCCCATTCCATCGCAAAAGAGAAGAATGTGCGGTTGGCCGTGGGGGCGCGGCTGGTTTTTGCCGATGGTGTCACGCCCGATATTCTGGCCTATCCGTCCGATGACAAGGCCTGGTCGCGGCTGACCCGCCTGCTTTCCGTCGGCAAGCAGCGGGCCGAGAAAGGCGATTGTCTTCTGGGCCTCAGCGATCTGCTGGATCGGTGCGCGGGCATGAACCTGATCGTCTGCCCGCCGGCCGCCAGCGGCATGGATGCGATGCTGCTGCCGCGTCTGCGCGAAGCCGCGCCGGAGCGCGTCTGGCTGGCGGCCAGCCATATTTATCGCGGCGACGATGCGCGGCGCCTGTCCCGGCTCGCGGCGGCGGCACGCACGGCGCAAGTGAAGCTGATCGCCACCAATGACGCTTATTTTCACGATCCCGGACGGCGCCCGCTGGCCGATGTCATCACCTGCATCCGCGAGCACACCACCCTGGATGCGGCGGGACGCTTGCTGGCCGTCAATGCCGAGCGGCATCTGAAGCCGGCAACGGAAATGGCGCGCCTGTTCCGCGATTATCCGGATGCCATAGACCAGACATTGCGCTTTCTCGATGCCTGCCGCTTCTCGCTCGACCAGTTGAAGCCATCCTATCCGCTGGAGCGCCGCGAAGGCTTTGCCACGCCGATGGAGGCGCTGGTCGCCTTCACCGAGGAAGGTGCGAAGCAGCGCTATCCGGACGGCGTTCCGGAGAAAGTCCGGGAGACGCTGGACTATGAATACAGGCTGGTGGCCGGCCTGAACTATGCCCCCTACTTTCTGACCGTCCATGACATTGTCCGTTTCGCCCGCTCAAAAGACATTCTGTGCCAGGGCCGCGGCTCGGCCGCCAACTCCACCATCTGCTTTTGTCTGGGGATCACCGAAGTCAATCCTTTGCTGAACGACCTGTTGTTCGAGCGTTTCATCTCGGCCCAGCGCAACGAGCCGCCCGACATCGATGTCGATTTCGAACATGAGCGGCGCGAGGAAGTCATTCAGTATATCTACAGGACTTATGGGCGCGAGCGTGCCGGCATGACCGCCGTCACCAGCTGCTACCGCGCCCGCAGCGCCATCCGCGAAGTCAGCAAGGTGTTCGGCCTCTCTGCCGATGTGGCGGCGCGCCTGGCAAAGACGGTGTGGGGCTGGTCGGATACCGGCGTCAGCGACGAGACGGCGGAAAAAACCGGCCTCGACACCGCCGATCCGCGCCTGAAACAGGCGCTGGCGCTGGCGCGCGAACTGATCGATTTCCCCCGCCACCTCTCCCAGCATGTCGGCGGCTTTGTCATCACCGAAGGGCGCCTGGACGACATCGTCCCGATCGAGAATGCGGCGATGGAAGACCGCACCGTCATCGAATGGAACAAGGACGACCTGGATGCCCTGCGCCTGCTGAAGGTCGATGTGCTGGGATTGGGCATGCTGTCCTGCCTGCGCCGGGCTTTCGCGCTGATGCAGCAGCATTACGGAACGCGTTATGCGGCAACCTCCGCCCTGCCGCTTGAGCAACCGGAGGTCTACCGCATGCTGTCGCGCGCCGATTCCATCGGCGTCTTCCAGGTGGAAAGCCGGGCCCAGATGTCGATGCTGCCGCGCCTGAAGCCCAGGACATTCTATGACCTGGTCATCGAGGTCGCGATCGTCCGGCCCGGTCCGATCCAGGGCGACATGGTGCATCCCTATCTGCGCCGCCGCGAAGGCAAGGAGAAAGTGCACTTCCCCTCGCCCCATCCCGATCATGGTCCGGCGGATGAACTGAAGAGTATCCTGATCAAGACAATGGGCGTGCCCCTGTTCCAGGAACAGGCGATGAAGATCGCCATCGTCGCCGCCCGGTTTCCGCCCGACGAAGCCGACCGCCTGCGCCGCGCCATGGCGACCTTCCGGCGCGTCGGCACCATCGAGAGCTTCCGTACCCGCTTCGTGGACAATATGGCGCGCCGCGGCTATCCGCGTGAATTTGCCGAGGGTTGTTTTCGCCAGATCGAAGGCTTTGGCGAATACGGCTTTCCCGAAAGCCATGCCGCCAGCTTCGCCCACTTGGTTTACGTATCATCGTGGATCAAGCACCACTATCCGGACGCGTTCTGTGCGGCCATCCTGAACAGCCAGCCCATGGGTTTCTATGCCTCCGCGCAACTGGTGCGCGATGCGCAGGAACATGGCATCGAAGCGCGCCCACCCGACATCAATCACTCCGACTGGGATTGCACCCTGGAACCGCAACACCAGCCAGCCCGTGAAAGACTGCATCGGCGGCATGACGAGATGCGGGACGACGTCCGCGCCACCCATGCCTTGCGGTTGGGCTTGCGGCAGGTGGAGGGTTTTTCCGAGGACGAGGCCAAAAAAATCATGACGGCCCGCGCCCACCCCTTCACCTCCGTGCGCGATCTCTGGCTGCGCACCGGCCTGAAGCCGGCGGCGCTGCGGCAGCTGGCGCTGGCCGATGCCTTCACCTCGCTCGGGCTGGACCGGCGCGCCGCCTTATGGGCGGTGCGGGCCTTGCGCCGCGTTGCCGACAAGGACGATTTGCCGTTGCTCGCCCGTGCGGCGCTGCCGCCGCAGGAAACACCCGTCGCCCTGCCGGCCATGACGCTGGGCCAGCAGGTGGTGGAAGATTACCGGCACCTGCATCTGTCGCTGAAGACCCATCCCGCCGCGCTGCTAAGGCCCGCGTTGCAGGAACGGCGCGTGATCGCCAATGCCGATTTCACGCGTCTGAAAGACGGATCCCGCGCCACCATCGCCGGACTGGTGCTGGTGCGGCAGCATCCGGGCAGCGCCAAGAGCATCTTCATGACCCTGGAGGATGAAACCGCCGCCGCCAATGTCATTGTCTGGCCGAAAATCTTCGAGGCCTATCGCCCGGTGGTAATGGGCGCGCGCTTTGTTTCGGTGCGCGGGCGGGTGCAGAGCGAATCCAATGTCATCCACCTGATCGCCGAAGAACTGACCGATCTCACGCCGCTGCTGCGGCGCCTGGATGCGGAATCCCCCGAGGCGGTGATGCCCAGGGGGCGCAATTTTCACTAGTTTTTTCGCGCCATTTATCCGAACCCCGCTTCGCACTTTGCTAGCGATAGGATTGATAGGGCCCCGCCTGCTCATACCGATAGTCCGCCGGCCCCGGTTGCGCGGGCGGCGGCGCGCGATCCAGATAATCCTGATAGGTCATGGCCGGCATGGACGGGGGCGGCCCAGGCGATGGTGAAGGACGCCCATAGCTGGGCGGCCCGCTGGACATCATCTGGCCGCTAACTGGCGGCGGCGGATAGGAGGATGACGGCGGCTCCTCGCGCCAGGAACGCGGCGTGCCCCGCAAATCGGCATAACGCACGGAATCGACGGCCACGTCCTGCACCGGATAAGGCGACGCGTATTCGTAATCCTCGTTATAAGGCACCCCGAAAAACTCCATCGGCGTGAATTCCGTCCGGTCCAGTTTCTGCGGCTTGGTTCCCGCTTCCGCCGCCAGCATCGCCTGGCGCCATAGACCGGCCGGCACTTTCCCCCCGGTGACGCCGCGCATGGGCGAATTGTCGTCATTGCCGATCCAGACGCCGGCGACATGGGTAGCGGTGAAGCCGATGAACCAGGCGTCGCGATAATCCTGGGAGGTGCCGGTCTTGCCCGCTGCCTCGCGGTCGTCCAGCCGCGCGCCGATGCCGGTGCCCCGCTGCACCACCTGATACAGCATCGCGGTCATGTCCCTGCGCACGGAATCACTGATGACGCCGCGTATGTCCGGACTTTCCCGCCGCCAGGCCGTCGTACCGTCCAGCGCATTGTCCAGCCGCGCCACCAGCCAGGGCTCGACCCGCGAGCCCCTGGCGAACGCGGCATAAGCGGCGGTGAGCTCCAGCGGCGTCACCACTTCGGTTCCCAGCGCCAGCGAGGGATAAGCATGCAGGGTCGAGGTGATGCCCAACCGGCGGGCCGTGGCCGCGACGGTGCCGGCACCGACCTCCTGCCCCAAGGTCACCGAAACAGTATTGACCGAGCGCGCCAGCGCATCGATCAGCTGCAGCTGTCCATAGGACGCGTTGTGATAATTGATCGGCTGGTAGCCGGAGATATTCACCGGCCCGCCACTGCGCCAATCCCAGGGGGAAATTCCGCGTTCCAGGGCAGCCGTATAAACAAAGGGCTTGAAGGCCGAGCCGGGCTGGCGCCGCGCCTGGGTCACGCGGTTGAAGACGGATTTGCCGTAATCGACGCCGCCCACCATGGCGGCGATGCCGCCATCCATCGTCATCACCGCAAGCGCACCTTGCGAAAAGCCGAAGGTGCGCCCCTGTTCGCGCACGGCGTTGGCGATGATGGTTTCCGCCCGTTTCTGCAGCTCCGAACGGATGGCGGTATGCACCAGGAAGGCGCCGGATTCGAAGCCGTTATCGGTCAGGAGCTTCCTGGCCTCCAGCGCCGCGGCATCCAGGACATAGTCATGATCGTCGCGCCGCTGCGGCCCCAGTTCGGCCGGGTGCGCCTTGGCCTCGGCCGCCGCCGCAGGCGTGATCGCGCCCGTTTCCACCATCGCATCCAGCACGCGGGCGGCGCGCTCACGCGCCATCGCCAGGTTTCGCCGCGGCGAAAAGAGGGACGGCGCCCTTGTCAGGCCGGCCAGCATCGCCGCCTGCGCCAGCGTGGCAGCCCTCGCCGAAACCCCGAAATAGCTGCGGGTCGCCGCATCGACGCCATGGGCCTGTTCACCCAGATAGATGTGATTGAGATAGATCTCCAGGATCTGCTGCTTGCTGTAGCGCCGTTCCAGCGCCGCGGTATTGACCAGTTCCCGCAGCTTGCGGCCGAAGGTGCGCTCATTGTCGCCGGTCAGGATCTTGACGGTCTGCTGGCTGATACCGGAACCGCCCGCGACCACTCGGCCGGCCTGGTAATTGGCATAGGCGGCGCGCGACATGCCCAGCAGATCGATGCCGTTATGCCGGAAGAAGCGGCGATCCTCCGCCGCCAGGAAAGCAGCCGGCAGATGGGCCGGCATCTCCGACAATCCCAGGGAAAGACCGATGACCGGTCCCTGGCGGCCGATCACCTCGCCCTGCGCATTCAGAAAGGTCAGAGAAAAGCCCTGCTTCGGCGCCGGCTTTTCCAGAACGGGGGCCAGCGGCCCGGCCGTCAGCTTGAGCAACGTCGGCGCCAGAAACAGGAGGGAAACCGGAACACCCACCGCCAGAAACAGAATCGCCAGGGCGCGCGCGCAATGATGGGCGATCCCCCCGGAGTCGTACCGTGTGTCGGAATAATCCATGGCAAGGCAAGAACGTAACCCTGTGGCGCAGGTTGCCAAGGACCGGCGCGGCTTATGCAAAAGATTCTTGGCAAGGATGGCTAACGGCCGACCGCTGCGGCGCTTTGCCCGGGAACGGAATGACGTTGGACGGGTTTCTCCCATGGCCCTCAAAATACTCGCAAAAAAGCAAAGGGCCTTACCCGGGGTGAGGTGGGATATGGAGAAATACGAGATCCGATTGGTACGCAAAGAGGGCGGTCCCGTCGTCTATGCGTCCACCTATATGAGTGACTATGCGGCCCTCCGCGGCGCCCGCAGCCTGGCGGCCGCGGAAGACAGCATCGAGATCTGGCGGGGCATGCACTGCATCTACCGCGACCAGTTCCGGCCCGTCCCGACGCACTAACGCGACGTCGGGTGGATGGACACGGTTTCTGCCTTCGTGACCCTGTTCGTGGTGGTCGATCCCATCGGGTTGGGACCGATTTTTCTTGCCCTTACCCAGCGTTATCCCCTGCCCGCCCGTAGTGCCATTGCGCTGGAAGCCTGCGTGATCGCCTTTGCCATTCTGGCCGGCGCTGCCCTGTTCGGCCAATGGCTGCTGAGTTCCCTGGGGATCAGCATCGCCGCCTTCCGCATTGCCGGCGGCTTGCTGCTTTTCGCCCTGGCCTTTGAAATGGTGTTCGACCGGCGCCAGAGCCGGAAAGAAGAAAGTCCCGAGGAAGAACCGCCACATCCGGGCGCTTTTCCGCTGGCCATCCCGCTCCTGGCGGGACCGGGCGCCATCACTGCTTCTGTCCTGCTCGGCGGCAACGCCGAAGGCGGCTTACCTGCCCTGGGCCTGCTTCTGGCGGTGATCGCCGCCGTGCTGTTGCTGGCGTATCTGGTCTTCCGGCTGACGCCATTGATGGAAAAGCTACTGGGACGCCGCGGTCAGGTCGTGTTCGGCAGGCTGTTGGGCGTCATTCTGGCGGCGCTGGCGGTACAATACATCGCCGATGGGTTTTCTGCGTTGCGCGGATAATCGTCATGGGCCCAAGCCCAACTCAGACGACAGCGCCAAGTCATAACGACGGCGCCATTCTGTCTTCCTCTCCTCGTCCCAGCCCTGCGGCCAGGCCCAATTTCCATCCCCCAGAAGCCCGGGGATATCGCCGGTATGACCATCTCCCACGCTGCCGCCGTCCGTCGGCAACAGCGATGCCGCCGGATTCTGTCCCTGGCCACCATGGCGGTGGGGCGGTTCCGGATTCATGCCCTGGATCTGCGACATGGCGGCTCCTAATGCAGGGTTTCGTAGTCGACCGGCACAAGCTCCTGGTCGTAGCGGATCTGGGCTCCCGCAATCTCCGGATGGCTCTGCAACAGGATCTTGGCCCGGGTAATGGCGCAGGCGATCCCCTGCCCATCGGTCATGTAGATTCCCGCGACCCGTCCGCTGGGCCCGATCAGGCGGATTTCAAAGCTGCGTGCGGCCAAGGTCTGGTCCTCCCAGACAGTCAAACGTCCCGCATTTGAGCCTGTTCCTTAAAATTTTAACCGCACTGGGTAGCCGCCCGAAACTTTTGCCTCCTATTTTCAGGCCGGGACTGGCGTTGGGCTTAGAACGTGTTGAAAAAACAAGAAAACAGGCGGCAGGTGGAACGGCGCAAGGTTTTGTGGGGCGCACGCCTCACCAACCTGGAAGGCAGCCGCTACCTCAAATGCCTGGCGCGGGACATTTCCAGCGCCGGCGCCCGGGTCGATATCGAAACCCAGCAATTCGCCGAGGACCACGCCTATTTCCTCGATCTGCGCACGCGCATGGCCTATGAGGCGCGCGTGGTCTGGAAAAAAGCACCGGAATTGGGCCTGCAATTCATCCGCAGCTATCGCTTCGACGAACTGCCCTCGCCCGCCATCGCCAGACAGATCGACGCGGAATACCGCGTGGGCTGATGGGTCTCGCCTGTCAGAAATCGATAAAATGCCGGCTAACACCGCCAAGATCGCATGATGACGGGCGTCTTCGCGGATTTTCCTCTTAAGCGAATGATCGGCTTAAAGCTCCGATTACCAGTGCCGGAGCCCGAGGTCGGAATCGCAGGTCCCGTCGCCTATGCATGCGCGCATGGGACATGCGCTTGACGACCTTTACGAATTGCTGCGCCTGGCAGCTTACCTGAAGAGCGCGGCCTCCAAGCCGGTGTTCAGTGAAAGCGCCGCCCTGTTCCTGGGCATAGCCGAACTGCTGGAGCGGCGCGCCACCGCCATGACCGAGACGCCCGAAGAGATGGAGCCGCCGGCCGCTCCGCCGGCGGAACGGCCCCGGCGCCAGATCAATATCCTCACCTAAAGCGCAATCCGAAAAGTGTGGAGCGGCTTTCGGAAAAATAGCGCGACAAAACAAATGACTGGAGGCGCGGCGTACGCCACCACCGCACGGCGCTAACCCTTGCGGCGGCCTTTTTCGGCGGCTTTGGCGATCGATTTCTTCGCCCGCGCCGGCGACAGCGAATGCTTGGTGTCGCCCAAAGCGAGGTCGATCAGGTCTTCCATCGCCGCACGGCCGGCAGCGCCGTCGCGGGCCGCCACCGCTTCATAGACTTTCAGATGCTCAGGCATGGAATCACGCTTCAGCCCCTCAGTGCGATACTTGAAGGTGGTGCTCCAGGCGATGGTGGCGGTGACGCTGCCGCTCAGGCTGGTGAGGAAGGGATTGCCGCAGGCCTCGATCAGCTTGGCGTGAAAGGCCTCATCCGCCGCCCGCCCTTCCTGGGTGTGCAGGGTTTCGCGGGCCATCACTTCCAGCGCATGCCCCATCTCGTTCAGCTGCTTGAGGGTGCGGCGTTCCGCGGCCAGGACCACGATCTGCGGCTCGATGATGCGGCGCAATTCGAACAGCCCCGTCAGCAATTCCAGGGGCGGCTCATTGGCGAACATCCAGGAAAGGACATCGGGGTCCATCAGGTGCCAGGCAATCAGCTCGCTGACACGGGTGCCCGATTTGGGGCGCGCTTGCACCAAGCCCTTGGCGACCAGGATGCGGATGGCCTCGCGATAGGCGGAGCGGGAGACGCGGCGGCGGCCGCTGGCGGAAATTTCGTCGGCCAGGGTGGTCCCGGGCTTGAGGCGGCCGGTGACGATCTGGATGCCGATCTCTTCAGCGATCTTGCCGGGAATGCGCTGTTTTTTTGCGATCATAGCCCATCATTACCGAAACTTCGGGGCAAGAGAAGGCGGCTTCCGCCCAATTCCACCGACCGCGCGGGTGAAAAAGTGACTATTACTCAGATAATTTAGACGACATGCTCTTGAACCGCAGACAATTGGCGGAAGGATTTTGGCATCCGCCTGGTCAATTTCTGCGTCCGTGGCCCAAAAAAACGCGGCCCCGGGCCGGTTGCCCCGCTGCTTTTTTGCCGCTAGTAATAACTCGTACAAATACCGGCATCCGGCCGGACCTGGCCGTCCAGGGAACGAAGCATCCGGTTGCGCACCGCATCCCATGCGGCGCATCTGCGGGACAAGGCGGAGTGGCTTTTCCTGCAGCAAAGGGCTTGGAATTTACCTCCCCGAGCCCGCCGGCCCGCAAGGGCTGAGTTTGCCCCCGCTTCTCAACCGAGAAGCGGGGGTCTTTTTCAGCGATAGGAATTTGACGCACAATGCGCGCCGCGGGGCCTCGCTGCGCTCGACCCCGCGGTCGCGTCTCACGGGTTGATACGGCTGCCGCCAACCACGCCGCGCTTGCGCAGTGCGCTGAGGCGGATCATGCCCCGATAGGCGAATTTCTGCACCCGCTGACCGCGATAGGTCTCGGTGGTGAAGATGTCGCCCTTGGAGTTGGTGGCGATGTTGTGCACCGCATAGAACTGCCCCGGCTGACGGCCGCCGCCGCCGAACCAGTAGAGCTCCTTCATGCTTGCGCGGTCATAGACATGGACGTTCATATTGGCGCCGTCCGAGATGTACAGGAACTTCTGCTGCGGATCGCGGGACAACGCGATCTCCCACACCGAGCCGTCGCCCCTGGTCTCGGGCTTGACGACGTGCTGGCGCAGATAGGTGCCATCGGTCTTGAACACCTGGATGCGGTTGTTGGTGCGGTCGCATGCATAGATCAGACCGTCATTCGAAGGCTGGGCGCAATGCATCGGATTGCCGAACTGCGGCGAGTTCACGTCATAGTGCGGAATAGGCGTGTCATCGGGTTTATTGCCATAGGCACCCCACATGCGCTTGAACTTCAAGGTGGTGGCATCCCATACCGAAATGCGCTTGTTGCCATAGCCGTCCGCCAGCACCATTTCGTTGGCCTTGGGAATGAAACGGATCTGGGCGACGCCGCGCACATTCTCCGTGTCATGGCTGCCCTTGCTGGCATTGGCCTTGCCGATCTGGCCCAGATACTTGCCGTCCGGCGTGAATTTCACGATGAAGCTATCGTGATATTCCGCGACAGGGCCGGCATAGGCCGAGATTCCGCGCGCCACCAATGATGCGGATTCCGCGAACTGCTCCTTGGTGCCCGGCGGCGGCAGAGGCTGATAGGCGCCATTGCCGCCCAGCCAGATATTGCCGTCCGGCCCGACGGCGAGGCCGTGGTTGGAACTGGGCCAGTCATGGCCTTTGCCCCGCACCTGGTCGCGGCCCCAATACTTGATCAGATTGCCAGCGGGATCGAAGGCCAGGACATCCGGCGCCGCCGTGCAGCAATCCGTTTCCTTGCGGGTGGCATAGACTTCCTTCATCTCCAGAGTCTGGGGACGGTGGAAGATCCAGACATTGTCTTTCTTGTCCACGTCCAGGCCGATGGTCGCGGCCTGGACCCAGTGATTGGGCAAAGGCTTTGGCCAATAGGGATCGACCTCGAACCAGGGCACCATCGGATCGTTGGCGGCGGCCTGCGCCTTCGCCTCGTTCACCCAACTGCGCGGTAGCGCCACCGGACCCAGCCCCGCCGCCAGCAGGCCACCCAGACTCGCACCCATCAGCCATTTGCGTGAGTATTTGAAAGACTTCATGGAACTTCTCCTTAAAAAAACTTTGCGGCGTTTGAAACGATCGCACCCTTTGCTACATCGGCATCGGGCATATGCTGCCAAACTCGTTGAAGGCGACAATCGCCGCGATTGTCTGGCGCGCGACTTTTTCCTTGGATCTCTGGCTGATCAGGATGCGGTAATCCTGGATGGCGGCTTCCGACCTGCTCAAGTTTTTTCCGCCCGCCGTTTTTCGCGCCGCGATGAACGCGCTGACGCATTTCTGGAATTCATCCGCCGCCACGGCATAGCGCTGCGACGCCGCCATGCCGGCTTTGATTTGCTCGAGCGTGGCGGTGTAGCCGTCGATGACGGCGGGCATGGATGGCGCCCGGCAATTGTCGCCGGCAAAATCCTGGCGTAGCCAGGCCGGGATCGGGCGCGTGTCCTGCACCGGATCGGAACGGCAGATGGCGGAAAAAGTCTTCGCCACTTTGGCGTCAGGCAATGCTTTGGATTGCGATGTGGCGCGCACCGGAAGGAATCCCGGCACCGCGGCCAACATCAGTACGGCAGCGACCAGGAGAATCTTCGTCCACATCAGCCCACCTTCGGCCGGAAGGTACGATGCCTCCCCGCTTTGTATCGGCAACGGTTACACGCAGTTCGGCCGAGTGCAACCTGACGTAAAGGTCAAGTTGTTACACAGGCTCTCACAATGGAAAAACGCGTCCTGAGTTACCCGGTCCGGCGATTCCCAAGCCGAAAGCGCTGCGCGAGACCTTTACCAGAACCGGCAGGATCGCGACGGTTGAAGTCCATGACCGCAACCATGGCTGGTGCGTGCGGGACGTGGCGGACATCAATCTGATGGTCAAGACCAATCCGGTGCCGCGGCCGGGCCGGAAGCCCTAAGACTTTTCCTCGGCATAGCTCGCGAACAGGACAAGTTCGGTACCCTCACCATTGCCGGCCAGCGGCAGATACACTTCATAGAAGACCGAGGTACCGGATCTGTGCTGCGAATAACGGGGTTTGCCGCCGCCGATGGCCGATTCCAGTTCCTGTCGAACGGAATGAGCGATCGCCGGCTCAAGTTCGCTGACGGCCTTGCCGGTTACTTCGCCGCCAAAACGACCGTAAAGGCCGGTTCCACACAGGCGGAAGACCGGGCCGACACCGGGACGGAATTCGAAAATCGCAAGACTGCCCAACCAGGGTCGAAGCGCCAGAACCGGCAGATCGGCGCGGGCCGGCAGGCTTTTGCCCATGCGCTTTTCCTCCCAAAGCGCAGTTAACGCCTGAAGCATCTGGCTGGCCTTCACCGGCATTACCCATCCCTGCAGTTCGACGCCCGTTAAGCATAAGAATAATTGATTTGGTGATTTTCACCAAATTAGATGCGGTGGATTATCATGCGCTCATGGTGTGACGCATGGTCACTTCACGACAAATACGAGCAGGCCGCGCCCTGCTGGGCTGGACCCAGCAGATGCTGGCCGACCGGGCGCTTGTCGCCGTCAACAGCGTCAGGGCGGTGGAGCGGGGCTTGCGCTATCCAAAAACGGAAACCATCGAATCCATGCGCATGGCGCTGACCAAGGGCGGCATCGTTTTCCTGTCCGCAGGCGTGATGGGCGAAGGAGTACGCCTGGCCCGTCCGGCCAAGCGCCGCAAAGGAACGAGAAGCTAACCAACTCGCAGGGCCCAGGCGCCGGCGAGAAACTTTCCGCTTTCGACAGAGTTTATCTCCAGAGGGGCCTGGAGAGTGTCATGCGCCCCTTCCGCACGGCGGCCTTTGGGCTGCTGGCCGTCCTGCTTGCGAGTTCCATAGCGGCCCAGGCCGCGACGAGCCGTGCGCCCGCCCAATGGCGCATCACCAAGACCGAATGGACGCCAGCCGACGAAAAAGACTTTGGCGATTTCGTCCGCGTCATCGCCGAAAGCGGCTGCGCCACCGCGGCCGAATGCATGCGCAGCACCGCCAATCCTTACCGCGCCAGCGATCCGGCCGGGCTGGAATTCCACATGGACTGCGCCAAATGGGCTTACACATTGCGCGCCTATTATGCCTGGAAGAACGGCCTGCCTTTCGGCTATGTCAATGCGATCAACGGCGATGGCAACGACATCCGCTTCAGCGAAAAAGGCAATCGCGTCCTGTCCCGGCGCGACCTGGTCGACCGGGGCAGCGGCATTCCGGTCCAGGCAACCTTTGCCGATATCCGCGACAATGTGTATTCCGCAACTTACCGCGTCGATCCCGGCCAGGGATCCAGGCTGCAGCCGGACTTCTATTCGCCAAAGATCCAGCCAGGCTCCATCCGCGCCGGCACGGTGATCTATGACCTGAACGGCCATGTCGCCATCGTCTATAAAGTCGATCCGGATGGCCGCGTGCATTATATGGGCGCCCAGCCGGATACGACCGTGACGCGTTCGGTCTATGGCCCGCAATTCGGCCAGAGCCAGGCCGCGCTGGGCGGCGGCTTCAAGAATTTCCGGCCCATCAAGCTGGTGGGCGCGACATTGCGCAACGGCAGCTATATCGGCGGGCGGCTGGCTGTGGCGTCCAATGATGAAATTGCCGACTTCTCGCTGGAGCAATATCGCGGCAGCCAGCCGGATGAGGCCGGCGACGGCCCCAACGCGATTTTCAAGTATCGCAATCGCATCGCCAGCCTGTTCGAGTATGTGCGGGGCACGCTCTCGGGCGGTACCTATACCTTCGACCCCGTTATGGAACTCAAATCCGGCATTGAGACGCTCTGCAAGGACCTGCAGGAGCGGAACCGCGCCATCGATGCCGCCATCCAGGCCGGGATCGACAAAAAGCCCGCGCCCGCTTTCCTGCCTGGCAACATCTATGCCTCCGAGGACGAAGAGTGGGAGACCTATTCCTCACCCTCGCGTGACGCCAGCCTCCGCTCCCGCTTTGTGCAGCTGACGCTGGACCTGGCCAACCATGTCCTGCGCCTGCAGGCGGAAGGTGAGGATTATCGCAACATCTGGGCCCTGAGGGTGAAGCTGGAACGGGCCTATCAGGAGAAAGCGCCCGGCTGCCGGATTACCTATACCAACAGCGCCGGCCAGCCCGTGTCCTTCGGTTTCGACGAAGCGGTGCAGCGCCTGTTTGCCATGAGTTTCGATCCCTATCACTGCATCGAACGCCGCTGGGGCGCCAGCAGCGTCGCCGAACTGGCCACCTGCAAGGATGACGAAGCCAAGACCCGCTGGTATCAGGCGGAACAGAATCTGCGAAACCAGGTGGAGCGCAACCAGACAGCGCGGGCCCGATTTACGCTGGCCGACCTGGAAGGCGGCGCCGGCGGTACCAGAAGGCCGCCGCCCGCCGATGTCGCGGCCATGATCGACAAGATCGGCAAAGGCCCGTTGCTGGCGAAGATGGAGCCGGTGGGCTACTGACCGCGTGACCTATTGGCCGGTCTCGACGATGGCATGAATCTGTGCGGCGGGCGCGCGCTTGGCCGTCATCGCCGCCTTCAGATACTGGAAGACATCGACCTGCGCATCCTGGTAGCGGAACAGCGCGTCGGAACCGTCACCCTTGCCGCTGCTGCCGCGATACTGCTCCAGCGAATAGTCGGCGATCTCGTCATTGCGGGCCAGGACGACACGGCCGCCGTGATAGGTGCCATCGGCCTGGCGCTCGGCCCCGACCAGCTTGAGCGGGCGGAAATTCTTGAAGCCTCCCCCCAGCTGCGCCTTGCTCGGCGGGATTTGCGGGCCATAGGCGCCACGCGTCACCGACTCGTCGGGATGGGCATCGACATAGAGGATGCGGCCATCATCCGTCACCTCATAGACGATCACGACATGGCCATTGGTGTCATAGATCGCGGTGCCGGGGCGGATCGAGCCGGGCTGCAGCTTGGGGGAATAGAAGTCCTGCAGCACCGGGCTCTCGGCGGCGGGGTTCATGCGGTACGTCGCCGTCCAGACCTGGACGCGGATGGTCTTCAGTTCGGCATGGGCATTCAGGCCCTTGCCGCTATCGACCAGGTCACGGCGGGCCAGGGCCTGGTTGGAGGACATGCTGAAGCGGATATCGTCGCCCTCGCCCACCACCTTGTTGACATAGGAGAAAGGCAGGCCGTGCTTGGACGCATAATAGGCGCGCAGCATGTAAACCC
>DATFFI010000026.1:0-3347 GCA_035250225.1 Rhizomicrobium sp. | reverse complement strand
AGACCAGCCTGTGGCAGATGAACGGGCTTGCCATTCAAGGCACGGCCGATGCCGGCAGCCTGGGTGCGGACTGGCAGACACTGGGCAGCGGCGACTTCAACGGCGACGGCAAGGCCGACATTCTGTGGCACCGTTCCAGCGACGGCGCCCTGGGCGTCTGGGTCATGAACGGCGCCAACATCACCGCAGGCGAACGCCTCTCCTCCAGCACTTCAGCCGCATGGAGCCTCGCCGCCGCGGGGTAGCGAAAGACTCGCGGCGGCGGCCCTATCGCGCCCCAGTGGCGCGGCCGCCGCCATGCGCCCACGCCCCCCCAAAAGGAGGGGCTGTGGCGCGTTGCCAGACAGCCGGGTTTTGCTAGATTTTTCAACAGATAAAGATCCGGGGCAGGATGCCAAATCTGGAAGATCAGGTCGCGTTCATCGTGACCTGGGCCCCAAAACTTCCTCCAAAAATGGGTAGAGTCCGGCACCTTGAAAGGGGTACGGACGATGAAGAAGTCGCGGTTTACGGAAGAGCAGATCATCGGGATTCTGCGTGAGCATGAGGCGGGCGTGAAGACGGCGGACCTGTGCCGCAAGCATGGCATCAGCAACGCCACCTTCTTCAAATGGAAGGCCAAGTTCGGTGGCATGGATGTCTCCGATGCCCGGCGGCTGAAGCTGCTGGAAGAAGAGAACCGCAAGCTGAAGAAGCTGCTGGCCGAGACGATGCTGGACATCGCTATGCTGAAGGACCTCAATTCAAAAAAATGGTAACGCCCGTCGTGAAGCGGCAAGCTGTGGCCCATCTCCGCCAGTCCTATGAGGTGAGCCAGCGCCGGGCGTGCCAGGTGATCGGAGTGGACCGGGCCTCGATGCGCTATTGCAGCGTCCGGCCCGACGATGCCGCGCTGCGTGCCCGGCTGCACGAGCTTGCCGCCGAACGCCGCCGGTTCGGCTATCGCCGCCTGCTGATCCTGCTGCGTCGGGAAGGGATGGGCGTGAACCATAAGAAGCTCCGGCGCCTCTACCGGGAAGAGCGGCTTCAGGTCCGCCGGCGCGGCGGGCGCAAAAGAGCCTTGGGAACAAGGGCTCCGTTGGCTTTGCCGCAAGGGCCGAACCAGCGCTGGTCGCTGGACTTCCTGAGCGATCAGCTCGGCGACAGCCGGCGTTTCCGCATCCTGGCGGTGGTGGACGACTTCACCCGGGAATGCCTGACCCTTGTCGCCGACACCTCCCTGTCCGGGATGCGGGTTGGCCGCGAACTCGATGCCATCGTCGCCCGGCGCGGCAAACCCCTGTCCATTGTCAGCGACAACGGCACCGAGCTGACCAGCACAGCGATCCTGTGCTGGTCACAACAGGCCCAGATCGCCTGGCACTATATCGCTCCCGGCAAACCAACCCAGAACGCCTTCATTGAGAGCTTCAATGGCCGGCTGCGGGACGAGCTGCTCAACGAAACGATGTTCCGCTCATTGGATCATGCCCGCCAGGCGCTGGCCGATTGGAGGGAGGACTACAACACCATTAGGCCGCATAGCGCCCTCGGCAATGTGCCGCCGTCGATCTACGCCACTCTCAGCGATCCCACAAAGCAACGGGACGGGTCGCTTGAGCTGCCTTGGGGCTCCGCGCCCCGTCCCGTTGCATCACCGAGCCAATGCGGCTCAAATGAAGAACAGGCTCTGCTCTCAACTGGATGAAAGATGGGGCCCAGGTCAATCAGCGGCCTCAACGCCAATGGCACGGTGGCAGCCACGTCCTATTGGACCTGGCTCGGAACCGACCCGGCCGCCTACAGCAGCACGACCAGTTGGGCAGCCAAGTGGGCCGCGGATTCCAACTCGGACAGGGCCGGCACCGCCGGCGGGGTCATAAAATACTATTTCGACCCCAATCAGGCGACCCCGGCAGACGACTGGACCAGCGACGAGCGCAAGGCGATCGGTGCCGCTCTGGCGCTATGGTCCATGGCCGCCAATATATCCTTCCAGATCACCAACGATCCGGGCGATGCCCAGATCGTATTTCAAAGAAGCAATTCCGTCTTTGGCGGAGATGCCAGCGCCAGCCTTGTTCGCGAAACGGCAACCGGCGGACAGGGCGATATCGGGGGCCCAAGCTTACGGAAATTGCAAAAGGCAACGATTTCCCTCGAGACCCGCTGGGCGGGTATAGGCCCCATCACCAGCATCGACAGCAATACCAACACCCTGAGCGATTTCGGTGGCAGCGTATGGCGCGTATTGATGCACGAGATCGGGCATGCCCTGGGACTTGGTCATAGCGGCGCCTACAACGAGGTGATCGGCGACCAGTTCGGCATTTACGACGTGATGCCATGGACGACCATGTCCTACACGGTGCCGGAAAACTGGGAAACCGACTATTACTATCAGTACAGCGTCTATTCCCGCTGGGGCGCGGTCTCGAGGCCCCCCGGCACCGAAAGCATGGCCGGATTTTTCTTTTTTGGCCGTGTACCCACCACCTGGATGCCGGTCGACTTGCTGGCGATCCAGAGGCTGTACGGTATCTCACCCAACGCGCCCGCGGGCAATGTCATTTTCGGCTTCAACACCAATCTGACCGGCGACATCGCGCCTTTCTTCGATTTCACCAAGAACACGAAGCCGATCATGACGCTGTTGGCCAACGGCACAAACAACACGCTTGATGCCCGCTTTTTCGCGGACGCCGCAACCGTGAATCTGAACCCAGGCAGCTTCAGCAGCCTTGCGGGATTGACCAATAATATCGCGATTGCCTACGGCACGGCGATCGACCGCCTTTTCACCGGCGCCGGCAACGATATCGTTACCGGCAACGACAACGGCAATTATCTGGACAGCGGAAACGGCGACGATCTTATCTTCGGCGGTTCCGGCAACGACACCATCACGGCCGGCGCCGGCATCAATACCATCTTCGGCGGCCAGGGCGGCGACACCGTCGTCTATCCCCTTGCCAGCAACGCATACAGCATCTCGCAAGACGCCAATGGCAGCGTCAGGGTGACCGGCGGCGGGCCAGCTGCGGTAAACGACACGATCATCGGCGTGGAATTCCTGTCATTCTCCGGAGACACGATTGCCATCAACTCGGGGGCGCCGCAAATCCTGGGGGGTGGCAGCGACGACATGCTTGCCAGCCGGGTCGGCGACGACTTCATCGATGGCGGCGGCGGTTTCAACACGCTGAGCTATGCGGGAGCCACAAAAGGCGTTTCCGTTTCCCTGGAGCAGGTCGCCCCCCAGAACACACAGGGCGCCGGGACAGACACTATCCGCAATGTCCAGGCTCTTGCCGGATCGGCCTTCGACGACTGGCTCGCCGGTTCCCCGACGGCCGCGAGCCGGCTTT
>DATFFI010000025.1:0-24520 GCA_035250225.1 Rhizomicrobium sp. | reverse complement strand
TCAGCGGCACCAGCCCGGCCAGGGCGACAGCAATCTGCAGGGCGCGGCGTTCCATGCCCGCGTCCTTAAACAGGCGCCCCGCAAAACGCTAGCGAGGCGCGCCGCAGCGAAGGGCGGAGGGGTTGAATCAAATTAGCGCTTGGGTACCAAGCGCGCGATCCAGTTGGGCAGGGCGAAGGCCGCCGCGTGGATGGCGGGATTGTAGTAGTCGCACTTCAGCTTGCTGCGCTTGTAGGCGGCCCCGGCCTTCTTGACGCCGGCGGGCGTGCCCAGCGGCTTGCCGCCCTTGGTCGCCCAGGACAGGGCCATGAAGCCGCCGATATAGGTCGGCACCACGCTGAGATAGAGCCCGCAGGTGGGGAAGAAGCGCTTCAGCTCCTGCAGCGCCTCGGTGATTTCCCAAGGCTGGTAGAAGGGCACGCCGGTCTGGAAGGTGGCATAGCCGCCCGGCTTCAGGGCGCCCTTGACGCGGTCATAGAAGGTCTCGCCGAACAGGGCCTTGCCGGGACCCACCGGATCGGGGCGGTCGGCAATGATCAGGTCGAAGCGGTTCTTGGAGCTTTTGCGGCCCAGATATTCGAACGCGTCCGCCGCCTCGATCACCATGCGCTTGTCCTTGAAGGCCCTGGCGTTAATCTCGCCGAAATGCTGGCGGCAAAGCTCGATCACCCGGTCGTCGATATCGACCAGCACGACCTCTTTCACATTCTTGTGCTTGAGGGCCTCGTCGGCGATGGACAGGTCGCCGCCGCCCACGATCATCACCCGCTCGACCTTGCCATGCTCCAGCATGGGCAGGTGGGTGAGCATGTCGGCATAGGCGCTCTCGTCGCGCGAGGTGATCTGGACGATGTCGTCCAGGGTCATCACCCGGCCGTTGGCGACCGTGTCGAAGATGCGGATGTGCTGGAAGCGGCTCTGCTCGTCGGCGACCACCTTGGTGATCTCCATCGACTGGGCGTAACCGCGATGGAGGCGCTCCACCTGCTGGTCGTCGGAGGCCTTGTGGGCCTTCTGGTTCTTGCTCGGCTGGGGCTGGGGACGGGCCATAACGTTTCCTTAGCGATTGTGACAGCCCCGAAAGGCTGTCCGTGGCGGGCAGGCGCCTCTTAGGCGAAGAAGCGTCTCTCTGTCTACCGTCGCGGGCTGTCGCGTGTGCGTTTGGTGTCGATTTGACAGGGCTTTTCCGCGCGCAAGCGCGCCGGCGAGAACGGCGTTCAGCGGCGGCTTTCACGCCGCGACAGCGCGTGGCGAGGGACACGCCGGGCAAAAAAATTCGGCGAGGGGGGATTTTTTTCTTGCATGGGGGGGCAGTTGGCCCTATTTCCCAACTCGACCCGGCGAGAAAAAAAGCCGGACGAAGCGGCGAACGGGTGACCCCGTCCGTCGCTTTCTTCTTTAAAGCGCGTCCGGAAGTCCGCAAGGCCAAGGCGTGGGTTGTCAACTCTAAGACGGGTAGGTGTCTCATGGCTCGACTCAATCTGGTGGCGGCGAATAAAATCCCGCAAAAAGAAATCAAGCCCCGCGCCGCCAAGGCGCCGCGTCCGGTTGTCGTGACCCCGTCGAATGACGACGTGAAGGATCACTTCATCACCAAGAACGGCCTGTCCTATGCCGGCAGCCATGTCATCATCGACCTGTGGGAAGCCACGGGCCTGAACGAGCGCGACCGCATCGAGGCCGCCCTGATCGACGCCGTCAACGAAGCCGGCGCCACCCTGCTGCACATCCATCTTCATACCTTTGAAGAAGGTGGCGGCATTTCGGGCGTGGCCGTGCTGGCGGAAAGCCATATCTCGGTCCACACCTGGCCGGAAAAGGGCTTCGCGGCCTTCGACGTCTTCATGTGCGGCGATGCCGAGCCCCGCAAGGCGATCGAGGTCTTCAAGCGCGCCTTCAATCCCGGCCGCGTCGTGGTCGGCGAGCACAAGCGCGGCGTCGTTTAAGCGCCATTTCTTAACGCATTAAGCAAAAGGGCGGAAACAGCGTTTCCGCCCTTTTCGCTATGCGTATTCTCCTGCACAGAACCGGCAGGATAGTTAATCGGTGCGGTACGACACGGCGATCATCGGCGCCGGCGCGGATGGCCTGGCCGCCGCGTCCCTGTTGGCGCGCGCCGGCCGCACCGTGGTGGTGGTGGAACGGGCCGCCCATGCCGGCGGGCGCTGCGTCACCTCCGAGTTCGCGCCCGGCTTTTTCGCTTCGCCCTATGCCGACACCGTCACCAGGCCGCCTTCGGCGCTGCCGCCGCTGATCGGATTGCCCGCCGGCCTGCTGGAGGATTTCGCCCCAGTGGGCGCCGACATCGCCCAGCGCCGCGACAAGCTGTTCGCCCGCATCCTGTCAGAGGCCGTCACCCCGGCACCGCGGGGCCTGGCCCGGCGCCTTGCCGCCATGGCGACGCTGAAGGCGCCACGGCCCTGGCCCGGCACTGACTGGGCCGACCAGAGCATCGCGGGCCTGCGCGCCCATACCGCCCAGGGCGACTGGCGCGCGGCCCTGACCGGCCGCGCCACCGATCCGCAACTCATGGGCAGTGCGCTGACGCTGCTGGCGGCCCCCCAGGCGCGGTCGCGCCAGGGTGGCCTGGGAACCATCGGGGCGGCGCTGCAGGCGCGCGCCTTCAAGGCGGGCGTCGAGCTGCGCTTCCTCCAGGAGGTGGGCGAGATACTCCTGGGCGAAGGCCGCGCCGCCGGGCTGCAGCTTGGCGACGGTAATTGGATTGCCGCCCGCGCCGTCATCTCCACCCTCGACTTCAAGCGCACGTTCCTTAGCCTGTTCAAATGGGCCGATCTGCCGCCTGGCCTGCTGCGCGACACGGGCGCCTGGCGCATGGAAGGGGCCCGCGCGCGGTTGCTGCTGGCGTTGGAGGCGCCGCCATCCTTCACCAAACCCTTCTTCGTCTCCGAAGCCTGGCAGGACGGAATGAGCGCCCGCGCCGCCTTCCGCCATGGCGTGGTGCCGCGCCTGCCGCCCATGCTGGTCGATCCGGTGTCGGCGCGCGATCCGTCGCTGGCGCCGCCCGGCAAGGCGGTGGTGACGGTGACGCTGTCCTGCATTCCGGCGCGCCTGTTCGACGGCCCCTGGAGCGGCGAGAAGCGTGAGCTGCTGATGAACCGGGCGCTGGAGCGCTTGGCGCCGCTCAAGCTGCCCCGGATCATCGCCGCCGCCGCCATCGTGCCGCCCGACATCGAGGAAGCGCTGGGCCTCACCGGCGGCGACCTGGATGGCGGCGCGCTGGCGCCGGACCAGATGCTGTCCTTCCGGCCCGGGCCGCGCACCCAGGTGCCGGGCCTTTATCTTGCCGGTCCTTCCAGCGCCGCTGGACCCCTGGGGCTGGGCGCCGCCGGCATCGCCGCCGCGGTGGCGGTGATGACCGATCTCTCCGCACGGAGAGAGAAATGAGCAGAGATTTCGACTTCGTCGTGATCGGCGCCACCGTCGGCGGACTGGCGGCGGCCGGTATGCTGACCAAAGGCGGCGCGCGCGTGCTGCTGGTGGAAGAAAAGCTGGCCCCGCCCGAGCCGCGCGGTGCCGTCTTCGCGCTCGATCCTGCCCTGGTCACCGACCTCAAGCTGGTCCAGCAGGGCCTGGCTTTCACCCGCAACGACCTGACGCTCACCGGCTGGGACGAGGAAGAGCCGCCGCTGGCGCTGAGCCGCGACCGCCGCGCCAGCGCGCGTGCCATCGCAAGGCTGAGCGATGCCGATGCCGAAGCCTGGAGCGCCTTCCAGGCCGAACTCTTTGCCCGCGGCCGCGCCTTGCGCCGCTGGTGGGGCAGCCCGCATCGCGACGGCGCGGCGGCCGAGATGCTGTGGCAGCCCGGCGAGCGCCTGCGCTTCGCGCGCGAATGCGTCTGCGGTGCCGCCGATCTGCTGGCCCGCCATTTTGAATCACCGCGTCTGATCGGAACCGTGCTGCATGACGCCGTCAGCGGGGCGCTGAGCCCCACAGAGCCCGGCTCGGCGCTGGCGCTTGTCTGGCGCGCGGCGCAGGAGATGGCGGGCCAGCAGGCCGCCAGCGCCCTGTGCGAGCCGGGCAGTCTGGTGGCGGCGATGCGCAAGGCCTCGGGCGCACGCCTGGAGCTGGGCGCGGCAGTGACCGAGATCCTGGTGGCGCGCGGCGCGGCAGTAGGTGTGTCGCTCGACGATGGCGAGCGTATCGGCGCCCGCGCCGTGCTCTCCAGCCTGCCGCGCGCCCGCAGCGAGCGCCTGGCCGGCCTGGAGCGGCCGGACGAGACCGGCGCCGTCGGCGAAGCCCAGCTGGTGCTGAGCCTGGCCGAAGGTTTCGATCTGCCGGCGCCACTTCGCCATGGCCGCTGCGTGTCGGCGCTGGCGCCGGAGGATTATGCCGATGCGCATGAGGCGGCCCGTGCCGGCCGCCTGCCGCCGCTGTCGCCCTATGCCGTGGTGGCGGAAGGGGTGCGCCGTCTGATCGTGACCCTGCCGCTGATGCCGGTGGCGCCCGCGGAAGGCTGGCCGGCGCTGGAAGCAAAATTGGCGGCCGGGATCGTCAAAAGTCTGGGCCGCAATCTTCCCGGCCTGGCGCGGTCGCTCACCGGCGTGACGGTGCTGCGGCCCAAACGCCGTCCACGGCCCAGCCTGGCGCATCTGCTGGCGCCGGCGCTTGTCCGCGCCGCCACGCATGTGCCGGGGCTTTATCTGTGCGGAGACGACGCCGAACCGCTGCCCTGTGTTTCAGGGCGCGCCGGCAGGTTTGCCGCGCACTTCGCTACAAAGCCAACGAGCTAATTCCAGCGCGAGGAATTTTTGGACGTAGGCAGGAGCGTCGCGCGGAGCGTGCTTTAGCACGTGAGCACGCGCGACGAACCTACGGCCAAAAAGGACCGCGCTATTTAGGAGGCTCTGCAACGCCCGCGCGCATTTCGGTCCAGGCGTTGATGAGCTTCTCCTTGTCCTTCAGCCGGCGCTGGAAGATGCCGCTCTTGAGGAACGTGTCGATGTCGCGGGTGAGGCGCAGATTCCGGAAGACGGAATCGGGCACCTGTTTCAGCGCCACTTCATTGGCGGGTTCGTCGCCGATCACTTCGATACTGTGCCGGGCGGCGGCATCGCTGATGGCGGAATCGATCAGCGCCAGGGCTTTTTCCTCATTGGCATTGGCATGCATGGTGAGGCCGCAGACATAGGTGAACATGCCGCCCTTGGGCTCGAGATAGGCGACTGGTTTGCCCTCCTTGTTCAACCCGGCGAAGGTGGTGCGCCAGCTCATGGCGGCGACCAGTTCGCCCGAGGCCAGGCCCTGGCTCAGCGCGGTATCGTCGCTGGAGACGAAACGCAGCTGCGGCAGCAGCTGGCGCAGCTTGGCCTGCACGCGTCGCCAGTCGGCTTCGGACATGTTGTAGGCATCGATACCGATCATGTGGGCGATGAAGGGCACGACGTCATCGACGCCGTCCAGCACCGCAACCCGGCCCTTGTATTTGGGATCGAACAGGATGTCCCAGCTCTGCGACTGGGCATATTCGGGGGCGAGATCGGTGCGGATGGTCACCGAGGTGTTGCCCCAGTAATGCGGCACGAACCAGACGCGGCCATTGCCGGCGTCGAGCCCCGGCAGGTTGCGCAGGGTGGCGGATATCTTGTTCCAGTTTTTCAGTTTGCCGGTGTCGATGGGTTTGAGCAGGCCCGCTTCGCGCCAGCGCGGAAATTCGTAATAGCAGGGACCCATCACATCCGGACGGAAGCCGGCCCGCATCTTGGCGAAGGCTTCGTCCTCGTCGGCGAAGATCGCGGTCTGGGGTTTTTCACCGGTGGCTTTTTGATAGTCGGCGAGGAAGGCCGGATCGGTATAATCCTCCCACTGGAACAGGGTGACGGGACCGGATGCCGTGCCCGCGGGGCGATGCAGGAAATACGCGCCGGCCGCAACCAGCGCGACCGCGGCCAGGCCGCCCACCAACAGAGATTTTTGCATGATCGGTCCCGCCGCTTGCCTCAGGCAGAGGCTAACGGCCGTGAGTGCGCGGGATCAAGGGATCACCAGAAGGTGAACCGGCTGTTGCGGGGGTCGCCGCCGAAGCCCAGCGTCAGGCTGAGGCCGGCCTGGGTCTCGCCGCCGGTCATGCCCTGGGTGAGCGAGATGTTGGAGCGGCGGGCGCCCATTTCCAGGTCCAGGCCCGGCACCGGCGTATATCTGAGGCTCAAGCCATAGATGCCGCCGCCGCTCTTGGCGTAGCGGTCATAGACATAGCCGCCATAGAGATCGAACCAGAACGAGTCCCACATCAAGGAGGAGAGTGAGGCGGTGGCGGCATGGGTCTCCATGTTGCGGATGGAGAGCGGTATGTAGGGGCTGGGGGCGGTGCCGGTCAGCGTATCGTATTTCAGGCGATACTCGCCGCGGCCGCTATAGCTCAGTCCGGCAAGGATGCCGCCAAAGTCATAGTCCCAGCGCAGATTGCCGTCCCAGCCGGCGGTCTGGACCGCGTTGGCATGGCCGGACAGGCCGTAATTGGTATAGCGCCCTTCCAGACTGCCCCACAGGCCGTAAGCCAGGCGTCCGGCGGTGGCGATGGCGAGTTCGTCGGTGCGGGCCTTGCCGACAATGGCTTCGGCCGTGTCGAGCAGCGGCTGATGATAGGTGAGGCTGGCCGAGACGAAGCCTTCCGGCGTGCCGCCATAAAGACCCAGCCTGCCGCCCGCGACGCTGTTGCCGTACAGGCCTTCAAAGGTCAGTTCATTGCCTTCGCCCAATTCGAAAGCGAAGCCCGCCGCGCCGGCCACCACATTGGTGCTGCGGTTGGTGACGAAGGTGCCGGTGGCGGTACGCACGCTGGCCGCTTCGATATCGGCGTCGGTAATCGAGCCGATCAGGGCGACACCGCTGGAGAGCGTTACCTTGGTATTCGCCCTGGTGGTGATCAGGCGATCCTTGTTCTTGAAGCTCTTATATTCGGCGCCGAAGCCGGCCTCGCCATCGCCGCGCATGGCGGCGCGGTTATAGGCTTTGGTCCAGAGCGGATCGCCGCGGCGTTCGGCATGGCGCAGGCCGTAATAATTGCGGGCGGCGCTGAAGGCTTGATACGGCGCAAAAGGAATGGGCGCCTGGCCGGGCGGCGGCCCCGGATAAGGCTGTGGCGGATAGGGCGCTTGCGGCGGCATGGGATAGCCGGGCGGCGCGGCTTGCGGATAAGGCGCCACGCCGGGCAGCGGTTGCGGCGCGCCCTGTGCCAGCGCCTGCATGTTGGTCGGTGCGCCATCGCGCGGCTGCATGCGCAGCGAGAAGCCGTCGGTTTCCTGGCGAGTGAGGAAGGTGACGGGCCTGGTGGCGCGGATCACACCATTGTCATAGGTGGTGTACGCCATCGATATCCATTGCGGCAGCGCATGGCCCAGGCGATCGAACAGCACCGGATCGACCGGCTGGTTGAAATCCAGCGACAGGGCGTTCTGGTTGTCGTCGGCGCGCACGCTTTTCAGCGGCACGCCCCGAAAGCGCACTTCCAGCACCGGGCCGTTGCTGGTGATTTCGAAGCCGGGCGCCTGCGCCAAGACAGGGGACGGCATGGCGCATGCCAGCAGCGCGGCCAGCGCGATTTTCGCCCGTCCTTTCCTGTCCCTCATCGGGATGCCTTCGCCCCTTGGCAAATCAGTTATCCAGCCTCGTTAACCATGGTTAATAAATTCTTAAACCCTGTGGAGCCTGACTTCGGCAATCGTGCCCGCCTGATCCTTACCAGCGGGCAAACCGTCCAGCGTGACTGCGCCGCCCATCGCCCGCGCCAGTTCCATCGCGATGGCCAGGCCAAGCCCCGTGCCGGTCATGGCGTCCTTGCGCTCGAAGCGGCGAAAGGCATCGCCCGCGCGGGCGCGTTCGTCCTCGGAAAAGCCCTGGCCGTTGTCGGTAAGCCGCACCACCCCGGCCTCGGCTTCGAAACGCACCTCCAGCCGCACCCGCCCGCCTTCGGGCGTATAGGCGAGAGCATTGTCGACCAGGTTGGAGAGGATGCGCTTGACCGCCTTGGCATCGGCCCGCACCGCGCCCGGCTCGCAGAAGCCGGTGGTGAGGCTGATGCTGCGCGAGAAGGCGCGGCCTTCCTGCTCGGCCATCACGCCGGCGGCGATCTCCGCCAGCTCGACCTTTTCCAGCGCGAAACGGTAGCGGCCGGCTTCGATATTGGCGAATTCCAGGATGTCGTCGATGCGGCCATGCAGGTCGCGCCCGGCGCGGGTGATATCGCCGGCATATTCGGCATATTTGGGGTGGCCGGCCGGACCATAAAGGCCGCCGGCGATCACTTCCGAAAAACCGATCACGGCGTTCAGCGGTGTGCGCAGCTCATGGCTCATATGGGCCAGGAATTCCGACTTGGCGCGCAAGGCCAGGGCGGCACCGCGCTCGGCATTGGCCAGCCGCACCAGCAACTTGCCCTCCACCGGGCGCACCGATTTGAGGGCGCGCAGCGCGCGCGCGGATTTGGCATGGCGCTCGAAGGCGCCCACGAACAGCACCGCCAGCCAGCCGCCGGCCAGCGCCGGCCCCAGCGCCACGAACAGGTTGAGCGGCACCGACGCCAGCCAATTGCCCAGCACGGAGTCGGGGCTGACGGCGACGCTGGCGGTCAGTGGCCATCCCGGCACCGGCACATTGATCCAGTTGAGGCCGGGACTGGGCGGGTCATGCAGCAACGCCGGTCCGGAAGGGGGCAGCAGCAGGGCGTGGTTGCGCAGGCTTTGCGGCGCCACGGTGTTCGGATCGAATACCACCGTGATGTTGCGATCCTGCACGGGCAGCGAGAGGGCGGCGTATTTGCCGAAGGCGGCGACGCCGCGGGTTTTGGCATGCGGGGGCACAGGGCCGGGATTCAGCCGCATCTGCGCCCCGTCGGCGTCCGTGACCAGGATATTGATCAGGCCGCGGGGCTGCATTTCCAGCAGCGGATTCTGGCTATAGGCCATGCCCGCTTCGGCGAAACGGTCCAGGGCTTCGCCGGTGACGGCGGCCAGGCTGACGGCACGGCGCTGCTCATAGCGCGCCGCCGCTTCCAGATCGTGGCTGCGGTCCAGCCGCATGTTGAGCAGGGCGGCGGCGGCGAAGCTGCCGCAGATCAGGAAGATCACCAGGGGGACGGCCAGGCGCAGGTGACGCGTCATCCAGCGGGCCGTACCGCCGACCGCCAGATCGATAGGCCGGGAGAGGACTCCCAGAGCCATGAAAACCCCACCTGATTCGTTTTGGCCGATTATGCCTTGGTTCGAAGGGTGAGCCGCGATTCACGCGCAGCGTGAACGAAATGGTCCTGTGGACCATTTCGAGCGGCGCGCTTCGCCAGGGCAAGCTTTTCTAGGCTCGCTCCCCCGCGCGCCAAGAAAGACTAGGTCAACGCCGCAGCGTCCGAGCATAGCGAGGACGCGAGGCCGGGAGGCAGCCCCCGCGCCGGCTTAGGTCAGCATCTTGCTGACAATCTCGAACAGATTGGGCGAGATTCCGGCCAGGGCGCGGATCTTTTCCATCTCCGCCCGCATCATCTCCTGGCGCCTGCAGTCATAGCGGCGCCAGCTTTCGAAGCCGCCGGCCAGTCGGGCGGCGATCTGCGGATTGATGGGATCGAGCTGGCGGATCACTTCGCCCACCAGGGCATAGCCGCTGCCGTCGGCGCCATGGAAGCGCAGATGATTACCTGCGAAGGCGCCGATCAGGGCCCGCACCCGGTTGGGATTGCGGATGTCGAAGGCCGGATGCTTCATCAGCTCGCGCACCGCCATCGCGGTTTCGGGCAAGAGCGAGCCCGCCTGCAGGCTCATCCATTTGTCCATCACCAGCGGATCGCTCTTGAACCGGTCATGGAAATGGGTGAAGGCGGCGCGGGTGCGCGGGGACTCCATCCGCGTCAGCGCCGCCAGGCCCACCATCATGTCGGTCATGTTGGTGGCGGTGCGGTAATGGGCCTCCGCCAGGCCCGCGGCGGCATCGTCGTCTTCCGCCGTCAGATAACGCAGGCAGGCATTGCGCAAGGCGCGCCGTCCCGCCGATTTCGCATCGGGGCTGTAATGGCCGCCATCGCTTTGCGCCGCTTCATACAGTTCGGCGAAACGCGGGCCATGGGCGCCGGCGATGGCCCGCACCAGCGCCATGCGGGCGCCGTGAATGGCGTCGGGATCGACCGGCGTGCGCCGCGCCGCCAATTCGCTTTCGGTGGGCGGCATCAGCATCTGGGCGGCGAAGGCGGGATCGCTTTGCGCGCGTGACAGCACTTCGCCGATGGCAGCGACATAGTCGGCGGATGCGCCTTGCGTGCCCTGCCCCGCGACATCCAGCATGATCTCGGCCGCCAGCGCCTGGCCGGCTTCCCAGCGGTTGAACGGGTCATTGTCGCAGCCCATCAGCACGGCGCGGTCCTTGCGGCTATGCGCGGTCTTGAAGATGGCGGGCGCGGAAAAACCCTGGCCCAGCGAGGGCAGCGGCTCTTCCTCGATGCCGGTAAAGACGAAGCGCTGGTAATTCTCGCGCAGTTCCAGCACGCGGCTGTCGGGGCCGGTGGCGTTCTCGCCTTCCAGCGTCAGGGGCAGGACCGCGCCCTTGTGGCTGAGCAGGCCCAGGCGCACCGGAATATGCAGCGGCTTCTTCTCGGGCTGGCCGGGCGTGGGGGCGAGTGTCTGGCTCAAATCCAGCGTATAGGTTTTGGCCGCCGCGTCATGCGCGCCGCGCGCCTCGATCACCGGCGTGCCTGCCTGGCGATACCAGAGGCGGAACTGGGAAAGGTCGCGGCCGCTGGAATCCTCGAAGCACTTCACCCAGTTTTCGATGGTGGTGGCTTCGCCGTCATGGCGCTCGAAGTAAAGATCGGTGGCCTTGCGATAACCGGCATCGCCCACCAGCGTCTTGAGCATGCCGATCACCTCGGCGCCTTTTTCATAGACCGTCGCGGTGTAGAAATTGTTGATCTCGATATAGCTTTGCGGCTGCACCGGATGCGCCAGCGGTCCCGCATCCTCGGGGAACTGGCGTGCGCGAAGGGCGCGCACATCCTGGATGCGCTGCACGCCATGGCTGCGCATGTCGCCGGAAAAGCTCTGGTCGCGGAAGACGGTCAGTCCTTCCTTCAAGGACAATTGGAACCAGTCGCGGCAGGTGATGCGGTCGCCGGTCCAGTTGTGGAAATACTCATGCGCCACCACGCTTTCGATGCGGGCATAGTCGTCGTCGGTGGCTGTTTCCGGGCTGGCCAGCAGCAGCTTGTCGTTGAAGATGTTGAGGCCCTTGTTCTCCATCGCCCCCATGTTGAAGGCGCTGACGGCCACGATCATGAAGATGTCGAGGTCATACTCGCGGCCATACGCCTCTTCGTCCCATTTCATCGCGCGCTTCAGCGCCCCCATGGCGTAATGGGCGCGCGGCTCATTGCCGTGATCGACATAGACCACCAGCTCGATGCTGCGGCCGGTCATGGTGACGAAGCTGTCCCGGACCGAGCCGAGATCGCCCGCCACCAGGGCAAAGAGATAGGATGGCTTGGGGAAGGGGTCGTGCCAGACGGCGAAATGGCGGCCACCTTCAAGGGGGCCCGCCTGCTTGCGGTTGCCGTTGGACAGCAGCACCGGGTATTGCTGCCGATCCGCTTCGATCCGCACCGTGAAGACGGAAAGATTGTCGGGCCGGTCGATAAAATAGGTGATGCGGCGGAAACCTTCGGGCTCGCACTGGGTGCAGAATATGCCGCCCGACTGGTAGAGGCCTTCCAGCGCGGTGTTGGCGGCGGGCGCGATCTCGCTGACAATCTCCAGCGTGAAGACATCGGGCACCGCGGCGATGGTGAGACTTTTTTCGTCCAGCAGATAATCGCCCGGCGCCTCTTTGTTGTCGCTCTCGCGGACGCTCAGCGCCTTGCCGTCCAGCGCGACGGAAATCAGTTTCTGGTTCTCGCCATCCAGCCTCAGCGCCGCGTTGGCCGCGCCCCTGCGCACGATCGCCAGCTTCGCCACCACCCGCGTCGCCTGCGGGTCCAGCGCAAAATCCAGATGCACGGTATCGATGCGAAAATCAGGCGCCTTGTAATCGGCAAGATGAATGGCGCGGGGTTCTTCGGTACGCATGAAAGCCTCGAAAAGGAGGCCGCGAACCTAGCCAAACGGCCGGGGCTTGTTAACCCTGGCCCTTCACATGTGAGAGAATATCTTGTGCCTGGTGCGCCAGATTGGCGAGGGAATCCGGCAGGTCTTCGCCCGATTTGCGCACCCACTCTACCAGGCCGGTGGCGAAATTGGCGAGTTGCGGTGCGCTGGCGATCAGCCGCGCCTGTTCCTCGACCTTGCCGGGATCGAGGTCATACTCGGCGCCCGGCACGCGCCAGCCGCCCCAGTCTTCCTTGCCGGTGATGACGACGGGATAGGTGCCCGGCACCGGATGGCGGGCGCAATCCTCTGCCGGCTGCCATTTGTTGCGGGCGCGGACCACGCGCCATTGCTGACCGGCGACGCTGACCTTGTCGCCCACCGGCTCTTCGCTGACGAGTTCGTCTGCGGTGAATTCGCGGCCCAGGCCGACATCGTAATGAACGCGGATCGGCTCATCTAGGCCCTTGGCCCAGTGCGGCACGACATGCTCGATCAGCGCCCAGGTGCCGACCGGCTTGACGTAGACGCGTTGGTTCTTGTGGAAGACTGCCTTGGCCATGATCCGCTTTCGGAAATTCGGGCGGAATTGTCGGCGATATGCTGTTAAGCCGCGGTTAAGGTCGTTGTGCGGTTTCGACCGAAAAGGCCATATTTCCCGCCATGCACACGCCCTGTGTCAGCATTTGCAGCCATGATCCCGCCACCGGCCTGTGCCGCGGCTGCGGCCGCACGCTGCAGGAAATCGAGGATTGGCTGGACATGAGCGCAGAGGAACAGTTGCGCATCATGGCGGAACTTCCCGACCGGCTTAAGCGGGAGCATCGGCCAGGAACAGTGTGAAGCGGTTTTCCGTTCCGCGCGCGTGGGCGCGCAAAAGATTGGCGGCCGTGCGACCCAAGATTAAACGGTTTTCGCCAGCCAATTGAGTTCCCTTGCCAGCTTCACATTCTCGCCGATGACGATGATGGACAGCGCCGGGCTGCGCTCTGCCGCTTCGCCCAGCCCACCCAGGGTGGTAACGATCACCGACTGATCGGGGCGCGCCGCATTGGCGACGATGGCGGCGGGTTCGCCCGCATCGCGTCCGCCGGCGATCAGTACGTTGGCGATCTCGCCGGCAAATTTGCGGCCCATGTAGAAAACAAGTGTCGGCGCGCTTTTGGCGACGCGGCCCCAGTCCAGATGCGGCAGCTTGCCGTCGCTGCCATGGCCGGTGATGAAGGTGACGGCGTGATTGGTGTCGCGATGCGTCACCGGAATGCCGGCATAGGCCAGGCCGCCGATGCCGGCGGTGATGCCCGGTACGATGCGGAAGGGCACGCCGGCGCGGGCCAGGGCCTGGGCTTCTTCGCCGCCGCGGCCGAAGACGAAGGGGTCGCCGCCCTTCAGCCGCAGCACGCGCCTGCCTTCCTTCGCCAACCTCACCAGCGTCTCGCTGATCTCGTCCTGCTTGCAGCTTTTCACCCCGGCGCGCTTGCCGGCATAGATCCTGTCGGTGCCCGGCCTGGCCAGCGCCAGCAGCCGTTCATCGATCAGGGCGTCATGCAGGATCACGTCGGCCTCGGCCAGCGCCTTCAACCCTAGTGCCGTGATCAGGCCGGGATCGCCCGGCCCGCCGCCCACCAGCCAGACCCAGCCCGGCTCCAGGGACGGCAATGTGTCCCAGAAACTGCCTGAAAATTCGCCCTTGCTGCTCATTTATTATGTGTCGTGACCGCGAAATTCATCCTAGCACGGGCTTTCACGGATTGCAGGTTGCGCTTTGCGGGAGCCTTGCGTAACAGAAACCCGTTCCTCGCATAGGCCCGCTCCTTCCCAAGGTTAAGTCATGCAAAAGCCCCGCGCCGACCTCAAGCCCAACAGCTTCGACTATGAGAATCTGCCCTTGGTTACCGCCAACGGCTTTCGCGAATATGACGCCCGCTGGCTGTTCGGCAAGGAGATCAATCTTTCGGGCATCACGGCGCTGGGCCTGGGGCTGGGCACCTACCTGGCCGAGATCGGCGTCAAGCAGAAGATCGTCACCGGCCATGACTACCGTTCCTATTCGCTCTCCATCAAGCAGGCGCTGACGCTGGGCCTGATGCGTGCCGGCTGCGAAGTGCATGACATCGGTCTGGCGCTGTCGCCGGTGGCCTATTTCGCGCAATTCGCGCTCGACTGTCCCGCCGTGGCGATGGTGACGGCCAGCCATAATGAGAATGGCTGGACCGGCGTGAAGATGGGCGCGCAGCGGCCGCTGACCTTCGGCCCCGACGAGATGACGCGGCTGAAGGAAATTGTGCTGGGCGGATTGTGGAAGGAACGCGCCGGCGGCGCCTATATCGCCGTGCCCGACATGCGCGAGACCTATCTGACGGAAGTCACCAGGGGCAAAAAGCTGTCGCGGCCGATCAAGGTCGTGGCCGCCACCGGCAACGGCACGGCCGGCGCCTTCGCCCCGGAAGCCCTGCGCCGCATCGGCGCCGAGGTCATCCCGATGGACAATGAGCTGGATTTCACTTTCCCCAAATACAATCCCAATCCCGAAGACATGCACATGCTGCATGCCATGGGCGATGCGGTGAAGGAGCATGGCGCCGACCTCTGCCTGGGCTTTGACGGCGATGGCGACCGCTGCGGCGTGGTCGACGACCAGGGGCGGGAAATCTTCGCCGACAAGATCGGCGTGATGCTGGCGCGCGATCTTTCGGCCAAATATCCCAATCCGCAATTCGTGGTCGATGTGAAGTCGACCGGGCTTTATCTCACCGATCCGGTGCTGAAGCAGAATGGCGTCAGGACCGACTACTGGAAGACCGGCCATTCCTATATCAAGCGCCGCACCAGCGAGCTCAAGGCACTGGCGGGCTTCGAAAAGTCGGGCCACTTCTTTTTCAATCCGCCGCTGGGCCATGGCTATGACGACGGCATCGTCGCCGGCATCGCGGTGCTGGAAATGCTGGACCGCGCTGGCGGTAAGAAATTGTCGGCGCTCTATGACGCGCTGCCCAAGACCTATGGCTCGCCCACCATGGCGCCGGAATGTCCGGACGACAAAAAATACAAGGTGGTCGAAGCCCTGACCAAGGATTACGGCGCGCTGAAGGAGAAGGGCTCCCCGCTGCTGGGTCAGACCATCGCCAGCGTGGTGACGGTCAATGGCGTGCGCGTCACCCTGGAAGACGGCACCTGGGGCCTGGTGCGCGCTTCTTCGAACAAGCCCTCGCTGGTGGTGGTGGTGGAAAGCCCGGTCTCGGAAGAGAAGATGCGGGCCATGTTTGCGGATATCGATTCCCGGCTTTCCAAATTCCCGGAAGTCGGCGAATACGATCAGAAGATTTAGCGCTGCTTATCATGGCCCGGGCCGTCGCTAGAGCGCAATCCGAAAAGTGTGGAGCGGTTTTCGGATAAATTGCGCGACAAAACAAAAGACTAGCGACAGCGTCGTGCGACGGGCCATGACAGCTTAGCCTGGTCGGCTATTTCACTACCGAAAGTCCCTGCAACAACGCCGCATGAAAACGCGCCGGGTCCTGGATCTGGGGTGCGTGGCCCAGATCGGCGAAGCGCACCAGCTTCGCATTGGGAATGCGTTTGGCCGCCGCTTCGCTCATGGCGGGGAAATTGCCGGTTTCCACCCCGGGCGGGGCGCGGTTGCTGCGGCCGGTGGTGTCGCGGTCGCCGATCAGCAGCAGCACCGGCATCTTCAGGCGTTCCAGTTCATGCACCACCGGCTGGGTGGCGATCATCTCGGAGGTCAGGGCGCTGTTCCAGGCGATGATCTCCTTGCCGGGGCCGCGATACATGCCGGCCTGCATCTCGACCCATTTGTCATATTCGGGCTTCCAGCTGCCGGCGTAATAGACGTTGCGTTGATAGGCGCGGATGCTGGCGGCGGTGGTGTTGAGCGCGCCGCGATAGCTGTCATCGACGCTGGCCGGCGGCACGCCCTTGGCGCGGGCGTCTTCCAATCCCAGCGGATTGACCGAGACCAACTGCTCGGTGATGTCGGGATAAATAAGGGCAAAGCGTGTCGCCAGCATGCCGCCCATGGAATGGCCCATGACGGTGACCTTGCTCAGGCCCAGCGACTGCAGCAGGGCGCGCGTATTGGCGGCCAGCTGCTCGAAGGAATATTGGTAATGCTGCGGCTTGGTCGATTTGCAGAAGCCGACCTGGTCGGGGGCGATGACGCGATAACCGGCGCCGGTCAGCGCCGCGATGGTGCCTTCCCAGGTGGCGGCGCAGAAATTCTTGCCATGCAGCAGCAGGACGGTCCGCCCGTTCGCTTTCGCCGGGCGCACATCCATATAGGCCATCTCCATCGGCAGCCGCTGCGAGGTGAAGCGATAGAGCTGCACCGGATGGGGATAGTCGAAGCCTTCCAGCCGCGCGCCGTATACGGGACCATTTTCCTGCGCCAGAGCCGGTGCCGTCAGCAGCAGCAACAGCGCCAGCGCTTTGCGCATCAGGCGGCCTCTTTCCTGGATTGCACCATCGCCAGGGCTTCGCGCAGGACACAAATGTCGGCACCTTCACGCACGGCATTCTCGCTGAGGTGGCGGCGGAACAGGCGCGCACCCGGCCTGCCGTTGAACAGGCCCAGCATCGGCTTGACCAAAGCGTTGAGCCGCATGCCTTTGGCCAGCGCCTGTTCGACATGGCCGCAATAGGTTTCGACCGCCGCGTCCAGGTCGGTCGCATCGCCGCCGAAGAAGCGGGCATCGACCTCGGCCAGCAAGGCCGGGTTCTGGTAGGCGGCGCGGCCCAGCATCACGCCATCGACATGGGCCAGATGCTCCTGCGCCTGTTCCAGCGTTTCTATGCCGCCATTGATGGCGATGGTCAGATGCGGGTTCTCGGCTTTGACGCGATAGACCAGTGCATAGTTCAGCGGCGGCACGTCGCGATTTTCCTTCGGCGACAAGCCTTCCAGCCAGGCCTTGCGGGCATGGACGGTGAAGCGCGTCACGCCGGCGGCGGCGCAGGCTGTGATCAGGGCGCGCAGCGAAATTTCCGGGTCCTGGTCATCGACGCCGATGCGGCTCTTCACCGTCACCGGCACGGCAACCGCATTCTTCATCGCCGCCATGCATTCGCCCACCAGGTCCGGTTCGCGCATCAGGCAGGCGCCGAAGCGGCCCGACTGCACCCGGTCGGAGGGGCAGCCGACATTGAGGTTGATCTCGTCATAGCCGAAGCCTTCGGCAATCCTGGCCGCTTCGGCGAGCTTTTTGGGATCGCTACCGCCCAGCTGCAGCCCCAGCGGATGCTCGACTGCCTCGAAGCCCAGCAGGCGCTGGCGGTCGCCATGCAGCACCGCTTCGGCCGTCACCATCTCGGTATAGAGCAAAGCGTGCTTCGACAGCGCGCGATGCAGCACGCGGCAGGGACTGTCGGTCCAGTCCATCATCGGCGCGACCGAAAAGCGATGCGCGGTCACGGCCGGATCACCCAATAGGCGCGGCTTTGGCCATTGTTCGAGGTAAAGCCGAAACTGTTGCTGCTGCCGCCCGCCGCGGCGACGGGCGTTGCCGTGACCGACGCCACCGTGAGGTCGAACACGATCGCCTGGTCGGGCGGGATCGCGCCATTGCCGCCGCCCTTGGCGCCGAAAGCGAGGATGGGCGGCAGCGTTACTTCCCAGCGATCGCCCTCGCGCATCAGCGACAGCGCTTCGCCAAGACCTTTCAACGTCATGGCGGGCTCGATCGGCGCCGGCAGGCCCGGCGTGGTGCCATCGATCAACGTCCCGTTGATCAGCTTGGCGGTGTAATAGACCTGCACGCCATTGCCCGGCGCGATGCGCCGGCCGGTGCCGTTGCGCAGGATGCGCGTCTGCAGGCCGCTGGGCCTGACCATGACGCCAGGTTGCTTGGCATTGTTCGCCAGATAGGCTTGGGCGGCGGCCGCGGTCGGCGCGGGCGCTTGGGCAAAGGCCGGCGCGGCGCAAAACAGGGCCAGGACAATAAGAATGACGGGGCGCATGGCCCGCGGGTTCTAACGGAAAATGTCGCCGGACGCTATTTCTGTGCGGAAGTTAAAGTAAAAACAGCGCCTTATGGCGGGGGTAGGGTGGTCTAAGTGTGTTTTTGCAGCTTGGTGTTTACCAGCAGGAAGAACACCGGCACGAAGAAGATCGCCAGGATGGTGGCGGTGAACATGCCGCCCACCACGCCGGTGCCGATGGCATTCTGGCTGCCGGCGCCTGCCCCATTGGCCAGGGCCAGCGGGGTGACGCCGGCGATGAAGGCAATCGAGGTCATCAGGATGGGGCGCAGGCGTAAGCGCGCGGCTTCCATCGCCGCATCCCAGGCCTTGGCGCCGCGCCGCTCGGCATCGACCGCGAACTCCACGATCAGAATGGCGTTCTTGGCCGACAGGCCGATGGTGGTGAGCAGGCCGACCTGGAAATAGATATCGTTGAACAGGCCGCGGAAATAGGTGGCCAGCAAGGCGCCGATCACGCCCAGCGGGATCACCAGCATCACCGAAGTGGGAATGGCCCAGCTCTCATAGAGGGCGGCGAGGCAGAGATAGATCACCAGGATGGAGAGCGCATAGAGCAGCGGCGCCTGCGCGCCCGCCGCGCGTTCCTCGAAGGAGAGGCCGGTCAGTTCATATCCCACGCCCGGCGGCAGCTTCTGGAACAGCTTGTCCATTTCGGCCAGCGCCGTGCCGGTCGAAACCCCCGGCGCGCCCTGGCCCTGGATCTGGATCGAAGGCAGGCCGTTGTAGCGGTTCAGCGCGGCAGGTCCCACCGTCCAGCGCGAGGTGGCGAAGGAGGAGAAGGGTACCATCGAGCCGTCGTGCGCTCGCACATGCCAACGGTCGAGGTCCTGCGGCGTCATGCGATAGGCGGCATCGCCCTGCATATAGACACGCTTGACGCGGCCGCGATCGATGAAGTCGTTGACATAGTTGGAGCCCCAGGCGGCGCTGAGGGTCTGGTTGATGTCCGACAGCGAGATGCCTAGCGCGCCGGCCTTGGCCTGGTCGATATCGATATGCAGCTGCGGTGTATCGTCCAGGCTGTTGGGACGCACGCCCGCCAGCAACGGATTCTGCGCTGCCATGCCCAGAAGCTGGTTGCGGGCCTGGATCAGGCCGGTATGGCCGACATTGCCGCGATCCTGCATCTGGATGTCGAAGCCGCTGGCATTGCCCAGCGACTGCACCGAAGGCGGTACCAGGGCATAGATCTGCGCATCGCGGATGGGGAAGAAGGACATGTTGGCGCGGTTGGCGATGGCCGGCGCCCGGTTCTGCGTGCCGTCGCGCAGGCTCCAGTCGCGCAGGCGCGTGAAGGCCATGCCGGTATTCTGGCCCGAACCGGCGAAGGAGAAGCCGGCCACGGCGAAGACGAATTCGACGTTATCTTTTTCCTTGTCCAGGTAATGCTTGGCCACATTCTGCGCCACTTCCAGCGTCTTGGGCTGGGTGGTGCCGGCGGGCAGGGTGATGAGGTTGAAGATGAAGCCCTGGTCCTCGTCGGGCAGGAAGCTGGTGGGCATCCGCAGGAAGAGGAACGCCACGGCGCCGCAGATCAGCAGGAAGGCCGCCATGGTCACGGCAATGCGCGTCATGAAGCGCTGCAGCCATCGCTGATACCAGTTGCGGAAAGCCTCGAAGCCGCGATTGAACCAGCCGAACCAGCGCTTGGTACGACTCTTGTCTTCTTCCGCGGCGGGCCTGAGCAGGGTGGCGCAAAGGGCGGGCGACAGGATCAGGGCCACCAGGATCGACAGCACCATGGCCGAGACGATGGTGACCGAGAATTGACGATAGATCGCGCCGGTCGAGCCGCCGAAGAACGCCATGGGCAGGAAGACGGCGGTCAGTACCAGGCCGATGCCGATCAGGGCACCGGTGATTTCCTGCATGCTTTTGAGGGTGGCGTCGCGCGGTCCCAGGCCCTCTTCATGCATGATGCGCTCGACATTCTCGACCACCACGATGGCGTCGTCGACCAGAAGGCCGATCACCAGCACCAGCGCGAACAGCGTCAGCGTGTTGATGGAATAGCCGAACATGGCGAGGATGCCAAAAGTGCCCAGCAGCACCACCGGCACGGCGATGGCGGGAATCAGCGTGGCGCGCCAGTTCTGCAGGAACAAATACATCACCAGCACCACCAGGATGATGGCTTCGATCAGGGTCTCGACCACGTCGCGGATCGACAACCGGATGAAATCGGTATTGTCGATCGGATAGCTCATCTTCATGCCGGGCGGCAGCGAGGCGCGCAGTTCCTCGGCGCGCTCCTTCACGGCGGCGACGGTGGTCAGCGCATTGGCGCCGGGCGCGAGCATCACCGCCATACCGGCGGCGGGCAGGCCGTTGAACAGGCTGACCACGGCATAGCTTTCCGCGCCCAGCTCGACGCGGGCGACATCGCCCAGGCGGACCACGCCGCCGGTGGGCGAGGTCTTGAGGATGATATCGCGGAACTGCTCGGGCCGCTGCAGGCGCGACTGGGAGGTGACGGTGGCGTTGATCTCCTGGTCCTTGACGGCGGGCTGGGCGCCGATCTGGCCGGCCGAGACCTGGACGTTCTGGGTCTGGATCGCGGCAGTGACGTCGGACGGCTGCAGCGAGAAATTCTTCAGCTTGAAGGGATCGAGCCAGATGCGCATCGCATACTGGCCGCCGAATACCTGGGTCGAGCCGACGCCGGCGGCACGGGACACCGGGTCCTGCATCCGCGAGGTGATGAAATCGGAAATATCGACATTGTTGTAGCGGCCGGTGTCGTCATAGACCGCGATGACCATCAGGAAGTTGGAGCGCGCCTTCTGGACGCGCACGCCCAGCTGCTGCACGGCGGAGGGCAGTAGCGGCACCGCCGACTGCACCTTGTTCTGCACCTGCACCTGGGCGATGTCGGGATCGGTGCCCGCCGCGAAAGTGGCGGTGATCGCCACCGCGCCGTCGGCGGTGGACGAGGAGGAGAAGTAGAGCAGATTGTCCAGGCCGGTGAGTTGTTGCTCGATCACCTGGGTGACCGAATTCTGAAGCGACTGGGCGTCGGCTCCGGGATAGACGGCGGCGATCGAAATCGCCGGCGGGGCGATGTCGGGATATTGCTCGATCGGCAAATTCAGGGCGGCGATGCCGCCCGCCAGCATGGTGACGATGGCGATGACCCAGGCAAAGACCGGGCGGTCGATGAAGAAGCGTGAAAAACCCATTCGCTTGCCTATTTCTTCGCCGTCACGGGGCCGGGCGCCACCGGCATGTCGGGCATGGCCTTGGCCAGGCCTTCGACGATCACTTTCTCGCCCACTTTCAAACCCTCCAGCACCTGCCATTTGGTGCCGACGGTACGGCCGGTCTTGATCAGGCGCAGGCGCGCGAAATTCTTGGCGTCCACCACCAGCACGGTGGGTTCGCCCTTGGGGTCATGGCCCACGGCCGATTGCGGCACCAGGATGCCGTGCGTGTCGACGCCCTGCGTCACCACGGCGCGGACATAAAGGCCGGGCAGCAACAGGCCTTCCTTGTTGGGAAAGAGCGCACGCAGGCGCACCGCGCCGGTGGCGGGATCGACCGTCACGTCGGTGAATTGCAGCCGGCCCTGATGCGCATAGCTGGTGCCGTCATCGAATTTCAGCGTCACCGCCGCCGTGACCGGCGCCTTGGGATCGACGCTGCCCTGCTGCACCGCGCGCTGCAGCGCGATCAACTCGTTGCTGGACTGGTCGATATCGACATAGATCGGATCGAGGGTGGAGATGGTGGCGAGCGCGGTGGCCTGCTGCGCCGTCACCAGCGCGCCGACCGTCACGGCCGAGGCGCCGATGCGGCCGCTGATCGGCGCGGTGATGCGGGTATAGCCCATATTGATGCGCGCGCTCCGCACGTTCGCCTGGGCCAGTTTGTAGGCCGCCTGGGCATCGTCATTGTCCTGGGCGCTGATGGCGTTCTGCTTTTGGAGCGCGGCATAGCGCTCGGCCCGCGTGCGGGCGCTGCTCAGGCTCGCTTCGGCGCTGTCCAGCACCGCCTGGTAAGGGGCGGGATCGATCTGATAGAGCGGTTGGCCGGCGCGCACATTCGAGCCTTCGGTGAAAAGTCGCGCCTTGACCAGGCCGGAGATCTGCGGCCGCACTTCCGAAACCGCGAAGGGCGAGGTCCGCCCCGGCAGTTCGGTCGCCAGCGCCACCGGCTCTTCGGTGATGGTGATGACGCCAACCGAGGCGGGAGGCATCTGCGGCGGGCCGCCGGCCTGCTGCTGCTCGCAGCCTGCGAGCAGGGCTGCGCTCAACGTGCCGAGAAGAAGAAACCGACGCATTCAGGACCCCCGGATAATCGTTCAAATGCCGGCGATGTGCCGGCGGCGAATTAAAGAGCCTTTTCGCGCCCTCTACATAGTCACGCCAGCGGACATTGGAAGTGCTGAATCGGACCAAAGTGCGGTCAACGAGGTTTCGACAGTTCGAGCGCTGTCTATTTGACACAATCGGGCCTTGGCGGCCCGCCGTTCCGCCGCATCCGCAGGCATAAATGCCTTTTCGACGTACCAGCCCAGATGTTTGCGGAATATTTTCAGGCCCAGGCCATCGCCGTAAAATTTGAGCGTGTCGCTGAAATGTTGAAGCGCCACCTCCAGCCGGTGGCTCAGCTCCGGTTCCTGTTCGGATTCTCCGTCCAGGGCGCGGCCGATACTGGCCATGGCCCAGGGCCGGCCATAGGTCCCGCGTCCCAGCATCACCGCATCGGCGCCGGAACGGGCCATGGCAGCGCGCGCCGAGGCGGCATCGACAATGTCCCCATTGATAATAAGAGGAAGTGTGATGGCCTTTCGCACCTCAGCCACCGCATTCCAGTCGGCGATACCGGTATAGAATTGCTTGCGGGTGCGGGCATGCACGGTAATTGCTTTGACGCCCAGCGCCTGGGCTTGCGCCGCCAGGTCCGGCGCGTTGCGGCTGTTGTCGTCCCAGCCCAGGCGCATTTTCAGCGTCACTGGCCGCGACGTCGCGTCCACCGCGGCGCTGATGATGCGCGCCGCCAGTTCGGGTTCGCGCATCAGGGCAGAACCCGAAAGCGCGCCGGTCACTTCCTTGCAGGGACAACCGAAATTCAGGTCGATGATGTCGGTGCCGGCTGCTTCCGCCAGCTTCGCGCCCGCCGCCACCCATTGCGGGTCACGCCCCACCAGCTGGATCACTTTGAGCGGCAGGTCTTCACCGGCGGCCCGGCGCACCACGTCGGGACGGCCCTTGGCGAAGGCATCGCAGGCCACCATCTCGGTGGCGACATAAGGCGCGCCTTCCCGCACCGCGATCCGGCGGGCCGGCAGGTCGGTCACCCCCGTCATGGGGGCGGCCAGAACCCGGCCGGGAATGGTCACATCCCCGATCTGGAGGGGGCCGAGTAAGGGGGCGGGCATGGGGGGCTCTTAGCATGGGGCTTGGGCACGGGGAGACCGGCTTTTTCAGTATTAAGTGTGCTTTTGGAGCCCCAGGGAACCCGAAAAGTTGACATTTTCAAGCCCGATCAAGGACTTGTGGGTTCCTGCCTGTCGCAAATGGTAACAGCAAGAGGCTTGGCGCTGCGGGTGCGAATAACTAATAAGGGGCGAACAGGGCGGGCGCTCCGGGAAGGCAGATGGCGTTGGTTTTCACATGGGTCGGCTTTGCGCTGGTGGCGTTCTCGCTGGCCGGGGCGGCGTATGCCGTCTTCGCCGCTTTCCTGGTTCGCCGCTTCATGGCGGTCCGCACGCCGGGCCCCAAGGCCCATCCGTCCATCACCATCCTCAAGCCGCTCTATCGCTGTGAGCCGGGCCTGTTCGAGAATCTCGAAAGCTTTTGCCGCCAGGATTATTCCGGCGCGGTGCAGATCGTCTTCGGCGTGCATGACCAGGCCGATCCCGCCATCGCGGTGGTGCGGGCGCTGCAGGCCAAATATCCGCAGGCCGACATGACGATGGTGGCGGACACGGCGCAGCATGGCGCCAACGCCAAGGTCTCCAACCTGATCAACATGATGGGCAGCGCCAGGCACGAAACCCTGGTGCTGGCCGACAGCGATATCCGCGTCATGCCGCATTGGCTGTCGCAGGTGGTCGAGGCGCTACAGCGTCCCGGCGTCGGTATCGTCACCTGCCTCTATACCGGCGAAGTCGTGGCCGGCGACAAGAGCCTGTGGTCGCGGCTGGCGGCGATGGGCACGTCCTACGACTTCCTGCCCAATGTCGTGGTCGGCACCTCGCTGGGCCTGGCCTCGCCCTGTTTCGGCTCCACCATCGCACTGTCGCGCAAGACGCTGGACGATGTCGGCGGCTTTGCCGCTTTCGCCGATTGCCTGGCCGACGATTACGAGATCGGCCGCGCCGTGCGCGCCATGGGCCATACGCTGGCGATGCCGGCGCTGGGCGTCGCCCATACCGCCACCGAGCCCAGCTTCACGGACCTCTTCCGCCATGAGCGGCGCTGGCGCCACACCATCCATCGCATCGA
>DATFFI010000024.1:0-18038 GCA_035250225.1 Rhizomicrobium sp. | reverse complement strand
GTCCGGTTGTAGCCGTTGCGCTCATTGATGACGGTGATCTCGCCATTGGGACGGATGCGCAAACGCAGATTATGCGCCTTATCCACCGCGCCCTGCGCGGGATCCGGATTGGCGATCATGTCAAAATTTTCGTTTACCTGCGGCGTATTGCGCGCGGCATGCAGCAGCCATAAGCCCTGATGCCGGGGGTTGGACTTGATGGTCTGCACCCGCTCGGGGTGTCCGCCCTTGGTGGGGCTGTTGCCCATGATGGTGACGATGGGCTGCAGCGAATTCACCATCGCCGGGCTGCCCGACAATGGCGTGCCATGATGGCTGGAGAGATAGACATCCACCTTGCCGATCTTGTCTTGGGGACAGAACAGGTCCTTTTCACGGTCCCAGGTCAGGTCGCCAAAGGCGGCGATCTTCGTCCGGCCATAGGTGATGACGACGCTGGTGGAGCGGGTATTCTCCTCGCCGCCATTTGACGCCATGCCCGGCATGGCCGCGCATTCCGGCACCGCGCCACGCGAACCCCGCGGCGCTTTGGACGGCATCACCGCGTCGGCGCTGACGACGTGGATATCCATCCCGTCGATCCGGATGCGGTCGCCGGTCTTGACCACGCGGTGCTTGGAATTGCCGATCAGCTTCAAATAGGTGTTGCGATACTGCCCCTCGGTGGAGTTGAGCGGCGGTACATTCGGGTCGGCCGGCGGGGGCGGCACCGCGCCGCCGCGGCCTGCCTGCGGCTGGCCATTGGGCCCCAGGATGCGCCAGTCGGGTCCGATCAGCCCGCCGGAAGACATGGTGCCGCGGATCTCGCGATTCTCGCCATGATCGACGAAGGTGTCGACCGGAATACGCTTGATGAAGCCTTCCATGCCGCCGATATGGTCGCCATGGTAATGCGTGGTGATGAGGTAATCGACCTTGGTGCCGCCGGCGGCCTTGATCGCATCGACCAGGCGCTGGGAACTGGGATAGTTGCCGGTGGCGCCGCTGGCGTCCGGATTGCCGGTATCGATCACCACCACCCGCTTGTTGGGCGTGACGAAGACCGTGCCGCCGCCGCCTTCGACATCGACGGAAATCATCTGCAAGGCATCGTCGCGGTTCTGCGCCACAGCGGCGGGAATGGCGAGGACGGCGGCGCCGGCCAGCAGCGTCAGAATGGATTTGCGCATGGCAGTTCTACCCTGGTTGCGGCGTCGGTATCCGCTTTGCCGAAAACCTACAGGCAAAGCCGCGGCCCGCAAAGCTGCTTCCGCAACACGCGCGCCCGCGCTATAGGAAATACATGATCCCACTTCCCGGCAAAGCCCATGATCTGGGCGGGGGCTTCATGGTCCGGAGACTCCTGCCGCAGCCTGGGCGCCGTGCCATCGGTCCTTTTGTCTTTTTCGATTATTTCGGGCCGGTGGATTTTCCGCCCGGCAAGGGCATCGACGTGCGGCCGCATCCGCATATCGGCCTGGCCACCGTCACCTATCTGTTCGATGGCGGCCAGACCCATCGCGACACGATCGGTTCGGTGCAGGAGATCCGGCCCGGCGACGTCAATTGGATGACCGCCGGCCGCGGCATCGCCCATTCCGAACGCACCGGCGCGGAGCTGCGGGCCGGCGGTCATCGCATGCACGGCATCCAGAGCTGGGTCGGCCTGCCCGAGGATGACGAGGAAACCCCGCCCCATTTCCAGAATTTTCCCGCCCACCAATTGCCCGAGCGCATCGAAAAAGATGTCATGCTGCGCATGATCGCGGGCACCGGCTTCGGCCTGACATCGCCGGTCAAAACCTTCTCGCCCATGCTCTATGCCGATGCCCGCTTCGAGGCCGGCGGCAGCCTGCAATATGACCTGGAACATCGCGAGCGCGCGCTTCTGGTGGTCGAAGGCGAAGTGGAAAGCGGCGGCGATTTGCACGGCACCGAAACCCACAAGGCGGGATCGATGCTGATGCTGTATCCGGAGGAAGAGGTCACCCTCTTCGCCCATGCCCCCGCGCGCGTCATGCTGCTGGGCGGCTCGCCACTGGATGGCCCGCGGCATATCTGGTGGAATTTCGTCTCTTCCTCGCGCGAGCGCATCGAGCGCGCCAAGCAGGAATGGAGGGACGGGGCCTTCGGGATCATCCCGGGAGATGACGGGGAGTTCATCCCCCTGCCCGAAGAACGCAAGTAAGAAACGAACCGCACAGGCGGACACGGCCGCAGGTCTACAGGAAATTATATTCCTGGAAGAGATGCCCCAGGTCCTTGTTCCAGATGCCGTAGTAATTTTTCAGCATCTCTTCCGCGCGCGTGTAACCGCGATTGACCAGTTCGCGCGGCGGGCCGAGAAAGCCTTCCTCGCTCATGCCGCCGGCATCGAGCGCTGCGCGGCGCTTCAGGCCCGCCGCCGAAATCTCGATCATGCCATGCGCCAGTTCACGTACCGTGGCTTTCCGGAACGGAGTCTTAAAGCCCAGGCGCGGCACCGCATCGCGCATCGCCTGGCGTTCTTCCGCCGTCCAGTCCTTGACCAGGTCCCAGGCGGCATCCAGCGCCACATCGTCATACAGGATGCCCACCCACAGCGCCGGCATACCGCAGATGCGCCGCCACTGGCCGCCATCGGTGCCGCGCATTTCCAGGAAGTTCTTGAGCCGCACTTCCGGGAAGATGGTGGTGAGATGGTCGGCCCAGTCACTCATGGCGGGTTCGATATGGGCGACCTCGGGAATCCTGCGCGCCAGGAAATCGCGGAAGCTGCGTCCCGCCATGTCGATATACTTGCCGTCGCGATAGACGAAATACATCGGCACATCGAGGGCGTAGTCGATATAGCGCTCGAACCCCATGCCGTCCTCGAAAACGAAAGGCAGCATGCCGGAACGGGCATTGTCGACATCGCCCCATATCTGGGCACGGTAGGACAGGAAGCCCGAAGGCCGGCCTTCGCGGAAGGGCGAGTTGGCGAACAGGGCGGTGGTGACGGGCTGCAGCGCCAGGCTGACGCGGAATTTCTTCACCATGTCGGCTTCGGAGCCGAAATCGAGGTTCACCTGCACGGTGCAGGTACGGAACATCATGTCCAGGCCATAGCCGCCCACCTTAGGCATGTAGCGGCGCATGATGCCGTAGCGCCCCTTGGGCATTACCGGGGTTTCGTCCAGCGTCCAGTTGGGTGCGAAACCGAAACCCAGCATGCCGACGCCGAGCTCGCTCGCCACGGCGCGTATCTGCTCCAGATGCGTGTTCACCTCGGCACAGGTCTCATGCACGGTCCTGAGCGGCGCACCGGACAGTTCGAACTGGCCGCCGGGCTCGAGCGAGAGCGAGGCGCCATTCTGGGTCAGGCCGATGATGTTTTCGCCCTCCGCGACCCTCTGCCAGCCGAAGCGGGTCATGCCCTCCAGCAGCCGGCGGATGCCGGGGGTGCCGTCATAGCTGACCGGCTTCATGGTCTTGAGGTCGTAGACGAATTTCTCGTGCTCGGTGCCGATGCGCCATTCCGCCTTGGGCCTGCAGCCCCTGGACAAGTGACGAACCAGATCGTCGCGGCTCTGGATGAGGCCGCCGGCGGACTGCGGAATGGACATGACGACCCTGGGGAGCGCGAAGGCTGGTTTTCGTTTCCCGCTAGTTAGCATGGATGCGCTGGAAGCGGCACTGAAAAAGGAGACCTCATGAGCTCCCAAGATGAAGTCATTGCCGAAAGCGCCGTGCGCGCTTCACCCGCACCCTGCGACCACGATCATACGCTCAAAGTTTCGGTCGGCTGGCATTCGGCGCAGCCTGCAGGGCATCCACGACAAACACTACGCCTGAAAATCGCCGGCCACACTTTGCCACACCGCCAGCGCCGCCAGCGCGGCGGTGTCGGCGCGTAAGATGCGCGGCCCCAACGTGACCGGTGTCACGAACGGTAGCCCACGCAGCATCTCGCGTTCGGCCGGATCGAAGCCGCCTTCGGGTCCCGTCAGAATCGCGGCAGGTCCCGCAGCGGCGGCTTTCGCCAGCGGCTGGGCATCACCGCCCTCGTCGCAGAAATACAGCCGGCGTTCCGCCGGCCAGTTGTTCAATAATTTTTCCAGGGTCAGCGGCGCGGCGATCTCCGGCACCGAAAGGCGGTCGGACTGTTCCGCCGCTTCCACCGCATTGGCCAGCAGCCGCTCTTCATTAACGCGGGTGACAATGGTGCGGCGGGTGAAGACCGGCTGCAGCCGGCGCACGCCCAGTTCCGTCGCCTTCTGCGCCAGATAATCGGCCGGCGTCTTTTTCACCGGCGCAAAGACCAGCCAGATGTCGGGAACCGGCTTCTGGCTTTCGGTTTGGGCCGTGGCCTTCAGGACGACCCCGCGCTTGGTGACGGTTTCGATGGTTGCGGTCCATTCACCGTCACGGCCGTTGAACAGCCGCACGCGGTCGCCCGCCTTCGCCCGCATGACATGGATCAGGTAATGCGCCTGCGCCTCGTCCAGCGGCACCGCCATGCCTTCGCCCAGATCGGCTCCCACAAAGAGGCGGGTCCGTCCCCCTGCTTCCCTCACATCCGCTTCTGTTACGTCCTCAGCCATGCCACACTTGAAACATATGTCCTCGAATTCGCAACCCGCCGACGCACTCGCCGCCCACTGGCTGGATCATCTGCCCCGGCCCTTGCGGCCCTATATCCAGCTGATGCGGCTGGACCGGCCGATCGGCATCTGGCTGCTGTTCTGGCCCTGCGTCTTCGGCCTGATCCTGGGCGCCACCGCCCAGGACCGCGTCTTCAGCGAATGGCGCGACCTTTATTGTGTCATCCTGTTCGGCCTGGGCGCCGTGGTGATGCGGGGCGCGGGCTGCACCTTCAACGATATCGTCGACCGCAAGATCGACGCCGAGGTGGCGCGGACGCGCGGGCGCCCGATTCCTTCCGGCGCCATCAGCGTCGAGCTGGCCATCGCCTTCCTGCTGCTGCAATGCCTCGTGGGTCTGGTGATCCTGCTGCAACTGAACCGCTTCACCATCATCCTGGGCGCGGCCTCGCTGCTGCTGGTCGCGGCCTATCCTTTCATGAAGCGGATCACCTGGTGGCCCCAGGCCTGGCTGGGACTGACCTTCAACTGGGGCGCCCTGATGGGCTTTGCCGCCCAGACCGGCCAGATCGGCTGGCCCGCGCTCTTCCTCTATGCCGGCCTGATCTTCTGGACCCTGGGTTATGACACCATCTATGCGCTGCAGGACCGCGACGACGATGCGCTGATCGGCGTCAAATCCACCGCCCGCCTGTTCGGCGACAATGCGGGCGCCTGGGTCACGCGCTTTTACGTCATCGCCTTCACCCTGATACTGGCGGCCGGCTATGCCGCCCATGCCGGCTGGCAGTTCACGCCGCTGATGCTGCTGGCGGGCGCGCATCTGGCCTGGCAGGTGCGCAAGCTGGACATTGGCGACCCGCAGTGCTGCCTGGTCCTGTTCCGCGCCAATCGGGACACTGGCGCCCTGATCGCGCTGGCCTTCGCCGCCACCAACTGGTTCGCCTAGGTGCCAGAGTCATCAGAACGCGATTTTTCCGGTCAGGATCTGCCAGAACATCTTCCAGTCGCCCATCAGGCTATAGAGCGGATAGCGAAACGTGGCGGGGCGGTTCTTCTCGAAGAAGACATGGCCGAACCAGGCAAAGCCATAGCCGCAAATCACCGCCGCGAGGAACCAGCGCGCTTCGCCGCTCAGCAGCGCCCACAACAGGCACAGCAGCGCCAGCGCCGAGCCCATGAAATGAATTCGCCGCGTCTCCCGCCGGGAATGTTCGCTGAGATAGAAGGGATAGAATTCGGCAAAGCTCTGATAGCGCCCGTCCGGCATCCCCCGCTCCATCCTTCGGTCCGGGACATTCTGGGCCCCGCTGCGCCATGACGTCAAACCCGGATGATTTCATTCGCGACAACACGGTGGCGATGACGCCGCCCCTGGTCCCGGAGATCACCCTGCATCTGGCCGCCGAGGTGGTACCGCTCTGGCGCAAGACCGAGGAGGAATTGCAGGAGATGGGCGTACCGCCCCCCTATTGGGCCTTCGCCTGGGCCGGCGGCCAGGCGCTGGCGCGCTACATTCTCGATCATCCGCAAAGCGTGGCGGGCAAGCGGGTGCTGGATATCGGGGCCGGTTCCGGCCTGGTCGGCATCGCCGCCATGAAAGCCGGCGCCGCCCGCGTCACGGCGGCGGATATCGATGTCTTCGCCGCGGCTGCCATCGCCCGCAATGCGACGATCAATGGCGTGACGGTGAAAGTGGCCACTTGCAATCTGATCGGCGGCACCGCCCCCTGGGATGTGATCCTGGTCGGCGATCTGTTCTATGAAAGGCCGCTGGCCGAAAGCCTGCTGGCCTGGGTGAGGCCCCTGCAAGCCGAGGTGCTGATGGGCGATCCCGGCCGCAGTTATTTCCCCAAGGACCGCACCCGGAAGCTGAGCACGTATAATGTGCAGACCACGCGCGATCTCGAGGATCGGGAAATTCGCCAGACCAGCGTGTACCGGTTGACGCGGCAGCACTAGGCGAAGCTGGGACGCTCTGGCAGAGTGCGCCGAATTTGCCGGGGCACATATGTCTGGAATCCCACTCATTCCTAATGTTGAAGATGGGCCCGACGCCGAAGAAGGGGGCAATGAACTCCGCCGCGCCCTGGGCCCCATCCACCTGATCATGCTGGGAGTGGGCGCCATCATCGGCGCCGGCATCTTTGTTTCCACCGGCCAGGCCGCCGCCAACTATGCCGGCCCCGCCGTGATGATTTCCTACCTGGTCGCAGGCCTGGGCTGCCTGCTGGCAGGTCTCTGCTATGCCGAGTTCGCCTCGATGATCCCGGTGGCCGGCAGCGCCTACAGCTATAGCTTCGCCACCCTGGGAAAATTCTTCGCCTGGATCATCGGCTGGGACCTGATCCTGGAATATCTGGCCGCGGCCTCTGCCGTGTCGGTGGGCTGGGCCGGTTACTTCAAGGGCATGCTGGCCTCGATCGGCATCCATATTCCCGACCATCTTTCCACGTCACCCGTGACCTGGGATGCCGCGTCCGGCGCGATGCATCTGTCCGGCGCCGTGATCAACCTGCCGGCCGCGGCGCTGATCCTGCTCCTCACGGCCTTGCTGGTGGTCGGCATCCGCGCCAGCGCCAATTTCAACGCCGCCATCGTGGTCCTGAAACTGCTGGTGGTCCTGCTGGTGATCGGTTTCGGCCTTGCCTATATCGTACCCGGTAATCTCACCCCCTTCATTCCCGAGAATACCGGCATCTTCGGCGAATATGGCTGGAGCGGCATTCTGCGCGCCTCCGGCGTCGTCTTCTTCGCCTATATCGGTTTCGATTCCGTCTCGGTGGCGGCGCAGGAGTGCCGGAATCCCCAGCGCAGCATGCCGATCGGCATCCTGGGCTCGCTGGCGATCTGCACCATCCTTTACATCCTGATGTGCCTGGTGATGACCGGCATGGCCGACTACACCACCCTGAATGTGCCGCAGCCGGTGGCCAAGGCGGTCGAAGCCGCCGGCGGCGCGCTCGACTGGCTGGTGCAGCTGGTCAATATCGGCGCCGTACTCGGCCTGGGGACCGTGGTGCTGGTGCTGCTGCTGGGACAGGCGCGCATCTTCTACGCCATGTCGCGCGATGGCATGCTGCCGCCGCTCTTCGCCAGGGTGCATCCCCAGTTCCGCACTCCTCATGTCTCCACCATCATGATCGGTGTGGTGGCGGCCCTGCTCTCGGCCTTCCTGCCCCACGATTTGCTGATCGAGCTGGTCTCCATCGGCACCCTGGCCGCCTTTGTGCTGGTCTGTGTTTCGGTGATCGTGCTGCGCAAGACCCATCCCGATGTCCATCGCCCCTTCCGCACACCGCTGGTGCCGCTGGTTCCCATCCTGGGCATACTGGTCTGCGGCGCCATGATGGCGGGCCTGCCCCTGGATACCTGGATCCGGCTGGCGATCTGGTTTGCCATCGGCCTTGTGGTGTATTTCCTCTATGCGCGTCATAACGCCAAGACACCGAGCTACGCCCTGAAGCGTTGACCCATGGCCTATAAATCTTTGCGGGACTTCATCAGCCGCCTGGAAAGGGACGGCGACCTGGTGCGTGTGCGCGAGCCGGTTTCCACTGTGCTGGAGATGACCGAGATCCAGACCCGCCTGATCGCCGAAAGCGGCCCGGCGGTGATCTTCGAAAAACCGGTGCGGGCCGACGGCTCGGTCAGCGACATTCCGGTGCTGGTCAATCTTTTCGGCACCGTCAAGCGCGTCGCCATGGGCGTCACGATGGGCGGCATCGAACGCAGCACGGCCCTGGACCTGCGCGAAGTCGGCGAATTGCTGGCGCAGTTGCGCCAGCCGCAGCCGCCACGTTCTTTTGGTGAAGCGGCGGAACTGCTGCCGCTGGTCAAGACCGTGCTGGCGATGAAGCCCAAAACCGTCGCCAAACCCGCCTGCCAGGAGATCGTGCTGCGCGGCGAGGATATCGACCTCGGCAAATTGCCGGTCATGACGTGCTGGCCGGGCGAGCCGGCGCCGCTGATCACCTGGCCGCTGGTGGTGACCAGGGGCCCCAGAGACGCGCGCGAGGACAATTACAATCTCGGCATCTATCGCATGCAGGTCCTGTCGAAGAACCAGACCATCATGCGCTGGCTCAAGCATCGCGGCGGCGCCCAGCATCATGCCCGCTGGGGCAAGGAGAAAACCGCCCCCCTGCCCGCGGCGGCCGTGCTCGGCGCCGATCCCGGCATGATCCTGGCGGCGGTGACGCCGGTGCCCGAGACGCTGTCGGAATACCAGTTCGCCGGCTTGTTGCGCGGCCAGCGCGTCGAACTGGCCGATTGCGTCAGCCAGCCGCTCAAAGTGCCGGCCGAGGCCGAGATCGTGATCGAAGGCGAGGTTTCACTTTCCGACTATCGCGATGAAGGCCCCTATGGCGACCATACCGGCTATTACAATTCGGTGGAGCAGTTCCCGGTCTTCACCGTCACCGCCGTCACCATGCGGAAGAACCCGATCTATCTGTCCACGTATACGGCGCGGCCGCCGGACGAGCCTTCGGTGCTGGGCGAGGCGCTCAACGAAGTCTTCGTGCCGCTGATCAAGCAGCAATTCCCCGAGATCGTGGATTTCTGGCTTCCGCCGGAAGGCTGCTCCTATCGCATCGCCGTGGTGAGCATCAAGAAGGCCTATCCCGGCCATGCCAAGCGCGTGATGATGGCGGTATGGTCCTATCTGCGCCAGTTCATGTACACCAAATGGGTGATCGTGGTGGACGACGATATCGATGCGCGCGACTGGAAGGATGTGATGTGGGCGGTCTCCACCCGCATGGATCCCGCCCGCGACGTCACCCTGATCGAAAGCACGCCGATCGATTATCTGGACTTCGCCTCGCCGGAATCGGGCTTGGGTTCCAAGATCGGGCTCGACGCCACCAACAAACTGCCGCCAGAGACCCATCGCGAATGGGGCAAGAAGATCGCGATGGAGGAAAAAGTCATCCGCGAGGTCACGGATAAATGGAACAGGTTGGGTTTGCCGGGAAGCGGCAAGCCGATCTGGAAATAAAAAGGCCGGCCCGCGCTTGACGCATGAGGCGGTTTTCGGGCATCGGAGCCCCATGACCGCCCAGCCCAAGGACCCGCAAGCCATCCTCGCCGCCGTCCTGGCGGCGGCAAAAAAAGCCGGGGCGGATGCCGCCGACGCGCTGTTCGTGGAAGGCATTTCTTCCTCGGTGTCCTACCGGCTGGGCAAGCTGGAAGATGTCGAGCGCGCCGAAGGCAATGATCTGGGCCTGCGCGTCTTTGTCGGCAACAGGGTCGCCATCGTCTCCTCGACCGATTTTTCCGCCGACGCCCTGGCGGGGTTGCCCGCCCGCGCCGTGGCGATGGCGCGGCTGGCGCCGGAAGACAAATATGCCGGCCTCGCCCCCGAAGACCGGCTGGCGCGCGACATCCCCGCCCTCGACCTGGAAGATGCCGCCGAGCCCAGCGCCGATCGGCTGATCGAACTGGCGCGTGGCGTCGAAGGCGCCGCCATGGCGGTCAAGGGCGTAACCAATTCCGAAGGCGGCGGCGCCTCCTTCTCGCGCAACGCCGTGGCGCTGGCGACCAGCACCGGCTTTTACGGCCGCTATGCCGGCACCAGCCATTCCATCGGCGTCGCCGTGCTGGCCGGCGAAGGCACCGGCATGGAACGTGATCATGATTTCGCGATGGCGCGCCATGGCGGCGACCTGGAAAGCGCGGAGATTGTCGGGCGCCGCGCCGGCCTGCGCGCCATCGAGCGTCTCAATCCCCGCAAGGCCAAATCGCAAAGCGTGCCGGTGGTGTTCGATCCGCGCGAATCCTCCAGCCTGGTGGGTCATCTCGCCGGGGCCATTTCCGGCGCCTCGATCGCCCGCGGCGTTTCTTTCCTTAAGGACAGGCTGGGCCAGCCGGTTTTCGGCGCCAATGTTTCGATCATCGACGACCCGCACCGGATGCGCGGACTGCGCTCCAAGCCGTTCGACGGCGAAGGCGTCGCCAACAGCCGCACCGCCCTGATCGACAAGGGTGTCCTCACCACCTGGCTGCTGGATTGCGCCAGCGCCCGGCAACTGGGGCTTGCCACCACCGGTCATGCCGCACGCGGCACCGGCGGCCCGCCCGGACCATCCGCCACCAATCTCTACCTGGCGGCGGGGACGCTGTCGCCGGATGAACTGATCGCCGACATCAAACAGGGCTTCTACGTCACCGAGCTGATGGGCATGGGCGTCAATCCCGTCACCGGCGATTACAGCCGCGGCGCCGCCGGCTTCTGGATCGAGAATGGCAGCAAAGCCTATCCCGTTTCCGAGGTCACCATCGCCGGCAATCTCACCGACATGTTCGCGCGCCTGGTCCCGGCCAGCGACCTTGAGTTCCGCCAGGGCACCAATGCCCCGACCGTGCGTATCGATGGGATGACCATAGCGGGAGCCTGATCTGTCCACCGCTGACCTTGCCCTTCTGGAAGCTGCCTGCCGCGCCGGCGGCGACATCGCGCGGCGGCGGTTCGAGGAAGGTTGCAAGAGCTGGAGCAAGCAGGGTGGCAGCCCAGTTACCGAAGCCGATCTGGAAGTCGACGCCTGGCTGCGCAACACATTGACGGCGGCACGGCCGGACTATGGCTGGCTTTCGGAAGAAAGCGTTGACGACCTGAAGCGGCTGGATCATCGCGTCCTGTTCATCGTCGATCCCATCGACGGCACCGTCGCCTTTCTGAAGGGGCGGCCGCATTTCACCATCTGCGCCGCGGTGGTTGAGGAGGGCGTGCCGGTGGCGGGCGTGGTCTATAATCCCATGCTGGATCATCTCTACAAGGCGCGCGCCGGCGCCGGCGCCTCCCGCAATGGCGAGACCATCCATGTCAGCGCCTGTCATAGCCTCACCGGCTGCGCCATGCTCGGTGATCGCGGCATGTTGACCGCGCCGCCCTGGCCGCAGATGCGAGTCGAAACCCGCAACTCGGTCGCCTACCGGGTGGCGCTGGTGGCCGACGGCAGCTTCGACGCCACGCTCAGCCTTTCCGCCAAGCGCGACTGGGACCTGGCGGCGGCCGACATCATTGTGCGCGAAGCCGGCGGCCGCATCACCGACCGCCACGGGGCGCCTTTGCGCTACAATGGCCCGGAAGCGCGGCAATCCACCATGATCGCCGCTGGCGCAAGTTTGCATGATGAGATTCTCTCAAAGATTGGTCGCGCCGCCTAACGACAGCCGCGCTGCCGCGGCCTGCTGGGCGGTCGCTCCCGCGTGCGACAATAAGAGAGCTTAGAGCCGCCCGCCGATTCGGCTTCAATACGCCCGCAATCGAAACGGAAACCGGTCATGGCCAAGGGCACGCCCAAGCAATTGCTGCATCTGGTTTTCGGCGGCGAACTGACCTCCACCGACGGCATCGAGTTCAAGGACCTCTCCAAGCTCGACATTGTCGGCATCTACCCGAATTTCGCCGAAGCCCGCGCCGCCTGGGCCGCCAAGGCGCAGGGCACGGTGGACAGCGCCCAGACGCGCTATTTCGTGGTGCACATCCATCATTTGATGGACCCGGATCACCCGCACGACCACTAAGCGGTTGTAGCCTTAAGGCTTTTTCGCCCTCGCGGGCCGCATGGGCCCGTGCTAGACGACAGGCCAATGGTTGTTCCCCCCGCCGCACCCCCTGCCGCGAAGCCGCTTGGCGCGGGCCAGGTCGTGGCGCGGCTGCTGCGCGATTACGTCCGCGGCCAGTGGCATCTTCTGCTGATCGGCATTCTCGCCATGCTGCTGGCGGCGGCGGCGGGCGGCCTGCTGCCCCAACTCGTCAAGCTGGTCCTGAAACAGATTTTCGACCGGGGCGTGGAATCCTGGTTGCTGCCCTTGTCCCTGATCGCTTTCGCCACCATCGCCTTGCGCGCTATGGGCCTCTTCATCGGCAAGGCCCTGATCGACACGCTTGGCGAAAAGGCGGTAGCGGCAGCCCAGCAGGACATGTTCCGGAGCCTGGTGCGGCGCGATCTCTCCACCCTCAACGCTGTGCATTCCGGCCAGTTCGTCTCCGGCTTTCTCTATGACGCCACGCTGTTGCGCGACGCCTTCACCCTGGGCGTGGCGGCGATCTTCCTGGAGGCGGTCTCGCTGGTCTTCTACCTGGGTTATGCGCTGTGGGTGGACTGGCAGCTTTGCGTTCTCGCGCTGGTGGTCATGCCGGCGGTTGCCTGGGCGATGGAGCGGCTGGGCGGCTCGATGCGCCGTGCCGCCACGCGCGGTATGCAAGAAACCGGCGATCTTTCCGTCGCCCTGTCCGAAGCCATGGATGCGCGCCGTATCGTCAAGGCCTATGGCCTGGAGGAACATGTCATCGGCCGAGTGCGGACCAGCCTGCAGCAGCGGTTGCGTACCTTGCTGAAGGCGGTGCGATTGCGCGCCGCCGCCGCGCCCCTGACCGAACTCTTCATGGGCGCCGTGATTGCCGCCGTCCTCTACGTCGCGGGCTGGCAGGCCCTGCATGCCGGTCTCACCGCCGACACATTCGGCGGCTTCCTGACCGCCCTGCTCCTGGCCCAGCAACCCGTCCGAAACCTGAGCCAGCTCTGGCCCAGCGCCCAGCCCGGCATCGCCGCCGCCAACCGCATCTTCGCACAGATCGACTCTCGCCCCGCCATCCTGGATGCGCCCGGCGCGACGAGCCTGAAGGTCGAACGCGCGCCCAGGGGCGGCGCGGTGCGCTTTTCCGGCGTCGGCTTTTCCTATCAGGACGGCGCCGACACCGCGGTCACCCGCCTGGACCTGGATATCCCGCCGGGCAGCAAGGTGGCGCTGGTCGGACCTTCCGGTTCGGGCAAGACCACCATCTTCAACCTGCTGCTGCGCTTCTATGACGTGGATGCGGGCGAAATCGCCATCGACGGCACTGACATTCGAAAAGTGACACAGGATTCCTTGCGGGCCAATATCGCGCTGGTCACCCAGGACGCGATCCTGTTCGACGAAAGTATCGCCGACAATATCGCGCTGGGCCGCCCAGGCGCGTCTCGCGCTGAAATCGAAGCCGCGGCCAGGGACGCGGCGGCGCATGACTTCATCCTGGAATTGCCGCAGGGCTATGACACGCGGGTGGGCGAAGGCGGCCTCAAATTGTCGGGCGGTCAGCGCCAGCGCATCGCCATCGCCCGTGCCATGCTCAAGAACGCGCCCATCCTGCTGCTGGATGAAGCCACCAGCGCGCTGGACACGGGCTCGGAGCGCCAAGTCCAGGACGCGCTGTCGCATCTGATGCATGACCGCACCACCATCGTGATTGCCCATCGCCTCTCGACCGTGCTCGACGCCAGCCGCATCTATGTGCTGGACCGCGGCGGTGTGGTGGAAGCCGGCACCCATGCCGAACTGCTGGCCAAGGGCGGCCTCTATGCCGACCTTTACAGCCATCACAATCTCGACGGAGCGGCCTGAATGACCGCGACGCCGTTTGGGCTCAAGGCCTGGAGCGCGCTGACGTATGTGTTGCAGCCGCTGGCGCCGTTGCTGCTGCGCCAGCGCACGGCGCAGGGCAAGGAAGATGTCACGCGGCGCGGCGAAAGGCTGGGCATCGCCAGCCGCGCCCGTCCCGACGGCCGCCTGGTCTGGGTGCATGGCGCCAGTGTCGGCGAGAGCCTGTCGGCCCTGCCCCTGATCGAAAAACTGATGTCCGACGGCTTTCGGGTGCTGGTGACCAGCGGCACCGTCACCAGCGCCACCCTGCTGGCCGGACGCCTGCCGTCGGGCGCCATCCACCAATATGTGCCGCTGGACCTGCCGGGCGCCGTGACGCGCTTCCTGGATTATTGGCGGCCGGAAGCGGCACTGTTCGTGGAATCCGATATCTGGCCCAACCTGATCCGCACCGCCTCTGCGCGCGGCGTCAGGCTGGCGCTGGTCAATGCCCGTATGTCCGAAAAATCGGCAAGGGGCTGGCAGCGGGTGCCGAAGATGGCGGCGGCGTTGTTGGGCGCGTTCGACCTTTGCCTGGCGCAGGATGCGGAGATCGCCGAGCGCTTTCGCAAACTCGGCACGCGCGGCGTCACCGTGATAGGCAGCCTGAAGGCCGATGCGCCGCCGCTGGGCGCCGATCTGCAGGCGCTGGAGGCACTCAAAAGCGCCATCGGTGCACGGCCGGTGCTGCTGGCGGCGCAGACCCATGAAGGCGAGGACGAAACCGTCTTGCCGGCGCATGACCTGCTCAAGGCGCAGTTTCCCGATCTTCTCACCATCATCGTGCCGCGTCATCCGGCCCGCGGCGCCGATATCGCCATGCTGTGCGGCACGCGCGCCGCGGCCAGACGCGCCGCCGGCGAAAAGCTGACCGACGCCACCGCCGTCTATATCGCCGACACGCTGGGCGAACTGGGCCTGTTCTACCGGCTGGCGCCCTTCTGCTTTCTCGGCGCCACCCTGGTACCCAAGGGCGGACACAACCCGCTGGAACCGGCCAGCCTCGCTTGCGCCGTGCTGGCTGGTCCCCATCGCGACAATGCCCGCACTGCCTTCCAGGCCGTGCTGTCGGCGCAAGGGTTCGGCGATGTCGCCAACAGCGCCGACATTGCCCGGCAGGCAGCGCACCTCATCGCCGACCCCGCCGGCGCCGCACAGGCGGGCGAAGCCGCGCGGGCGGGCGCTGTCTCGCTGCAAGGCGCGGTGCAGAAAAGCGTGACCTTGCTGCAGGACCTGTTGAACCATGCGCGCGCCTAGCTTCTGGCGGCACAAGGGCGCGGCGGCGCTGCTGCTGGCGCCGCTGGGCAAACTGTACGGCGCCAGCGTCGCCTTCAAGGCCGCGGTCGCCAAACCTTATCGTACACCCATCCCGGTGATCTGCGTCGGTAACCTCACGGCCGGCGGCAGCGGCAAGACCCCCGTGGCCATCGCGGTGGGCCAGATGCTGGCGGCACGCGGGAAAAAGCCGATTTTTCTCACCCGCGGCTATGGCGGCAAGGAGCGGGGCTCCGCCCTGGTCAAGGAACATCACAGCGCGCGGCTGATGGGCGACGAAGCCCTGCTGCTGTCCCGTACCGCACCCACCATCGTTTCCAGTGATCGCGCCATCGGCGCCGCGCTGGCGGTGAATGAGAAAGCCGGTGTCATCGTGATGGATGACGGGCACCAGAATTTCGCCCTGGCCAAGGATCTGTCCCTGGTGGTGATTGACGGCGCCGCCCGTGTCGGCAACGGCATGGTGCTGCCGGCCGGCCCCTTGCGCGAACCGGTGGCGCAAGGCCTCAAGCGCGCCGATGCGGTCATCATCATGGGGGAAGGCAGTCCCGATCTCGCCGGCTATGGCGGACCGGTGCTGCGGGCGCGGCTGGAGCCGCTGCCGCATGATCTGGCCGGGCGGAAGGTGCTGGCCTTTGCCGGGATCGGGCGGCCGAAGAAATTCTTCGAAACGCTGACAGCGGTGGGCGCCCTGGTCGAGGATACGGAGAGTTTTGCCGATCACTATTACTATCGTCCCGACGATCTGGCGGGGCTGCGCACCCGCGCCAAAGCCAGGGGCGCGCAACTGGTGACGACGGAAAAAGACCTGGTCCGCATCCCACCCGAACAACGCAAGGACATTGCCGTGCTGGCGGTGCGGGCGCGCTTCGCCGACGAAGCGGCGTTGAGCCGGCTTTTGGACGGGCTATGGCCGTGAGCGAAGCCGGCCTGACCTTGCGCGAGAAATTGCGCTACGGCGCAGAAGCCGCGCCATTCTTTTTCTTCATGGGTGTTTTCCGGCTGCTGGGCATCGATGCCGCCTCTGCTTTCGGCGGCTGGATCGGGCGCACCTTCGGCCCCCTGCTGCCGCCCGACCGCATCGCCCGCGCCAATCTCAAAGCCGCCTTCCCCGAAATGACGGAGGCCGAGCGCGACGCCATCCGCATGACCATGTGGGACAATCTGGGCCGCGTGGTCGGGGAATATCCGCATCTGGGGGAATTCACGGCTGTCGGGCCCAATCCGCGCCTCACCTACACCATGAAGACCGACCTGACGCCGCAGACGGTGGGTGCGCGCGGTTTGATGTTCCTGTCCGGCCATTTCGCCAATTGGGAGACGATGCCGATCGCGGCGCACACGGTCGGTTATGACGGCGCCTCCGTGGTACGGCCGCCCAACAATCCCTATGTGGCGCGCTATATCGAGCGGCAGCGCGGCATCAACGGCCCGCCAACCCAGATCGCCAAGCAGAATGCGGCGCGGCGCATGCTGGCCATGCTCAAGGGCGGCAAGCTGCTCTACATGCTGGTCGACCAGAAGAACAATGAAGGCGTGCCAGCGTCCTTTTTCGGCCGCGACGCCATGACCACGCCGGCCCCCGCCGCCTTTGCCCTCAAGCTGGGCACACCGATGGCCTTTGTCGTCAACAAGCGGCTGGGCGGGGCGCGTTTCCACATCACCGTGCATCCCGGTCCCGACTTCACGCCCAGCGGGGATGAACCGCGCGACATTCAGCGCCTGACCGAGATCATCACCGCCCGCATCGAGGAACTGGTGCGCGCCGATCCCGGCCAATGGCTGTGGATTCACCGCCGCTGGCCCCGGGAAAAAGACCTGGCGCAGATGGCGGCGTCGAAACGATAAAGCGCAATCCGAAAAGTGCGGAGCGGTTTTCGGATAAATTGCGCGACAATAGTTAAAGCGGTTGCGGCGCCGGGGTGCGGGTCGAGCGCGACGGGTCCAGCCGCATCTGGAACCAGTTCATCGCCCAATGCAGGTGCGGACCGGTGGCGCGGCCGGTCTGGCCGATATGTCCGATCACCTGCCCACGCCGGACCATCTCGCCGGCACGCACCAGCCGCTGCGACTGGTGCAGGTAGGAGGTGGAGACGCCCTGGCCGTGATCCAGCAGGGTGAAGCCGCCATTGAGGAAATGATCGGCGCTGATGCTCACCACCCCATCGGCGGGGGCGCGGATCGGCGTGCCGCTGGGCGCCGCCATATCGACGCCGTAATGCGGCGATCCCGGTATGCCATTGTTGATGCGCTGGCTGCCGAAAACGCCGGAGAGAATGCCGGGCGCCGGCCAGTCCAGGCCGGCGAGAAAATCGCTGCCGCCGGTCTGGGCGAGGCGGGCCAGAAATATCTCTTCGGCTTCGCGGTTGATCCGGGCCGCGTCTTCCGGCGACGGCGTCACCGTCGCCTGCGGCAGGCCGTTGACGCGCTGGATATCATACTGGCGGACCGTGGGGGTGAAGGCGCGGCTGTCGCCGCGGCCATCGGGATAGCGCACCGTCACCTGGCTGGGCGCGGTCTGGTCGTACGCAAAGCCGAAGGTGAAGCGGCCCTGGGGCGTGGCTTGCAGCGGCCGCCCGTCCAGCGCCACGATCGATCCCGGCGGGGCCTGGCCCAGCGCCAGGCTTCCCTGCTCCATCGAACCGGTGACGGCGAAACGAACGTCAGGCGCGGGATTGGGTTGGGCACGGGCCGGAACCGCGGCCAGCGCCGCCAGGCCGGCCACGAACCCACGGCGCGTCGTCATTTCGGGACCAGACCTTGTTCCTGCATCCGCGCCGTGGCGATACCGGGATTGGCGTAGGCCTC
>DATFFI010000023.1:0-5654 GCA_035250225.1 Rhizomicrobium sp. | reverse complement strand
GCGCGACCTGGCGCTGGCCTATTCGCCCGGCGTCGCCGCCCCCTGCGAGGCCATTGCCGCCGATCCCGCCACCGCCCGCGACTATACCGCCCGCTCCAACCTGGTGGCGGTGATCACCAACGGCACCGCCGTGCTGGGTCTGGGCAATATCGGCCCGCTGGCCTCCAAGCCGGTGATGGAAGGCAAGGCCGTCCTCTTCAAGAAATTCGCCGGCATCGACGTTTTCGACCTGGAAGTGGATGCGCTCGAAGTCGACCGTTTCGTCGACATCGTGGCGGCGCTGGAACCCACCTTTGGCGGCATCAACCTGGAAGACATCAAGGCGCCCGAATGCTTCGTGATCGAGAAGAAGCTGCGCGAGCGCATGAAGATTCCGGTCTTTCATGACGACCAGCACGGCACCGCCATTGTCTGCGCCGCCGCCATCCGCAACGGCCTGGTGGTGCAGGCAAAGACCCTGAAAGAGATCAAGCTGGTGACCAGCGGCGCCGGCGCCGCGGCGCTGGCCTGCGTCGACCTTTTGGTGGAAATGGGCCTGCCGGTCGAGAATGTCACGCTCACCGACATCAAGGGCGTGGTGCACAAGGATCGCGGCGACGCCATGCCGCCCAACATGGCGCGCTATGCGAGGCAGACCGATGCCCGCACGTTGGGCGACGTACTGGTGGGCGCCGATGTCTTCCTGGGCCTGTCCGCGCCCAATGTGCTCAAGCCCGAATGGCTGCCGCAGATGGCGGCCAGGCCGCTGATCCTGGCGCTGGCCAATCCCGATCCGGAAATCCTACCCGATATCGCCAAGGCGGCGCGGCCCGACGCCATCATCGCCACCGGCCGTTCGGACTATGCCAACCAGGTCAACAACGTCCTCTGCTTCCCCTTCATCTTCCGCGGCGCACTGGATGTCGACGCCACCACCATCAATGAAGCGATGAAGGTGGCGGCGGTGGAAGCCATCGCCGCCCTGGCCCGCGCCGAAGGCAGCGATGTGGTGGCCCAGGCCTATGGCGGCGCCATGACCGGTTTCGGTCCCGAGCACATTATTCCCAAGCCCTTCGATCCGCGCCTGATCCTGCATATCGCCCCGGCCGTGGCGCGGGCAGCGATGGAATCCGGTGTGGCCCGCCGTCCCATCACCGATTTCGACGCCTATGAAAGCGAGCTGGAAAAATTCGTCTACCGCTCGGGCCAGTTGATGCGGCCGGTGTTCGACGTGGCGCGGGCCAATCCCCGCCGCGTCGTCTATGCCGAAGGCGAGGAAGACCGCGTGCTGCGCGCGGTGCAGACGGTGGTGGATGAAGGCCTGGCCCAGCCCACCCTGATCGGCCGCCGCGAGGTCATTCTTGAGAAGACCAGGAAGCTCGGCCTGCGCCTGGATTTCGCAAAGCAGGTGCGCCTGCTGGATCCGCAGGCCGACCGGGAGATTTTCGGGCCTCTGTCCGCGCGCTATCAGCGCTTGGTGGAGCGCAAGGGCGTACAGCCGGAATCGGCGGCGCGCTGGATCGGCACCCGTCACGGCATCGCCGCCGCCATGTTGCTGGAAACAGGCGAAGCCGATGCGGCGCTGTGCGGCGGCCTGGGCGACTGGACCCGCCAGCTGGCCAATATCATGCCCATCGTGCCACGCATTCCCAGCGCCAGCAGGCTTTACGCGCTGTCGGCGCTGATCCTGCCCAAGGGCGCCCTGTTCTTCTGCGACACCCATCTGAATGTCGACCCCACCGCCGAGCAGATCGCCGAAATGACCCTGCTGGCGGCGAAAAGCGTGCGGCGTTTCGGCCTTGCCCCCAAGGCGGCTTTGCTCTCCCACTCCAGCTTCGGCACCTCGGATTCCGAAAGCGCCCGCAAGATGCGCAAGGCGCTGAAGCTGATCCGGGAATCGGGCGCGGATTTCGAAGTCGATGGCGAGATGCATGCCGACGCCGCCCTCAGCGACGTGCTGCGCGGACGGTACGTCTCCAACTCCCCCCTCACCGGCTCGGCCAATCTGATGGTGATGCCCAGCCTGGATGCCGCCAATATCGCGCTGACGCTGCTGTCGGCCGCCACCGAGGCGTTGCTGGTCGGACCGCTGCTGCTGGGCGTCGCCAAACCCATCCATGTGATGGTGCCGTCCGTCACCGCCCGCGGCATCGTCAATATGACAGCACTGGCAGCGGCCCAGGCCGACCGGCTCAGCGGCGCGGCCTGATCCCTTGTCGCAGCTGACGCAGCAGGGTGTTGTCCTGCATCAGCAAGGCCGCCTGGCGGAAGCCGAGACGCTGTATCGGCGTGCCCTGGCCGAACAGCCAGGCCTGTTCGAACCGCGTTACTATCTGGGCGTCCTCAGGATGCAGCAGGGCCGCCTCGCCGAAGCCGTGTCCCTGCTGGAAGAGGCTCTGCGCCTGCGGCCTGACGATGTCACCGCGCTGGCCAATCACGGCCTGGCGCTGCACACGCTGGGCCGCACCACAGAAGCGTTAGCCAGCTTCGACCGCGCCCTGGCGGCACAGCCCCATAGTGCCGAGATCCATTGTCAGCGCGGCGCGACGCTCGCCGAACTGGGCCGGTCCGATGAGGCGCTGGCGGCGCTGGACCAGGCCCTGGCATTGCGCGCCGATTTTCCGGAAGCCGTCTTCTTCCGCGGCATCGTGCTGGGCGATCTGGGCCGCGCGGATGACGCCAAAGCCGCCTATGACCAGGTCCTGGCGCGGGCGCCCAATCATCCCGAAGCGCTGAACAATCGCGCCCTGCTGGCCTGGCAGCGGCGCGATGCCGAGGCGGCGCTGGCCGATCACAACCGTGCCCTGCTGGCCCAACCCCAGCATCTGCCCAGCCTGGTCAATCGCGCCCTGGTGCTGGGCGCCATCGGCCGGGCGGCCGAAGCGCTGGCGGATTACGACCGCATCGTCGCGCTGGCGCCGCAGAATGCCGAAATGTGGAACCGGCGCGGTGCGATGTTGCGCGCACTGGGCCGTTCCGACGAAGCGCTGGCCAGTTTCGACCAGGCGCTGCGCCTCAAACCCGATTTCGCCACCGCGCTCAACAATCGCGGCTTCCTGCTCTGGGCAGCCAGGCGCCGCTATGACGAGGCCAGGTCCGACCTGACGCGCGCTTTTGCGCTGGAGCCGGAGATGGATTTCCTGGAAGGCGAATTGCTGTACCTGAAGATGCAGGCAGGCGACTGGGCGGGCTTCGATGCCGCCCGCGACGCGCTGGCGGCCGGCGTGGCGGCGGGCAAGCCGGTGGTGCGGCCCTTCGCCTGGCAGGCGATCAGCGCCGATCCGGCCTCGCTGCAGCAATGTTCGCGCATCTTCGCCGCCCAGTATCCCCCGGCGGCAGCGGGCCAGACGGCAGGCCAGACGGCCCGCGCCAACAGCAAGATCCGTATCGGCTATGTCTCCGCCGATTTCCGTGAACAGGCCACCGCCTATCTGATGGCCGGTGTCTATGAAAGCCATGACCGCGAAGCTTTCGAAATCATCGCCCTGGACAATGGCGGCAGCGACCGCAGTCCGATGCGGGCGCGGCTGGAGAAAGCCTTCGGCCGCATCATCGACATTACGCGCCTGTCCGACGCCCAGACCGCTGCCGCAATCCGCGAGGCCGGCATCGACATACTGGTCAATCTCAACGGTTATTTCGGCAAGCCCCGCACGGAAGTCTTCGCCGCCAGGCCCGCGCCGATCCAGGTCAATTATCTGGGCTTTCCGGCCACGCTGGGCGCGCCCTTCATGGATTATATCGTCGCCGACCGCATTGTGATCCCGGAAGACGAAGCCTGTTACTATGATGAAGCCGTGGCCTGGCTGCCGGACAGCTACCAGGCCAACGACAGCAAGCGCACGCGCCAGGCACCGCCCACCCGTGCGGCGGCCGGCTTGCCGGAAGAGGGTTTCGTCTTCTGCAATTTCAACCAGGCCTACAAGCTGGCGCCGGAGGTCTTTGCGCGCTGGATGCGCATCCTGAAGGCCTGTAGCGGCAGCCATCTCTGGCTGCTGGACAACAATGAATTTTTCGCCGCCAATCTGAAGCGGGAAGCGGAAAAACAGGGCGTGGCGCCTGAGCGCCTGATCTTCGCGCCGGGCCTTCTTCTGGAAGATCATCTGGCGCGGTTGGCGCTGGCCGATCTCTTCCTGGATACCCTGCCCTACAACGCCCACACCACCGCCAGCGACGCGCTATGGGCAGGCGTGCCGCTCCTGACCTGCCGCGGCAGCGCGTTCCCGGGCCGCGTTGCCGCCAGCCTGCTGACGGCGGCCGGACTGCCCGAGCTGGTGACGGAAAATCCGAACGATTACGAAAAGCTGGCGATCCGGCTGGCCCGCGATGCGGGGCTGCTGGGCCGCTATCGCGCCCGGCTGGCGGACAATCGCCTGACCTGCCCCCTGTTCGACACGGCGCGCTTCACCCGCCATCTCGAAAGCGCCTACCGCACCATGTGGCAGACGCGTCGCGATGGCGGGACGCCGCGCAGCTTCGCAGTCTAGTCGCGGTAATAGCTCCGCGGCCGCGCATAGAGGCTGCGATAGTACCAGTAGCGCTCGCCACGGCGCGCGTCGCGGGCAAAGCGCGGCGCCGGCGCATATTCGTCATAACGCTCGTCACGACTCCGGTCCTGCGCATAGGCCAGCCGGGGCGGGACGTAATCGTCATACGCGTCATGGCGGCGTTCCGGCGCCGCGGCCAGGCGTGGCGGCGCATAGTCGTCCGCCGGTTCCGCCGCCTCTTCGGCATAGCTTTCCGGCGGCACGATATCGGCTGGATCGATCGGCTCGGCCTCGCGCACCATGCGCGCCATCGGCGGCGGCGCGGCACTAAAGGGCATGGCGGGCATGGCCGCGCCGATGCCGGCAACCTCCTCGGCTTTCGCCACCTTGATGGCGGCCGGCGCCTTAAGCGCGGGCATTTGGGCCGCCGCCGTCAGCACCGGCGCCCTGCAGACATTGGCGGGCAGCCGTTCCGCCGCCAGGGCATGCATCAAGCCCTCCGGACTGGCGGAAAGCGCATCGAATTCGTCGGCGGTGGAGGCGCAAAAGGCGCGCGCATCGATGGCGGGGCCGTGCGCCGCCAGATTGGCGACCTTGGTCTTGTAGGTGTCATAGGCGGCCTCACCGCTCTCGCCACCCTTAGCCACGAAGTAATCCTTGAGGTCGGCATCGGAACGCTGCAGCTCGGCGCGGTGCGCCAGCACGAAGCGGTTATAGGCGGCGGTGGATTTGCAGGTGAGCGCCGCCACCATCAAGCGCTGCTGCAGCGCCGCGGTCTTCAGCGCCGCGACATCGCGCGGGCTGTTGCAGGCAAAGGCGGAAAGTGGATGGGCGAGAATGGCGAGACAGAGGCTGACGGCGGCGCTTTTGTTCATGACGGGTCCCTTCGACGGAGTATCAGTTGGAAGCGGTGATGGCGGCATTGCGTTCGCAGCGGCCGCTGGGCGGGTCGGAACGCTCCAGCCGTGCGATCACTTCGCCGGCGCCACCGGCGCAGGCGATCCAGCGGAATTTGTGATCGGCGCCGCCGGCGCTGAGGCTCTTGTCGGCGATCAGGGCGCCGAAGCCCCGCGCCGCGACACTGCCGGGCGCCCCGCCATTGCCGCAAGCCGCCAACCCCTTGTCGGCCACCAGGCAATAGGAGAATTGCAGGGCGAATTCGCACTGGTTGCGGAAGCCCCAATTGTG
>DATFFI010000022.1:0-30017 GCA_035250225.1 Rhizomicrobium sp. | reverse complement strand
GCCTGCGCCATTCGTTCCTGCCGCATTTCGGCGCCCGGCCTCAAAGGCTGGATCGACAAGAACAGGATCTGGGGCGCCGGGGATAACGAGGTCTTCAAGTAACCCAACTCACCATGGGCCGCTCAAGGCGCCATGGTGAATGTGTTTAGTGCAGGAAGTGCCGCATGCCGGTGAAGACCATCGCCAAACCGGCTTCATCCGCCGCGTCGATCACCTTCTGGTCGTTCATCGAACCGCCCGGCTGGATCACCGCGGTGGCGCCGGCTTCGGCGACCGTCAGAAGACCGTCCGGGAAGGGAAAGAAGGCTTCGGATGCGGCGGCGGAACCGATGGTGCGGGGCTGATCCCAGCTGGCGATCTTCGCCGCATCCTTGGCTTTCAGCGCGGCAATGCGGGCTGAATCCACGCGTGACATCTGGCCGGCGCCGATGCCGACGGTGGCGCCGTCCTTCACATAGACGATGGCGTTGGACTTCACATGCTTGCCGATGGTGAAGGCCAGCAGCATGTCGGTGAATTCCTGCTCGGTCGGCTGGCGCTTCGTCACCACCTTGAGCATTTGCCGGGTGACGCGGCCATTGTCGCGCGTCTGCACCAAAAAGCCGCCGGCCACGGAACGATAGGTGAGGGTGGGCGCCAAGGGATCGGGCAGGCCACCCGCCGTCAGCAGGCGCAGATTCTTCTTAAGGGCCAGGATGCGCCGCGCATCGTCATTGGCGTCAGGGGCGATGATCACCTCGGTGAAGATTTTCGCGATTTCCTCGGCGGTTTCCCCGTCCAGCGTCTGGTTGAAGGCGAGCACGCCGCCAAAGGCCGAAACGCTGTCGCAGGCCAGGGCCTTGAGATAGGCGTCCTTGAGGGTTGCGCCCAGCGCCACGCCGCAAGGGTTGGCATGCTTGATGATGGCGCAGGCCGGGCCGGCCTTGGGATCAAATTCCGCCACCAGCTCATAGGCCGCGTCGGTGTCGTTGATGTTGTTATAAGAGAGTTCCTTGCCCTGAAGCTGGGTCGCGGTGGCGACGCCGGGGCGGTTCGAGCCATCGGCATAGAAAGCCGCTTGCTGGTGCGGGTTCTCGCCATAGCGCAGGCTTTGGCGCAGCAGCCCGCCTTGCGCGCGCCGGCGTGGCGGTTCCTTGTCGCCGTCCTTGGCCAGTTCGCCGGCGAACCAGTTGGAGACGGCGGCGTCATAGGCGGCGGTGCGGGCAAAGGCGCGCTGCGCCAGCTTGCGGCGAAGCGCCAGCGTGGTGGCGCCGTTGTTCGCCGCCATTTCCTCCAGCACGGCCTTATAATCTTCAACATCGACCACCACCGTGGTCCATTCATGATTCTTGGCGGCGGAACGGGTCATGGCCGGGCCGCCGATATCGATATTCTCGATCGTGGTCTCGAAATCGGCGCCGCGCGCCACCGTCGCCTCGAAGGGATAAAGATTGCAGACCAAGAGGTCGATGCCTTCGATGCCGTGCGTCTTCATCGCGGCGGCGTGGTCGGACTTGTCGCGCAGCGCCAGCAAGCCGCCATGGACATTGGGGTGCAGGGTCTTGACCCGGCCATCCATCATTTCCGGGAAGTTGGTGATCTCGGAAACATCCAGCACCGTCAGGCCGGCGTCGCGCAGCGACTTGGCGGTGCCGCCGGTTGAGATCAAAGTGACGCCATGGCCCGCCAGGCCCTTGGCGAAATCGATCAGCCCGGTCTTGTCGGACACGGAAAGCAGGGCGCGGGAAATCTTTCGAATGGCCATCAGCGACTCTTGTAAGCGACTCTGGGGGGCAGCGGTGACGGGCCGCTCTTATCGCCTCACGATCCAATATAAAAGGCCCAAACCGGCACTTGCGCACAGCGACCAGGTGGCCGGGATCCGGACCGGCCGCTCATTCAGCCTTATGGTGAAATCCAGCAACTGCGGTTCCAGGTCCAAAAGCATGATCATGGGCGCCATGATCGCGGCGCCAAGCACCACGATCACAAGGACGAAGAAGGTTTGCCGGATCATGTCTGTGCCGCCGGCATGGGGATGAGCCCCAGCCGATCGAACAGGGCGCGGTCTTCCGCAGCCACCGGATTGGGGGTGGTCAGGAGCTTTTCGCCATAAAAGATGGAGTTGGCGCCGGCCAGAAAGCAGAGCGCCTGGGTTTCATCATTCATGCTTTCGCGCCCGGCCGACAGCCGCACCATGGAACGGGGCATGGTGATACGCGCCACCGCGATGGTGCGGACGAAATCGATCGGATCGAGCGGGCGGGAGAGGCTCTGCGGCGTGCCCTCGATCTGCACCAGGGCGTTGATCGGCACGCTTTCGGGATGCACCGGCAGGGTGGCCAGGGCATGGATCAGCCCGACCCGGTCCTCGGCCGTTTCGCCCATGCCGACAATGCCGCCGCAGCAGACATTGATGCCGGCGCCGCGAACATGATCCAGCGTGTCGAGGCGGTCCTGATAAGTCCGTGTACTGATGATGTGGCGGTAATATTCGGGCGAGGTGTCGAGATTGTGGTTGTAGTAATCCAGGCCCGACTGTTTCAGCCGCTGCGCCTGCGGCGCCGTCAGCATGCCCAGCGTAACGCAGGTTTCCATTCCCATCGCCTTGACGCCTTCGACCATCTGGCAGACGGCATCCAGATCCTTGTCCTTGGGCGAGCGCCAGGCCGCGCCCATGCAGAAGCGGCTGGCGCCGGCGGCCTTGGCCTTGGCGGCGTCGGCCAGCACGGCGTCGATCTCCATCAGCTTGGAGGCTTTCAGGCCGGTATCGTGCTTGGACGACTGGCTGCAATAGCCGCAATCCTCGGGACAGCCGCCGGTCTTGATCGACAGCAGGGTCGAGATCTGGACCTGAGCGGGATCGAAATGGGCGCGGTGGATAGTTTGCGCCCGGAACATCAGTTCGGGAAAGGGCAGGGCGAAGAGGGCGGCGATTTCCGCGCGCGTCCAGTCGCTGCGGGGCGAGGCATGCAGATCACGGATAGGTGCGTTCATGGGGCCAGCATATCGCGCTGAACCGGCAGCTTCAAATTGGGCGACGATGCAGAGGGGCGAGGCAGCGGCTTCTTACAGATTCGCCGGTGTGGTATGGCCGATTTATTGAAGGAAGGACCCAGTGGCAGACGCGCTGAGCCAGAAATGTCCATGCAATTGCGGTTGCGCATGAAGGAAGATGGAGAGTGCCTTCAAGCTCCGTCCTTTGACAGAGGTCAAGAATGTTTCCCTGCGGAATGTGCGTACGCCCCACAGGAGTAGCTCCCCATCCTTCCTAACCCGCATGCGGGGAAGGAAAGATGGGGCGATGACAAAGCCGTAAGTATCAATCGCGCCTTGATCCGCTTATCGAAGGCGGATGCGATCAATCCACCTGGTCACGCTTCTCACCGCCTCGGCCCTGTTGCTGGCTGCCGGCATGGCGGCCGCGCCGGCGCAGGAAACGCTGCCGGCCGGGCCGGGCATGGGAGAAACCCTGAAGCTTTGCGGCGGCTGTCACAGCATCGGCACCTTCCGCAATCTCCGCCGCACGCCCGCCATGTGGGAGGTCACGATCACCAACATGGTCGGTTTCGGCATGACCATCAGCGAGACCGAATTCGACACGGTGCTGACCTATCTCAACACCTATATGGGAACCGAGCCGCCGGCTGTGCCTGGCCGCTAGACGCACCGCATAATCATTCTAAAAGCCTGAACAGTCTTTGACGCCGGGTTCCGGGCACTCTGCTGCGGTTCCCGCGTTGCCCTTCGAGGGGCTCTGAAAAAGGAGCAAACATGAATACTCTCGGGAAACTCGTGATCCTCAGCGCTGTCCTCGCCACCAGTCCCGTTCTGGCCCAGGGCCGCGGTGGCGGCGGTGGTAACGCGGGCGGCAACGCCAATATCGGCGGTCCGGCGCAAGGCCGCGTCGAAGCGCAGGGCAGCATCAACGGAAATGGCGTCAATGCCGAAACGCGCACATTCGGCGCAGCCCGCGCCGAAAGCCGCGCTGCCGAAGCGCAGGCCCGAACCCACACCCAGGGACGCAATGAATTGGGCAGCCTGAATGCCGCGCGCGCGTCGGAAAATGCACAGACCAATGCCGCTGCCGGTTCGCGGGTGGGAGAGATCGCCACCTATGAAACCCGCATGCGCACGGCGCTGGCCATCAACAACACGGCGCGCCGCGAGGCCGCCATCGCCGATGCCCGCCGACAACTGGCGCAGACCAGCAACAAGCCGCTGACGGCGGACGCCATCACACAGCTCGACAGCGAGTTGAATATCCAGGGCGCCTCGCCGCGCCTGGGCGCTGCGCAGTAGACAAACGGGGCGCGGGTTCTTCCCGCGCCCCGCTCTTTCAGATGCCATTATATAGTCAGGGGCGCGGGGTTTCCTCAATTTCGAGAATCTCCTGGACGTGCGGCAGACCAATTGCGATCCGCTGCTGTCACCGAGCCGGACGGGTGCTGGACAGTCGATGTCCTAGGCGCCGCTGGATGGTTGCGTGGTCACTGGCGGTATCCGCGTCCTGCTGGGCGATGACGGCGCCTGACACGCGGATGAGGAAAAATCCACAAATCAGGCTGGAATGAAACTGAGTATCAATCGGTCAGCCGCGGCTTGGCGAACTGCGGCTACCGCTTTATCTCTAGCCGCCGCCAATCATCACGGGAGAGCCATATGAGCCTGGATCGTCGCGAAGTCTTTGGAGCCGCCGCCATCGCCGCCGCCGGTGTCGCGCTGGCGTCATCGGCACAGGCGCAGGCGCCTGCCGCACCCACCGGTCCCTACACGGTAAAGCCGCTCCCCTTCGATCCCAAGAGTATCAAGGGTCTGTCCGAACGCATTCTGGTTTCACATCACGACAACAATTATGCCGGCGCAGTGCGGCGGCTGAACGCCATCCATGCGCAATTCGCGGCGCTGGATGTGGCGACGGCGCCGGTCTTCACCATCAACGGGCTCAAGCGCGAGGAACTGATCGCGATGAACTCGATGATCCTGCATGAGATCTATTTCGACAGCCTGGGCGCGGGCGGCAACCCTGCCGGGGCCCTGGCCGATGCCATCGCGCGCGATTTCGGCAGCGTGGCGCGCTGGCGCGCGGAATTCACGGCCATGGGCCGGGCTGAAGGCGGTGGTTCGGGCTGGGTGCTGCTGACCTGGTCGCCGCATGACCGGCGGCTGGTCAATCAATGGGCGGCCGATCATACGAACAATATCGCGGGCGGCCGGCCGATCCTGGCGCTCGACATGTATGAGCATTCCTATCACATGGATTACGGCTCGGGCGCGGCGGCCTATGTCGATGCCTTCATGGCGGCGATCAACTGGAACAATGCCGCCACCGCCTTCGACCGCTACAGCCGGTCGGCATGATCAGGCGGTGGCTCCCAATTGCGGGGAAGCGCCGCCGATGTCGAGCAGGCCGTCAAGCTCTGAAATTGTTCCGGCGGTCAGGGGCTTGCGGGTGCTCTGCGCCAGCTGCTGGCGGGCCGATGTGATGGCGGCGTCCCGCCTGCGGGAATCGGTCATGGACATCGCCGAAAGCATCTGCTTCCGGTAAGTCTCCACATCCTGGGGCGCGATCTCACCCATATGGGCAGGTTTGGCGGCCACTATCCTGCCCTCTGGAGCGCTGGCGCGATCCTGGGACAAAGCGGGCGCGGCTGACAGGAAGAGAGCCGTCGCACCAACCAGGAAGTTTCCGAGCTTCATATTCATGGATGCCTCCTTCCAGGCTCCTTGAGCAAACGCCGGCCGGAGGTATTGGTGGCGCGTGCCACGACACCAAGCCGGTTCCCGCGGGGAACCCACTTGACTTATTTCTATATTTCAGGAATTATTGAAATGTGAAAAGGACGGACGCGGTGGGCCGGCTATCGGCCCTGGCACAGGAAGCGCGGCTGGACGTGTTTCGCCTTTTGGTGAAAGCAGGGCCGAACGGCATGGCGGCGGGCGATATCGCCCGCAAGCTGAAAACCGCGCCCAATACGCTGTCGGCCCAGCTTCTGATCCTGTCCAATGCCGGACTGATCCGCGCCCGCCGCGAGGGCCGTTCCATCATCTATGCCGCCGATTTTGCCGGCATGAGCGATCTGTTGCTGTTTCTCACCGAGGATTGCTGCGGCGGCAGGGCGGAAGTCTGCGCTCCCCTGATGAAGCCCCTGATGAGGCCCCTGGCGAAGCGTGACGGCGCCTGCTGCCCACCGCAAAAACGCGTCGCCCGATAGGAAGGCCCATGACCTACAATGTGCTGTTTCTCTGCACCGGCAATTCCGCGCGCTCCATCCTTGCGGAAGCCAGTCTCAACCAGATCGGCGGCGAGAAATTCCGCGCCTTCTCCGCCGGCTCCGACCCCAAGGGCCAGGTCAATCCGCACGCCCTGGCGCTGCTGCAACGGCTGGGCTATCCCATCGACGGGTTGCGCTCCAAAAGCTGGAATGAGTTCGCAACCGACGGTGCCCCCGAACTCGATTTCATCTTCACCGTCTGCGACAACGCCGCCAATGAAGTCTGTCCCGTCTGGCCGGGCCAGCCCATGACGGCGCATTGGGGCGTGCCCGATCCCGCCGCGGTGGCAGGCGATGAGCAGACAATCGCCGCTGCCTTCAAGCAGACGCATCTGGTGCTGCACCGGCGCATCGAACTCTTTGCCGAGCTGCCACTGAAAAGCCTGGACCGTATGTCGCTGCGCCATCATTTGGAACAGATCGGTGGGTGCGCATGACCGCTGAGCTTTCCCGCCGGCTGGTGGCAGAGGCGCTGGGCACGGCCTTTCTGCTGGTCGCCGTGGTGGGCTCGGGCATCATGGCCGAGCGGCTGGCGGGCGGAAATATCGCCCTCGCGCTGCTGGCCAATGCCATCGCCACCGGCGCCGCGCTGGTGGTGCTGATCACCGTGCTGGGGCCGCTGTCGGGCGCGCATTTCAATCCCGCCGTCACCCTGTGGTTCGCGCTCCAGGGCGAGATCGCCAAAGCCGATGCCTTTCTTTACACAGCCGTGCAGATTCTGGCGGCCATTGCCGGCGTCTGGCTGGCGCATGCCATGTTCGATCTGCCGCTGCTGGACGTTTCATCAAGGTTGCGCGATGGTCCGCCGCAATGGCTGGCGGAGTTCATCGCCACGTTCGGGCTGTTGCTGACCATTGCGGGCGGCCTGCGCTTCGCGCCCGCTGCCATCCCGATGCTGGTCGGGCTCTACATCACCGGCGCCTACTGGTTCACCGCGTCGACCAGCTTCGCCAATCCCGCCGTGACCCTGGCGCGGTCGCTGACCGACAGCTTCGCCGGCATCGCCCCCGTTTCAGTTCCGGGGTTCATTGCAGCGCAGCTTGCCGCCACCGGCGCTGCCTGCCTCTGCCTGCCCTGGCTGTTGAGAATTAATCCGCGTTAAGGATATCGATTTTTCCAGCTTTTCCGCCCTGTGCGTCAAGCCGGCAGGGAACCCATTCGCCTGTAAACAAGGCATTTATTAAGGCTGCGCGGATAGGGTCAGGGGGCAATGACAGCCTGAACGGCGCACACGGTCTTTGCACGCAATCCAGGGCAAAGAATTTTCGATGCGCATCGCCTATCGCGTCCAGCTTGCTGCCATGGTGCCGATTCTCGGCATGCTGCTGGTCTTCGGCTATGTCATTGCCGGGAAGAAAGCCGCCGTCGCCGAAGTCGCGCATATCTCCGATCTCACCAACCTGGCCGTTTCGGTCGGCGGCCTGGTACATGACCTGCAGCGCGAGCAGGGCGCTTCCACCGTTTACGCCCTCACCAGGGGAGAAAACCGGAAGCTGCTGGACGCCTGGCGCGACGAGACCGTGCTGAGCCGCACGCGTTTCGAAGCCGCGGCAGCGGATTTCACGGCCAACGAACGCGATGCGCGCGTCGTCGAGGCCCTGAACAGCGCCCGCCGGATGCTGACGGGACTGGACGCGGAACGCCAGGCCATCGATACCTTCCGCAGCGCGCCGCCACAATCCTTCGATTACTACGCCAGGACCATCGCGCGCCTGCTGGACATCAAGGGCCAGACCGCCGCGGTCATCAACGTTCCGGCCGTCAGTACCGAATTGTCGGCCTTCCTGTATTTCACCCTGGCCAAGGAAAGGCTGGGACAGATCCGTGCTCTGGCGGCGCGCCATTTCGCCGCCGATGCCGCCGACGCGGCCGGCAAGCGCAAGATCGCGGCGCTGCTGGGCGAGCATGAAACCTTCCTGCATCTTTTCCGCTTTTACGCCACGCCGGAAGAAGTGGCGCTGCGCGACCGCATCATCCGCGGCCCAGTGATCGGGCGGGCGCAGCGCCTGATCAACGCGCTCATGATCTCCCCGCCCGATGCAAGTCTGGGCAAGGTGACGCTGTCGGAATGGTTCGAAGCGTCCACGGCCCGCATCGATCTCTACAAGCAGGTGGAAGACCAGCTGGCCAATCGTCTTTTGGCCCGCGCCGACCAGGTGCGCGCCTCCGCCACCCGCGCTTTCTGGAGCGCGGTCGCGGCCATGACTCTGCTGCTGCTGCTGGGCGTTCTGGTGGGTAACGCCTTTATCCGCGGCCTGATCCGGCCCATCGCCCTGATCAGCGACGCCATGAACCAGTTGACGTGCGGCAATCGCGACATCGTGCTGCCGCAAGAGGGCAGGAGCGAGATCGGCGAACTCAGCCGCGCCGTCGGTGTCTTCCGCGACAGCCTGATCGAGCGCGACCGGCTGACCGAAACCTTGATGGACGAGCGCGAAGCGCTGGCAAAGGCGCGCGATGCCGCCGAAGCCGCCAACCAGGCCAAGTCCGACTTCCTGGCCAATATGAGCCACGAGATCCGCACCCCGATGAACGGCGTGCTGGGGATGACCGGGCTGCTGCTGGATACGCCGCTCAATGACGAGCAGCGCAAATTCGCCGAGATCGTGCAGGAATCGGGCGAAAGCCTGCTGGCCATCGTCAACGACATTCTCGACATCTCCAAGCTGGAGGCCGGACGCTTCGAGCTGGAAAAATCCGATCTCGACCTGGCGCCCCAGGTGGAAGCGGCCATGGCCCTGATGGCGGGACGGGCCAGGCAGAAGGACATCGAACTTTCGCTCTTCCTGCATCCCGGCGCGCGCCGGGCCTATCGCGGCGATGCGATGCGGCTGCGCCAGGTTCTGCTCAATCTTATCGGCAATGCGATCAAATTCACCGAAAAGGGCGGCGTCTCGGTCGCGGTGGCGGTCGAGCCGGGCGAGGGCCGGGACCGGTTGCGCTTCGAAATCACCGATTCCGGCATCGGCATTCCCGAAGATGCCGCCGGCCGCCTGTTCCAGAAATTCAGCCAGGCCGATTCCTCGGTGACGCGCCGCTATGGCGGTACCGGCCTGGGGCTTGCCATCTGCAAGCAGTTGGTCGAGTTGATGGGCGGTGAGATCGGCGCCATCACGCAGCCGGGCCAGGGTTCGACCTTCTGGTTCTGCGTCACGCTCGACCATGCCGTCGGGGCAGACGCGGCGCCGACACCCCTGGCTGCCGCCAACCGGGGCGCCCGGCCGCTGGACATCCTGCTGGCCGAAGACAATCGCATCAACCGGCTCTTCGCCCTGGCGTTGCTGGAAAAGGCCGGCCATCGCATCGCCGTGGCCGAGAATGGCCGCCAGGCGGTGGAAGCCGTGTCCGCCCGCCCCTATGACGTGGTGCTGATGGATATCCAGATGCCGGAAATGGACGGTATCGAAGCGACGCGCCGGATCCGCGAATTGCCGCCGCCGGCGCGCGAGATGAAGATCATCGCGCTCACCGCCAACGCCATGGCGGGTGCCGACGAATATTACCGTGCCGCCGGCATGGACGATTTCGTCTCCAAGCCGATCCGCGCCGAATTGCTGCTGGCCAAGCTGGCCCGCATCGGCGACGCCCCGGTCGCCGCGCCGGCCCCCGCGGCCGCGATGGCGGAAACGCCGGTGCTGAGCCTGGAGAAGCTGGAAAGCCTCAGCGCGATCCTGCCCTTCGCCAAGGTCAAGAACCTGCTGCAGCTTTATCTGCTGGATTCCGAGAAATACCTGGCGCTGCTGAAAGAGGCACGCGAACGCGATGCGCTGGAAGAGATCGGCCGCTTCGCCCATGTGTTGACCGGCACCGCCGGCAATATCGGGGCGGAAAAGCTCAGCGCCGTCGCCGCGGCGCTGCAGCGCGCCTGCCGCACCGGCGACCGCGATGCCGCCCTGAAGTTGGCGGATGAAATCGAGGATGCTGCCGCCATCGTCAGAATCCAGATGCAGCACTGGATCGCCGAGGCGGAAGCGCGTGCTGACCAGACGGCAGCCTGAAAAACGCGGTCAGGGGCATCGCAAAAGCATCAAGAATCTTCGCTAGGTTCCCTTCAAAAGCAGCCGCGTTGGGCATGAGGGGTTGTCATGAAGCCGTCGAAAATCGCATCCGCCGCACTGGCCGTCCTGTTGCTGGCGGCGCCCGCCCTGGCGGGGGAAAAATCCGTGCTGGCGCCGGGCAAGCCGGCGGGGGCGAAGCAGGCGGCAATGGCCGCAGATCTCAGTCCGTTCCTCTATGTCGGCCTCTTTGCCGCCGCCGCCGCGATCATCGCCGTCACCGCCGGTCAGGGCGGCACCGATTCCATCACGGTCACATCCACCGGCACCGCGCCCTAAGCCAAGCCTGAAACAAAGCCGGCGCGGCCGCGTTTCCGCCAAAGGGGAACCTTTGGGAAAACCGCCATGCGCTGGGACGATCTGCGCCCTTCCGAAAATATGGACGACCGCCGCGGTTTTGGCGGCGGCCGCATGGTCATGGGCGGCGGCGGCCTGGGCCTGGTGGGCGTGGTGCTGCTGGCGCTGGTCTTCGGCGTCGATCCCAGCCAGTTGCTGGGACCGATGAGCCAGCAATCTTCCTATTCCCAGTCCGGGTCGCGCGCCGACGATCCCTCCTACCAATTCACCCGCCGGGTTGTGGGCTCGGCGGAAGATATCTGGTCCAGCCTCTTGCGGGCGCAAGGCGTGCGCTTTCAGCCTGCCGTGATGACCACCTATGACTATGCGACGCCGACCGGCTGTGGCACCGGCCAGGCCGCGGCCGGTCCCTTCTATTGCCCGTCGGACGGGCACATCTATCTCGATCTCACCTTCTTCAATGAGCTGGCGACGCGCTTCGGCTCGCCCGGCGATTTCGCCCGCGCCTATGTCATCGCCCATGAATATGGCCATCACATCCAGAACCTGACCGGCGTGATGCAGCGCCATGGCGGCCGTGGCGCCGACAGCGCCTCGGTGCGGATCGAGTTGCAGGCCGACTGCTATGCCGGGGTCTGGGCCTTCCACGCCAACCAGCGTTTCTCCGTCCTGCAGGTCGGCGATGTCGAGGAAGGCCTCGCCGCCGCCTCCGCCGTCGGCGACGACACGCTGGCGAAGCAAAGCGGCGGGCGCGCGGTGCCCGATTCCTTCACCCATGGCAGTTCGGCGCAGCGCAGCACCTGGTTCCGCCGCGGCCTGGAACGCGGCGCCATGGGTGATTGCGATACCTTCGCGGCCGGCCGGCTCTGAGCGCCGCGCAACCAAAAACAGCCGGGTGATATCTCGCCCGGCTGTCTTGCTTTCTGGCGTTGCTTTGCCTTTTGGGCTTAGCGGGTATTGGCCGAGGCGCCGGCCGCGCCGGAAACAGAGGCTGAACCACCCGTGGCGTTCAGGCTTTCCGTGGCCTGGCCGCGGGCCGTGTCGGCTGCGCCTTGTGCGGTTGCCGTCGCCTGGTCAGCCTGGTTGAGCGCGCCCTGGGCCGTAGTGTTGGCCGCATTGGTGGCGTTGCTGGACGAGACCGAGCCGCCGGCCCCGGCACTCTGGCCGGCGGCGCCGGCATTGGCCTGGACATTCGCATCGGCGTTGGCGGTGTCGTTCGCCCGGTTGGTGGCGCGGTCCGCGGCGGCGCGGGCGCGACTGGTGGCATTGTCGCTCGCTCTGTTCGTGCGGTTTTGCATGGAGTCGACCGCGCCGTTCGCCGCGCCGGTAATCGGCGCCGTCGAGGGCGTGGTGATGCTGCCGCCCAAACTGCCGCCGATGGCGCCGCCCAACTGGGCGAAGGCGGGGGGTGCAATCATGGCGCTACCCAACAAGGCAACGGCCAACATGGTCTTGATGCTGTTCATTCCAATCTCCTGGTGATCCCTTCACGCCAATGAAACGCACACTCTTGCGATTGGCTTCAGGAATTCCCGAACGTCTTCCAGCTGTCTGCCCTGGTTCCGCGTGTCGGTGCGGGAACTCAGGGAACTCGCACGGGTTGCAGGAAAGAAGCCGCAGGGGCCATGCCCGGCCGGCCTGTCACCGGCCCGTCGCTCGCACGTTGTTCCCTGTGAACGACTGGCGGATACCCACTCCATGCGCGGACTGCACCTGACCCCGGAACTTCTTGAAGCCTCCTATGAATATCTGCGGCTTTCCCCGCCTTTCCGGGGTTGGAACCTGCCGGAAGGCGACCAGATCAGCTTTCGGGTCATGGGGGCCCGCGACCGCTATGGCCATTTCCGCGGCCGTCATACCAAGGCTCGGGCCAAGGCTCGGGCAAGTGCCCGGGGGGTCGACAGTTTCAGCGAGATCGCCATTTCGGCCGGCAAGGTGCGCAGCACCGATATGCTGATGGCAACCATGGCGCATGAGATGATCCATCTCTATCAGGATGAAACCGGTTCGGCCCGCGGCCATCACAATCCGCAATTCCTCAGTCTGGCGGCGCGGGTCTGCGCGTTCCACGGTTTTGACCTGGAGAGCTTCTAGCGGGCGACTTGCTAATCCAGCCGTTGGAGTGCTCCCGCCGGGGCGCGCCTTGTGCCGATGGAATGGCGGTGTGGACCGGCAGAAGAAAATGCTAAACCCCGCCCATGTTCGACCAACTGTTGCGCATGATGAAGATGCCCGCGCCGGCTTCGACGCCGAGGGGCCGCCAGGATTTGCGCCTGTCGGTGGCGGTGCTGCTGGTCGAGGCGGCGCGCCAGGACGATACCTTCGACGCCCAGGAACGCGCCGGCATCCAGAATTTGCTGACCCGCAAATTCGACATCTCGGCCGATGAATGCCGGGTGCTGCTGGCGGCGGCGGAAACCCGCGCCGGCGAGATGGTGCAGATGCACGGCCATACCAGTGCCGTTTTCGAACAGATGGAATATGAAGACCGCGTCCAGCTGGTCGAGATGCTGTGGGACGTCGCCTATGCCGATGGCGTGCTGGATCCGGAAGAAGACCTTTTGATCCGCCGCATCTCAGGCCTGATGTATGTCACGGATCGCGACCGGGTGCTGGCGCGGCAGCGTGTTGTGACGCGGCTTGGCCTGAAGATCGTTTAGGACCAGGAGGTCCATTCGGCCGTCTGCTTGCCTTCGCGCGTGGCATAGACGGCGACGCGGGTGCCCGTGCCGGCTTCCACCTGTGCTTTGCGGATGGCCTGGGCGATAGCAGTGTCGCGGCTGCGGGATGAGCCCCCGGTGGGCGCACCGGCGCGATGCACCTCGTAATTCTGGCGCTGCGGATTCCAGACCACCTGATAGGCCAGGTCGATTTGTTTCTTGCGCGCCGGATTCTTGCGGCGCTCGATAAAGATGTCTGACATGCCGGTGATCCCCACGCGAGAAAAACGCACCGTGACGCGCCCCCAGCATGGCGCCCCGCCGTAAAGGAGTGGTTACCCTTTCACAGGGTGAAAGCCCCTCCGGTCACGCTTGCCTGTCCCATGCTGGGATTCCCGCAAAAATTGATTGAACCTCCTGGCCCCATCCATGCGGGTTGCCTGACAGGCGCTTGCCCAAAAAAAAGCCCCGGCGGAAACGCCGGGGCTTTTTTCATGCCTGGAAAATTTTAGTCGTCGTCGGAATGCCGGGTCTCGGTGACAGTGGTCTTCTCCACCGTGACCTTTTCGGTTTTCGGCTTCTTCTCCGGCGCGACCACAACGACATCCGGTCTCGGCTTTTCGTCTTCTTCGATGATGACGGTATCGCCCATGATGGCCTCCCGCCTTAGCGATTTGGTTGCGTGACGACCACCGCCTTGGGTGCGCCGCCGCTCTTGTAATTGTCCCACATGAAGAAGCCAACCACGGCGACAACGGCCAACACGATACCCAGGACCAGGCCCAGGAAGGTGAAGCCGCCGGCACCGCCATTGTCGCCGCCATCCTTGTTGACGATAACTGCCATGAGATTGCTCCGTTTGAACTCGTTACGATCCAACGGTTATTTGGGTGTTAGGTTCCGGTCTCGCCGGTTCCATCACGGCGATGCCATTCGCCGCGTCTCCTGCTATAAACGGAACTTCCTCGCCGACGTGTCTCGCGAGGAAAGGAAGGTCCCGATGTCCTATTCTTTAGAACAGTTGAAGCAGAAGCTGGGCATGTCCGGCTGGCGCGCCCATCTGGACGATTCGCACCAGGAGGGCACGCTCAAGGAACTGGCGGAAGCCGCCCATGCCCGCCATGCCGAAGGCAAGCCGCCGGGGCACCTGCAGGAGGTTGAAACCGAGATCAAGGTCGAGATGATGCAGTTGCAGGAGCTGTGGCGGCATATGGGCCTGCCGGTGATCTAGCCACAAGTCATCTGGCCACACATCATCGGGCCATAAGCAATCCAGTTATTTGCACGAAGGAAATTTGACCGTGATCCATGAAGAAGATGTGCTGAAGGCGCTCGACAAGCCGCGCGCCATCTATTCCCTGCAGAAGCTGCTGGACCCGTCCGCCAAGAGCACCGACGCCCTGCAGGACCTGCTGCTGCGCATGCGCGCCGCCGGCAAGGTGAAGTTCGACATCAACAAGGGGCATTGGACCAGGGCGTAAGACAAGCGCCGTCATAAGTGGGGGCGCCGCGAAGAAGATCATCCTGCCGTTTGAAGTTCATGGATTATTAATACAAAGTACTTAGTATAGCAAAGTAATCAGCAGGACGGGTAAAATCATGATCGCGCATAGTGAAGCCGCAGCAATGTTGAAGACGGCGGAAGCCAGCCGCCGGCACAGTATCGAGACGCATCGCTACCGCCTTCTTTCCCCCTATCTCTATCTTTGGGGCGTCACCTGTATTTTTGCCTATGGCATGTTCGCCATGGTCCCAGGCTGGTTCGATCCCGGTTTTCCCTTGTCGATCCTGGGCGCCATTCTCGGTTCGGTGGCTTTGAGCATGAAGCGCGGCAAGGAGCAGGGGCTGGGTTGGCGCGTGTTTGCGTCCTTCTTCCTGGTCTGGGCTTTCTCAGTCGCGCTCTTTTCCATCCTGTCGCCCGATCCGCGCCAATTGACGGCCTATCTGCCGCTTCTGTTCGGCGCGCTGATCACCGGCTTCGGCTTCTGGCTGGGCATGCGTTACGTCGTGCTTGGCCTGGTCCTGGGCGCGGCATCGCTGCTCGGTTTCCACCAGCTGGGCGATTACTTCCATGCCTGGATGGCCATGGTGGCGGGCGGATCGCTTCTGCTGGCCGGCTTCTGGCTGCAGCGGGCGTGACATGAACCAGCCCGATCCCGTCATTCATCAGCCGGTCCGGCTCCGTCTCATGGCGATGCTGGAGCCGCTGCCGCGCAACGAACTGATCGAGTTTGTGCGCTTGCGCAAGATACTTGACACCAGCGAAGGCAATCTCAGCCTGCACCTGCAGACCTTGGAGCAAGCGGGGTATGTGGTGATCGAAAAGGATTTCGCCGACAACCGGCCGCGCACGCGGGTGAAGCTGACCCGGCAGGGCCGCGCTGCCTATGGCTTCTATATCGATTTCCTGCGCGAAATCGTGGCGGACTATAGCGCCGCCTGACTGTCCATTTCTGGAGAGAGCCCGGCGTGAGTCGCACGTCCGGGGCGGCCAAACTGTTGCAGTTGCACAATTTTCCCTTCTCGCGGCCGGTGTTACACTGAATCGGGAAGGAAGGGCTCGGGATGAAATATCTTCCGCTGGTCTGGGCGGCGCTGCGGCGCAAACCGGTCCGCATCATCATTACCTTCCTGTCGGTGACGGTGGCCTTCACGTTGTTCGGGCTGATGATCGGCCTCTCAGCCACCATGGACATCATGGCGGAGAAGGCCCGCGCCGACCGCATCTGGACCATGGCGCGCTTCGACAGCCCGGGCGGCATTCCCGTCACCATCGCCCGGCGGATCGAGCAGATGCCCGGCATCAAGCGCCTTGCGGTAATGAATTTTGTCCCTGGCTATATCGACGATCCCAAGACCCAGACCGGCGTGATGTTCATCGACGATGTCTATGGCAGCATCTTTCCCGACCAGATTCCGCCCGCGGCCACGGCTTTGCTGCGCCGCGACCGCACCATGATCGCAATGAGCCGCCCGGCGGCCGAGCGGATCAAAAAGAAGGTAGGCGACCGCGTCACCATCGTGTCCAGCAAAGAACGGGCCGACGGTTCCAAGAACTGGACCTACACGGTGGGCCATATCTGGGAGCCGTCATCGCAATTTCCCGGCCCGCTGATCGTCGGCGCTTACGACTCCTATGACAATGCGATGCCGCCGGGCGAGCGCGGCAAGATGGGCGAGGTCGATATCGAGGTGAAGGATCCGGCAAAAGCGCCCGCCATCGCCGAACAGATCGACCGCATGTTCGCCAATTCGCCCTATCCCACCTACAGCATGACCGAAAAAATGGTCTATGCGCCCGGCGATGGCGCCCTGGCCGACCAGGCGCGGGCCCGCAAGGTCGCCGCCATCGGCCTGCTGATGATCCTGTTTCTCACCGCCAATGTGATCGCCAATTCCGTGCGCGAACGCTTTGTCGAATTCGCCGCGCTGCGCACCCTGGGGTTCCGCACCAGTCTTTTGGCGGCGCTGGTGGCGGCCGAGGCAGCGGTGCCTTGTCTTCTGGGTGCGATCACGGGCCTCGCGCTGGCGGCGGTGCTGGGGCCGCTGATACCCGCGCTGCTGCCGCCCAATTTCGGCATTCCGCTTCCCACCATTGCGTTGCGCGTTGTCTTTTGGGGCCTGACCTCTGCCGTCCTGATGGCCGCGCTCAGCGCCGCCTGGCCGATCCTTCGCCTGTCCCGGCTGGATGTCGCCGCGGTCCTGTCGGGGAGGCGATGATGCTGCGCCAGTTCGCCATCGTTACCCTGTTGGGTTTGCGCGGCCTGAAGGCGCGTCTGTGGCAGGCGCTGGTGATCGTGGTCGGCATGGCCTGTGTCATCGGCGTGCTGCTCTCCATGCTGTCGCTGGTCGAAGGCAGGCGCCGCGCCATCGACGAGATCACCGATCCGCGCGGTGCCATCATCGTGGCGAAGGGCAACCAGTGGGAAGCCGGCAGCGGCACCATCCCCGTCGGCCAGGCCCGCATCACGCTGAACGCACCGGGTATCGCCAAAGCGGCCGACGGTGCGCCGCTGGCGGATTTCAGTTTCCTCACCGGCGTGCCGGGCCTTTCGGCCGTGGATGGCAGCCGCTCCTATATCGGAATCCGCGGCATGGGCCCCAAGGGTCCGCTCCTGCGCGAAGTCCGCCTGAAGGCGGGTCGCATGTTCCGGCCGGGCACCCATGAATTCATTGCCGGCGAGCGGATGCAGAGCCGGCTCCAGAACACGGGCCTAGGCGACAAGGTGATCATACCGGACGGCGAATGGCCCATCGTTGGCATCTATGCCGACAATCCCCATGTCGCCGGCCTCTTGCTGGGCGACCTCGAGCCGGTGACGCAGACCATGCGGCGAAACGCCTATCATTCGGTACTGGTGCGATTGGACTCGCCCGATGCCTATCCCGCCTTTCGCCGCGCCATCATCCAAAATCCCGTCCTGGCAGTGGATGTCCACCGGCTGGATGAATGGAATGTTCGCAGCATCGCCGACACCCAGAAATTCGCCCAGGTCATCATCTATGGCATCAGCGTCATCCTGGCGTTGGGCGCGCTCTTCGGCTGCCTCAACACCATGGTGGCTGCGGTGGACTCGCGGAAGCGGGAGATCGCCACCTTGAGGGCGCTGGGCTATGGCACCGCGCCGGTGATCGTTTCGGTGCTGGCGGAGGCGGTCTTGCTCTGCATCGCCGGCGCTCTGATCGGCGCCGCCCTGGCCTGGGCTCTTTATGACGGCACCTACAGCGACAGGGGTGGCGACGCCGTCACCCTGGCCGTGTCGCCTGCGATGGTCGGCCTTGCACTGCTCTGGGCGATTGGCGTCGCTTTTCTGGGCGGAATTCTCCCCTCCATTCGCGCCGCCCGCTGGACCGTGGCGGACGCACTCAGGGCCCGATAGCAGAAACATCAAAGGAAAATCCGCTGCTTGCAAATATCTCTATACACTGTGTGACACACAGTGTATGACGCATGGTATGGGCGAAGGCGATCTCTACGAAGGGCTCAGGCAGGAACTGCGGCGCGGCTCTCTGATCCTGGCGGTGCTCGGCCATCTCAGGTCCGAGCATTACGGCTACACGTTGCGCAAGGCGCTGGCCGATGCCGGCATCGAGATCGAGGAAGGCGCGCTCTATCCGATGCTGCGCCGGCTGGAAGCGCAGGGCCTGCTGACCAGCGAATGGCGCGAGGAAGACAAGCGCAACAAGCGATTTTACCGGCTGTCGCCGCAAGGCGCCGATGTGCTGGCGCGGCTGGCGGCGGAATGGCGGGGCATCAACGCCTCGATCGACAAGATTCTTTGAAGGCGGGCAGGGGAAGCAGATGAACATGATCGACCAGTATCTCGAAGCGGTCGCGGCACAATTGCCGGAAGCCGAACGTGACGACATCGTCGCCGAATTGCGCGACCTGATCCTCAACCGTTTCGAGGCGAAGGAAAGCGAGCTCGGCCGCACCCTCAATGACAATGAACGGCTGGAGATATTGCGCGAAATCGGCCACCCGCTGGTGGTGGCGGCGCGCTACCGCAAGGGGCCGGATGCGCTGATCGGGCCTGAGCTGTTTCCCTATTGGCTGTTCGCGGTGAAGACCGGGCTGATGATCCTGGCCATCATCGCCGGCATCTCGTTCCTTGTGAGCTTGTTGTCGGACGGGGGCCATTTCACCCGCAGCATCATGCAGGCCTTGCATGACTATGTCTGGGCCGGGCTGGCGCTGATTGGCGCCGCTACCCTGGCAGGCGCGGTGCTGGAGCATAACAGGATCAAGCCACGCTGGATGACGCAGTGGCGTATTAGCGACCTGAAGGTCTTCAGCCTGCATTCCAACTGGATCCTGCCGTCCGAGGTCTGGAAGCCGGTGGGCCGCGCGGCATCACGCATGGCGCGGCGCCGGCCGCCGGGGATCGAGCATATCTTTCCCTTTGTCGCCTGCGTCATCTTCCTTTTGTGGTGGACCGGCCTGGTGCAGTTCGAGGCGTGGACGCACATGCGCCGCCATGGCGAGGATGTGCTGGTCACCGCCGCGCCGGTCTGGACCACGCTGCACGGCATCATTCTGATCTTTGTCCTGGCGCAGCTGGCGTCACATCTGTTCGGCCTGCTGCGGCCGCATGCGGTCCGGCTGCAGGCGACGCTGGAGATTGTGCTGGCCTGCGCCGGCCTTGGTATCCTCTGGACCGTGTACCGGGCCGGCCATCTCGCCACGCTCAGCCACGGCACTGAGACCGCGCGTGTGGAAGTCACAGAGCTCACCCTCGACCGCGAGGCCTGGCGGGCGCTGCATGGCGCCGACGACTGGTTCGCCAAGCTGGCGGCGACCCTGTCGATGACGCTGACCTGGGTCATGGCGATTATTGCCGTCGTCACCCTGGTGAACATCGCCAAGGCGCTGCTCAAGATCGGGCGGGGGTGACCGCGATGACGGATTTTCAATTCCTGCGCGCCCAGCTCGCCGCCGCCATACCCTTTGCCCGGCATGCCGGTGTCGAGATTGTCGCGATCGCCGATGGTTCGGCGGTGGCGCGGCTGGTGCAAGCCGAACAGCTCTCCAATCATATCGGATCGGTTCATGCCGGGGCGCTTTTCACACTGGGCGAAACCGCTTCCGGCGCCGCGATGGTCGGCGCCTTCGCCGAAGTGGCCGCCCAGATGCGGCCGCTCGCCACCTCGGCCAGGATTTCCTATCTGAAGTTGGCGCGCGGCACCCTTACAGCCCGGGCGCGGACAGACGTGGCCGGCGCAGAGCTTCGGCAGCAATTAAGCGCCAATGGCGTGGCGACATTCGAAGTCACGGTCGATATCCAGGATGACCGCGACCGCGTCGTCGCCCAGCTTGTCGTTTCGTGGCGGGTAACACTGCCGCGGAGCGATGGAGAGCCCTAGCGTCCCTGGCGGAGTTCAATCTCTCCCCCGCCGAAAGCGGCTGCGATAGGCGGCGGGCGATGCTCCGACGACGCGCCGGAACGCGGCCCGAAAACTTTCCAGCGATTCATAGCCGCATTGCGCGGACACGTCGGTGCCTGATCAGGGTAGTAACTGAAGCTTGAAATTAAACATTTTCCAGTGTATTAACTAACTATTAACTATTATGGCTGTGGCGATCCGCAAGGACGACTATCGGTCAACCGGGTTCAAGACCTCGCAACAGGGGGGGTGTCGTCAGGGCAGGCAGGTCTTCATTCTGGAGAGGTACTATGCTGGCTTATGACGAATTGAAGGGCTCTGAAGGGCGCAAGGTCTGGTACAGGCCGCCGCGCTATGATGTTGCCCGTCTCTTTCCGGGTCGCCCGCCACGGGTGCGCCTGCACCGGCGTTCTTACACCCTGCAGAATATCAGCCTGGCCGGGCTCGCGGCCGTCTCCAAGGATTCTGCGGCATCGCCCCCAGAGATCGGCGAAGTGATCTCGCTGGAGATCGAGCAGGGCGGCGTGGCCATCTTCTCCGGCAAGGCCAGGGTGTGCCGCAGCGAGCAGACGGTTTTTGGGGCCAAGGTGGCGCTCAACCTGGTCGACAGTTTCGTCGATTTCGACACCCTGCTTAATCGCAACGCGCAGGCGCAGATCGCGACCCGCACCTGGTCTTATAGCCAGGCGACAACGAAGGTGGCTGCGGAGTATCGCGCATTTTGCGCCGATGTGTTGAGCCTGTTGCGCTCGCACAAGGACATACTGGAACGGAACAGGTTGGCCGCAGCCGGTGAGTTGCATCACGAATTCGATGCCGAAGGCGCCTATCGCGCCTGTGAATCGCAATTGCTGCCGGAATGGCGTCATCTGTGGCTGGCCGGCAATCAGTTTGCCCGCGCGGCCATGGATGATCGCGAGATGCGCGAGGCAACCAAAACCGTTACAGAGCTGGTGCTGACGCCCGAGATGCGGTTTGGCGCGATCTGGGATCGCTCTTACGCCAAGCCGATGGGCTACCCGGGCGATTTTCAGATCATGAACCAGGTCTATGACTGGGGCCGGCGCGGCAGCACCGTCTATGAAATGCTGATGCACCGCCTGGGCCTGGAAGTGGCGGAATGCATCAAGACGCGCATGGAAGTGGTGCAACAGCGCATTGCCGAAACCGTCTTTGCCGATGGCCGCCAAAGGCCGGCGCGTATCATGAGCCTGGGCAGCGGCCCCGCGCGCGAGGTCGAGCTGTTCCTGAAGGGGGTTTGCACCACGGATGGCGGCGCCGACTTCACCCTGATCGATCAGGAGGAAGACGCGTTGCGCTATGCCAGCGAGAAAACCTATCCGCAGCTGTTGCGCCTGTCGGGGCGGTACGGCCTCCAATGCCTCAACATGTCCTTCACGGATATTCTGCGCGGCACCAGCGGCCTCAACACCCTGCCGCCGCAGGACCTGATCTATTCCGTCGGCCTGCTCGACTATCTGACGGACCGGCGTGCCGCGGGCCTGGTGCACCGGCTCTATGAGCAGTTGGCACCGGGCGGCCTTCTGATCATCGGCAACATGAACGAGACGCCGCTCAGCAATCTGTGGCCGATGGAGTTCATCGCCGACTGGACCCTGCAATATCGCGACGAGCCGCAGATGCTGCGCTGGGCCGATGGTTTGGAAACGCAGGCGCGCTGGACCGAGACCGAAAGCACCGGCCGCGTTCGCCTGCTCTTCGTGCGCAAGCCCTAGCTCGCGGCGCGCAAGGTCGGCTGGATTTCCACCAGACGCGAAGGCGGCAGCCACAGCGTGGCCGTTGTTCCCTTCTGCAGTTCGCTTTCCAGGCGGATCGCGCCGTCATGCAGTTCCGCCAGCTTGGCGGAATAAGGCAGGCCGAGCCCAGTGCCGCCATGGCTTCGGGCGTAGGATGTTTCCACCTGCTCGAACGGGCGCATGACACGCTCCAGATTTTCGGCCGGGATGCCGATACCGGTGTCCTGCACCGCGATGGTGATCCCCTCCTGCGTGTTCGCCAGCAGCGTCACATGGACCCGGCCGCCGGGCGGCGTGAATTTCACGGCGTTGGAAATCAGGTTCAGCACGATCTGCAAGATGAGGCGGCGATCACCGCAGGCGATGGGGATCGCAGGCACAGGCAGGAATTTGAGCGCGACGGCGCCGTTGTCGGCCGCGGGCTGGCATGTTCTCAGCGCCTCTTCGATGCATTCCCTGAGGTCAACGCGTTCTTCCTGAAGCTGAAGCTTGCCGGCCTCCGCCTTCGCCAGGTCCAGGATATCGTTGATGATGGAAAGCAGGTGCATGCCGCTGCGGTTGATGTCGCTGCAATACTCCAGATATTTCGGCGTACCCACCGGGCCCAGCAGTTCCTTGGAGATGAATTCGGAGAAGCCGATAATGGCGTTCAGCGGGGTACGCAGTTCGTGGCTCATATTGGCCAGGAAGTCGCTCTTGGACTTGCTGGCCTTCTGCGCCTCGACCAGCAGGACTTGCGTCTGCTGGTTTTTGCTCTCGATGGTCTTCTGGGCCACCCAGGATTTGCGGACATAAAGTTCCTGCAGATAACCGGAGAACAGCCCGACGGTGGATGCCATCACCAGGAAGAAATTGTTGCTGAGATAGAACTTGATCTGAATCGGGTTCAGGTAAAGCGCCGACAATTGGTAAGCCGCAAGCAGTGCTGTGGTCATAAGCACGGCATAAAAATAGTGAAGTCGCACCAGGCAGCTTCCATACATCACGACCATGATGAGGCCGGCATAATACAGGTTGTTGAAGGGGGCCTGCATGATCGCCGTCATGACGACTATGCCCAGGCCGGGCGTGAGCATGGTCACGCAAAGGATGGGTTGAGAAAATCGCGGGAAACTTGGGTGAAAGGTGAAGGCGATGCCGCCTAGCAGGATCGGGCAGACGATGGCGCAACGGATGAACAGGAGTTCCGCCAGCGCCGGGTCTTCCGTGATGACATCGAGGATTCCGAAAGCCAGGTAGAGGGCTGCCGCCGCCGCCAGGTATGTTCGGATAATGCCTATGGATTCCGCGATGCTTTCGTGGCGGAACTGGCGTTCCACACTGCGCGCGACAAAGCGAAGACGCAGCCTGTCCAGGAAGAAGGCGGCATCTGCATTGGGCTGAACTGTGGAGGGCGCCAGAAACATGCCCGCCAATTATGTCCACACCCTGTAAACAACTGGCTCATTGGTGCGGTTAACGAGGCGTTATCGATTTGCGCACATAGTTCCCGAAAATTGCGTCCTTGCGACGCTTGCGGAGAATTTTGATGAAGCGCGTCATCGGCCTTGTCCTGTTCCTGAACAGTTTTGCAGTCCTTCCGGCGCTGGCCGCGGGTTACGGATTGAAGGAGAGCAGCGCGGCGGCAATGGGGATGGCTTATGCCGGTGCGGCGGCCAATCTCTCCGATCCCGCCTTCATGACATATAATCCCGCAACGCTGGCGGGGGTGGCAGGCACGGATTTCGCCATCAGCCTGGTGGAAATCATTCCCCATTCGGATGCAGCCTATACAACAGCCACGAACGCGGCCGGTACCCCGGCAACCGGATCGCTCGCTCCCAGCAATTTCATTGCCGATGCGCCCATTCCGTCTTTCAGCCTGCGTCACCGCCTGAATGACGATTTCGCAGTCGGCCTGTCGGTCTCGGCGCCCTATGGCCTGAAGACGGTCTATCCGGCTGGCTGGGCGGGCCGCTATCACGCGCTGAAAACCCAGGCCATCACAGTGAATATCGCGCCCGGTATCGCCTGGCAGGTGACGCCGGAACTGTCGCTGGGCGCTTCGCTCAATGTTCAGTATGCGCGTGGCGTCCTTACCAGCGCGGTCGATGTCGGCACGTTGGGCGTCCTGAATGGCATACCGGGGTCGGTGCCGGGCGCGTTCGATGCGACCGCCCGTATCAGCGCCATCTCCTGGGATACAGGTTTCACGCTGGGCGGCATCTGGCAGCCGTCACCGGACCTCTCCCTCGGTCTGTCCTACAAATCGGCGATCCATCACACCCTGGCAGGGCCCCTGACTTTCACGCTCGATCCGGCGGGCCTTGGCGCGGGCATTCGCGCGGCCACCGGTCTTTTCACCGATACGCGCGGTTCGGCCAAGTTCGTCACGCCGGATATGCTGCTGTTCGGCATCCGCAAGCAGCTGGACGATGATTTCGCGCTGATGTTCGAGCTGGACTGGACCAACTGGAGCCGCTTCAAGAATCTGACGATCCTGGCGCAGAATCCGGCACAGCCGCCGGACCTCAGCCAGGCCAACTGGAAGAGCAGCTTCTTTGTCTCGCTGGGTGGCGAGGTCCGGCTGGCCGATGTCTGGAAGCTGCGCGGCGGTGTCGGGTATGACGAGAGCCCGATACCCGACGCCACACGGTCCCCCCGCATTCCGGATGCCAATCGCACTTGGCTGGCGGCTGGCGTAGAATACCGTCTGTCACCCGGCACAGCGATCAATCTGTCGTATGGGCACCTGTTCAACGACGATATGCCCATCGCTCTGAACAACACTCAAGCCGGAAATGCTTTGCGCGGTAATCTTTCTGGCGTGACGCACTCTTCGGTAGATGTGTTGGGTCTTCAGGTTACAAGCAGTTTCTAGGCGGGCAATTCCTCGAAACGCTCGGGTGTTCCCCAAAATTTGAATGGTGGACGCGCCCCGCGCCGCGTATGCGGCGCAAAAAATAAACTGTCGTGCCCACCATCCCCGCGGGTGCAGTGTGATGTCGCCGATCAGTGAGCGATTGTGTTGGTGCGGAGCCATCCCCCGCGAGGGATGGTGGGCGCGACAGGGATTGAACCTGTGACCCCTCCCGTGTGAAGGGAGTGCTCTCCCGCTGAGCTACGCGCCCCGCCCTAGGCAGGAAGGGGCGCGTTATGGGGTGAGGGGCCGCTGCCCGTCAAGCCTTGCGGTGGCTGGAGAAGCCGAAAAATCGAGTGAAATCAGGCCGGGGAGCGTAGGTTTCCCGTGAAACAACGGCGCGCTACGCAGCCAAGGCCCCGCCGCCGTCAGGCGGCAAGCGGAAGGTCCACCCAGAACCGGGTCTGGCGGCCGGGGGTCGAGTGGAAGTCGATGCGTCCGCCCTGCATTTCCACCAGCAGCTTGGCGATGGACAGCCCCAGCCCCGCGCCCGGCACCGAACGGCCGACGCCGGCCGAACGGGTGAAGGGCCGGAAGATATTGTCGCGCTCATCCTCGGGGATACCTGGACCGGCGTTGATCACTTCGATCCGGCCATAGCCGTCATCGGTGGCGTTGGCGGTGACGCGGATGGGCGAGTAATTGTCGCCATATTTGTAGGCGTTGGCGATCAGATTGTTGATGATCTGCGCCAGGCGCAGGGGATCGGCGGCCACCGCCAGTTCTTCGGCGATGGGGTCGACCACCACCTGCTTGCCGCCCAGCGCCGTGTCCAGCCTGATGCCGCCGACACAGGCATAGACCGTGTCCGCCAGCCGGACTTTTTCCGGGTTGACCAGCAAGGCGCCGGCTTCGGCCCGCGACAGGTCGAGCAGATCGTCATGCAGCCGCTGCAGCAGCTCGCCATTATGGACGATGATGCCGGCGAATTCCGGCGCCCGTTCGGCCGACAGGGCGCCGGTTTCCAGCATGCCGGAAAAGCCGATCACCGCCGACAGCGGCGTGCGCACTTCGTGGCTGACATGGGCCAAAAGCTGGCTCTTGAAGCGCGAGGCGCGCACGGCGCGGCGGCGGCGGCGCTCGATGATCGCCAGCAGCATGTCGCGCTGGTTCATCAGCATCGCCGCTCGCATCGAGACGATGCTGCAGACGGCCAGGAAGAACTGCATCCATTCCACATGCAGCAGGGGGGACATGCCGTCCCGGATCGGCCCGCTCAGCGCCGTGGTGGCAATCACCAGCAGCGCCACGCCGGTTCCGATCATGCGGAAGCGGATGCCGGCCATGGCGGCGGCGGCCAGCACCAGGAACTGCATCGGCACAGTCGAGAGGTGATAGGCCAGCACCGCAGCCGCGGTCACGGCGGCAAGCACCAGCGCTGCCTCGAGCCTGCGCTGCTTCAGCCGGAGTTTGGAAATCTGGCGCAGCGAAATCGTCATGCCCAGCGGGAAGAGGATACAGACCCCCATGAAATTGGCCAGGAACCATTGCAGCCCGGCGATGGCGCCGTCGCCGCCCTGCGATTGCACCAGCAGATAGGAAAATACCGCGCCGACCAGGGCGGGGCTGATGGCCGCGGCCAGGCCGAAGCGCACCGCGGTCCGCACCGTGGTGATGCGTTTCACCTTCAGGGCGCGGATGGCAATGAGGGCGGCGGTGACGTCGATGACGTTGATCACCGAAAAGCCGATCACCAGCGGCAGGCTTGTCCCGCCCAGCCAGTTGGCCAGCAGGCCGGCCGGCAGCATCGCCGCCACCATCACGGCATCCTCGCCGCGGCTGCGCGACAGGCGCAGGATCAGGCAGATGCCGAAAGCGGTGGCGAACCAGATGGGGGTGGAGGAATGGGCGTTGCCGCCCCAGGCCAGGATACCGCCCCAGCCCAGCAGGAAGAATCCGGTCCCGGCGATCAGGGCCAGAACCAGGTGACGCAAACCAGGCTGATGTCTGAGGAAAGCAGCCATTGGCGCTGAGTATACCCCAAAAAGAACGGGCGAAACTCAGGGTATTGCTCCCCAAAAACAAGTCCTGGAACGGGAAAATGAACGGCGGTGCGGCAATCTGCGGCCGCTATCGGGGGATAAGCATGAGGCGCCGCATTGTGGTGGCCGACGACGATTCCACCATTGTCAGCCTGGTGTCGATGCGCCTGAGCATGGGGCTTTCGGCGTGTGCCAACGGCTATATGGTCAAACGTACCCGACGGCCACGACATTCTGAGAATGGGGTGGTGGCCTACAAAATCCCGAGCGTCTTCAGCGCCTGCGGCAAGTCCGAAAAATCATCGATCACCAGGTCGGCGCCCAGGTCTTTGGCCGGGATCGGCGTATAGCCATAGGACAGAAGAATGCACGGCACGTGTGCCGCTCGCGCCGTCTGCAGGTCGGTGATGGAATCGCCGATCATCACCGCACCGCCTTCGGCGGCGCCCCTCACTTTGGCGTTCATGTCGCGCACCACGTCATGGAAGATGCGGGCATCGGGCTTCACATAGCTCATGCGGCCGGCGCCATAGATCTCGGCAAAGAAATGGTCGATGCCGATCTTGGGCAGCAGCAGGTCGGCCATGTCCTGCGGCTTGTTGGTCAGCACCGCCAGCCGGGCGCCGCTGTCCTTCAGCGCCTGCAACGTCTGGGTCACGCCGGGGAACAGCACGCTCTCATCGGCGATATGGGCGCGGTAGTGCGCCATGAAGACGTCCAGCAAAGGCGGCAACTGCTCCGGCGTCACCGGCCGGTTCACCGCCTCCATCGCCTGCTCGATCAGGGAGCGGGCGCCGAACCCCACCATATGGCGCAGGGTCGAAGGCGGGATCAGGGGCAGGCCTTCGGAGCGCATCACGGCATTGGTGGCGGCCAGAAGGTCGGGGGCGGTGTCGACCAGGGTGCCGTCCAGGTCAAAAATCAGGGCGGGGGAGGGCATGGGAGTTAGAGGAATCCCGGTTAGAATCAGCGCTATATATATAGGAGCGTTTGCCGCCTTGCGGCGCGACGCGAACAGACTTAATTCGTGATTTTCCCTTTTTCCTGACAGGACTTACCCGAACTCCATGTCGAAGGCAGCCATTATCCTTGCCGCAGGGCAGGGCACTCGCATGAAGTCGGCCCTGCCGAAGGTCCTGCATAAGGTCGCGGGCCCCGGGAGCATTTTTACGCCCTGTGCCGATCTGACCGATCTGCCGCGGCGGATACGCGTAAAAATGCGACCAATTAATAAAATGCAGGCCCGCCATGACAGCTAAAGCTGCGATCATCTTGGCTGCGGGCCAAGGCACGCGGATGAAATCCGCGTTGCCGAAGGTCCTGCATAAAGTCGCGGGCCTCCCGATGCTGGGCCATGTCATCAAGGCGCTGCGCGCCGCCGGGATCGAGCGCATCGTGGTGGTGACCTCGGCCGCGCGCGAGCAGGTCCGCGCCTATTCGAAAGCGCAGGACTGCGAAACCGCGATCCAGGAACAGCAACTCGGAACCGGCCATGCCGCCGCCTCGGCCAAGGCGGCGCTGGGCGATTTCAGCGGCACGCTGGTGATTGCCAGCGGCGACGTGCCCCTGATCAGCGCCGAGATCGTCGGCGAAGTGCTCAAGGCCAAGGACCGCACCGGCCTGGCCTTGATCGCCTTCGACGCAAAGGATGCGGGCGCCTATGGCCGAGTACTGATGACGCCGGACGGTTTCCTCAACCGCATCGTCGAATTCAAGGACGCCTCGGAAGCCGAGCGCCGGGTCAGTCTCTGCAATGCCGGTCTCTATGCGGCAGATGCGCAGAAATTCTTCCGCTGGGCCACGGGCCTGAAGAACAACAACGCCCAGGGCGAATATTACCTCACCGACATTCCCACCATTGCCAAAACCGAAGGCGTCAAATGCGCTCTGGCTTTCGCCGATGAAGTCGCGGTTACCGGCGTCAACAGCCGCGCCGAGCTTGCGGCGGCCGAGCAGCTGATGCAGCAGGCGATCCGCCGCCGCTTCCTGGATGCCGGCGTCGGCATGGTGGCGCCCGAGACGGTGTATTTCAGCCATGACACCGAAATCGGCAATGACGCGGTGATCGAGCCCTATGTCGTTTTCGGTCCCGGCGTCAGCGTGGCGGCGGGCGCCACCATCCGCGCCTTCAGCCATCTTGAGGGCGCAAAAATCGCCGGCGGCGCCATCATTGGCCCCTATGCGCGCCTGCGTCCGGGCGCCGAGATCGGCGAAGACGCCCATATCGGCAATTTCGTCGAAGTGAAGAACAGCACCATCGCGCGCGGCGCCAAGGCCAACCATCTCACCTATCTGGGCGACGCCACGGTGGGCGAGAAGGCCAATATCGGCGCCGGCACCATCACCTGCAATTATGACGGCTTCAGCAAGTCGCGCACCGAAATCGGCGCCGGCGCCTTTATCGGTTCCGACACGGCGCTGGTGGCGCCGGTAAAGATTGGCGATGGCGCCATCACGGCGGCGGGTTCGGTGATCACCGCGGATATCGAGGCGGATGCCTTGGCGCTGGCGCGGGGTGAATTGACGATCAAGCGCGGTTGGGCTGCGGCTTTCCGTGCGGCAAAAAGCAAAAGGAAGAGTTGAATGTGCGGCATTGTCGGCATCGCGGGCGCGCGCGACGTGGCCCCGGTCCTGGTCGAGGCGCTGCGCCGCCTGGAATATCGCGGCTATGATTCCGCCGGCGTCGCCACCCTGGTCAATGGTGCGATCGACCGCCGCCGCTCGCCAGGCAAGCTGGCCAGGCTGGATGCGGTGTTGAAGGAAAAGCCGCTGCCCGGCCGCACCGGCATCGGCCATACGCGCTGGGCCACCCATGGCGCCCCGACCGAAAGCAATGCCCATCCCCATGCCTCGGCCAAAGTCGCCATCGTCCATAACGGCATCATCGAAAATTTCCGCGAACTGCGTGACGAGCTGATCGCCCGCGGCCACACATTCGAATCCCAGACCGACAGCGAAGTCGCTGCCCACCTGATCACCGACTATCTCGACCAGGGCCTGGCCCCGGCCGAAGCCGCCAAGACGGCGGTGGCGCGGCTGACCGGCGCCTATTCCATTGCCATGATCTTCAAGGATCATGAAGGCCTGCTGGTCGGCGCGCGCAAGGGCTCGCCGCTGGCGGTGGGCTATGCCGAAACCGAAGCCTATCTCGGCTCCGACGCCTTCGCCTTGGCGCCTTTCACCAATCGCGTTTCCTATCTGGAAGAAGGCGATGTCGCCGTCATCCAG
>DATFFI010000021.1:0-12881 GCA_035250225.1 Rhizomicrobium sp. | reverse complement strand
GAAGCGCTGGAAGGACGGGCGGTCTATGTCGCCAACGATCCCGGCACCCAGGGACAGGGCCTGAATTGCGTCTGCTGAGTTTGGTGGGAAGTAAGAAGAAGAACGGCCTCGGTGCCCCCCCCGCACCGGGGCCGTCGTCTTATCGAATACCCGGATTGCCCGCCATCCGAACCCGAAGATTGATCTCCTGCACAAAATCCAGGTGGCGCGGGTCATAGACGCCGGGAATGCGGCAGGGGGTCTTCTCGAACGGCAAGCTGCGGAACGGCGGATGGGCATTGGGGGTGCAGATAAAACGCACCCGCGGCCGCGCGGCGGGACCGTCCAACTCGGCCCACTGGATATTCTCATAAGGCAGGACATCGTCGCCCACCCGGATGCCGCCCTCTTCCAGCAGGATCGTGGGGGCCGGATGGACGGCCAGCTTGACGCTTTCCAGCAGCGACGGCAGCACCGGCACCAGAAAGGGCAGCGGCAGCAACAGGAACAGCATCTCGCCGGTGCCCAGGAAGAGCGCGATGGCGGCGGCCACCAGCCCCGTACAGAGCAGATAGACGGCCGAAGACGCCCCCATCGCCAGCCGCATCCGGCTGACCGGCATTGCAACGCTTTCATCCATCACAGCCATGGCCCAGCTCCCGTTTGCGGAAAGACTAGGCGCAGGGGACTAACGATAGGTTGCTGCGGGGAGGCGGTAAGGATTTGTTTACGCGGCCCACTCCAACTCCGATGTCATGGCCCACGTAAAGTGGGCCATGACATCGGAGCTAAAACAAACGGCCCCGGCGATCTTTTTCCGGGGCCGCTGCACTCAAAACAGAAACTGAACCCTACTTCTTCGCAGCCGGCTTCTCCGGCAACGCCACCGTCTTCATCGGGCCCATGCCGGTCACCAAAAGGATGAGGTCCTCATCCTTCGATCCGTCCCAATGGACCTTGTTGGCGATGTCGGTGGCGAAGCTGCCGGCGGGCAGCGGATAGGTGGTGGCGGGATCGAAACTGTCGCTGGTGGCGACCCACCAGGTGCCCGAGACCACATAGGCGAAGCGGTCGGTGGTGTGATAATGCGGGCGGCTCATCTGGCCCTTGGGCCATTTGATGATGACGCCATAGGGGCCGGGCTTGCTGGGATCGCCATAGAGCGGCGCCTGCATCTGGCCCAGACTCTCCTTTTTCCACTTCAGGTCCTTGGGCAGGATGAAGGTGGCGTGGGTCGGATCGGGCTTCACGGCCGTCTTTGGAATGGAAGGTTGGGGGATCGCGGGCTGGTTCTGGGCGGCGGCGGGCAGGATGACGGCGGCCGTCAACAGGGCGGCAAGAGCGAGACGCATGCATTTCCTCCGGATTGCGCCGCGCGAGTATGGCGATCCGGCGCATCCCGGCAAGCGGATAAAAGCAAAACGGCCCCGGCGCTGCCACCGGAGCCGCCTTGCATCTTCACGCTATGAGACGTTAACGACCGTAATAATAGCCACCGCTATAGCCATAGTCGTAGTCGTAGCGATTGCTGTTCTGGCTGGCGATGATGCCCAGGGCCAGGAGGCCCAGGCCGAGGCCGATGGCGGCGCCGGTATTGTTGTTGCGGTGACCGTAACGATAGTCGTGGCGATAGCCGCGATAGTCATTGCGGTAATTGTTGCGATAGTCACCGCGATAGTCGCGGCTGTAGCCACGGTCATAGCCGCGATAGGGCTGCGCCATGGCGGCGCCGGCGGTCGAGACGAGAAGCGTGGCGGCCAAGGTACCGGCGAGTGCCGAAGCGATGATCTTTTTCATTTGCGTCCTCCAGATGGTGCGGGCTGCACCGTTGGGGACAAGAATGATCCCCGGCACCTGAACCGGTTCTGGACACAAAATTTATCCGCCATTCATGCAGAAAAGGCGGTTTTCCGCCCTTTTTGCCGCGTTGATTCCCCAGTTCCCTTCCGTCAGTGTCCGCCGCCATGGACGAAAACCGCAAAGCACAGGCCCGCGCCTGGTTCGAGACGCTCCGCGACCGGATCGTCGCCGATTTCGAGGCGCTGGAAGACGAAGCCCCCGCTTCGCTCTATCCCGGCGCGGCCGGCCGCTTTGTCAAAACACCCTGGAGCCGCGCCAAGGACGAGAATGGCGAGGACCCCTCTTTGGCAAATGGCGGCGGCGGCGTCATGGGGATGATGCGCGGCCGCCTGTTCGAGAAGGTGGGCGTGCATACCTCCACCGTTTTCGGCCAGCTTTCCCCCGAATTCGCCGGCCAGGTGAAAGGCGTCGGCGCCGACCGCTTTTTCTGGGCCAGCGGCATCAGCCTGATCGCCCATATGCAGAATCCGCGCGTCCCCGCCGTGCATATGAACACGCGGCTGATCGTCACCGGCGAAAGCTGGTTCGGCGGCGGCGCCGACCTCAATCCCACGCTCGATGCCGCCCGCCGCGAGGATCATCCCGATGCCGTCCTCTTCCATGCGGCGATGAAGCAGGCTTGCGATCCCTTCGATCCCCACTGGCACGCCAAATACAAGAAATGGGCCGATGACTATTTCTGGCTGGCGCACCGGGGCGAACCGCGCGGCGTCGGCGGCATCTTCTATGACCATCACCAGTCGGGCGACTGGGACAAGGATTTCCACTTCACCCGGGAGGTCGGCCAGGCCTTCCGCGCTGTCTATCCGAGCATCGTGCGCGGTCGCATGCACGAACCCTGGACGCAAGACGAGCGGCATGAGCAGGCCAAATGGCGCGGCCGCTATGTCGAGTTCAACCTGCTCTATGACCGCGGCACCACCTTCGGCCTCAAGACCGGGGGCAATGTCGAAAGCATCCTCTCCTCCATGCCGCCCATCGCGGAGTGGAGATGAAGACGTTGAAGATCGGCTCGCGGGGCTCTCCCCTGGCTTTGGCCCAGTCGCATCTGGTGGCGGGCATGCTGGCCGGACAGCGCGGCCAAAGCGCCGACGCCTTCCCGATCCGGACTTTCATGACCAGCGGCGACCAGATCCAGGGCCGCCTTCAGGACGCCGGCGGCAAGGGGCTCTTCACCAAGGAGCTGGATGAGGCGCTGCTGGACGGGCGCATCGACTGCGCCGTCCATTCGATGAAGGACCTGCCGACGAAACTGCCCACCGGGCTGGTGCTGGCGGCGGTGCCGGCCCGCGAAGATCCGCGCGACGGCTTCATCGCCACACGGGCGAAAACCCTGGCGGCGCTGCCGGAAGGCGCCACCATCGGCACCGCTTCGTTGCGGCGCCAGGCCCAGACGCTGCATGCCCGCCCCGATCTGAAAGTGGAGCTGCTGCGCGGCCGCGTCGAAACCAGGCTAGCGAAAATCGAAAGCGGCGCCTTCGACGCCACCTACCTGGCGCTGGCGGGGCTGAAACGGCTGAAGCTGGAACAGCACATCGCCTCGATCGTCGATATCGACACCATGCCGCCGGCCCCGGCGCAGGGTGCGCTGGCGATCACGGCGCGCGAAGGCGACGACAGGACCCTGGCCCTGCTGGCGCCGCTGGATAGTCCCGGACACAATATCGCCACCGCCGCCGAGCGCGCGTTTCTGGCCGCGCTGGACGGCTCCTGCCGCACCCCGATTGCGGCGCTGGCCCGGATCGACAATGACCGGCTGTATTTCATCGGCGAAGTATTGACGCCCGACGGCAAGCATCGCTGGCGGCGCGAAGGCGAATGTCTGGCAACGGCGGAAGACGGCAGGGCGCTGGGGTCGAAACTGGGCCAAGACATTCGCAGCGAAGCCGGACCGTTCTATTCCGCACATTTCGGCGACCGCGGCTGGTAACAGCGTCCATTGACGCGATTTTAGGCAGAAAATCGCATATCATTCTCATTCTCCGCGCCTCTCATTTTCTTAAGACAACCCTCTTCCGCTTGGGGAAACTTCCGGCCGGATTTCGGTGGCGCCGTATCCGTTACGCTTTATGAATCGTCCTGCGTATTGCCGTCGTTGTGTTTGGGGGGGAGGCAAGCCGTGGAAAAGGACAAGCGGCTGGCGGAGTATGAAGCCAAGGCCGCGGAAGCGGAACGCAATGCGCAGCGGGCGACCGATCCCGAAATTGCGAAGGAATGGCGCGCCGTGGCGCAGGTCTATCGGACGATGCTCGGGGCCTTGCGTCCCCAATCGCATTGACCGGCGCAACGTGAGAGCAGGTGCAGGGCAGCAAACAAATATGCTTTCGAACCGTCATCATTCCCGCCTATGGTGGCCTGCCCATGGGGGACGGGCCGTGCGAATTCTTCCTGCCATCTTGTTGTCGTTTGTGCTGGGCGGCTGTTCCGGCATGGACATATTCGCGCCGTCATCGCGGGCTTTTTCCGCGCCCGGCCCGTGCGGCGCACTGGCGCGCCAACGGCTGGAGGATGCGCGCCTGGCCGGCCTGGCGGACGGCTATGAAAAAGCGATCTTCGACCATAACTACCAGGCCTGCCTGAAGCAGGAAGCGGCGGCGCGCTAGCGCAAGATGCGTTCAGGTTGAATCGCCCAGACCCCAGTTGTCATTCCCGCGGAAGCGGGAATCCAGAGACACAGGCGCGATTTTGGGGGTAGGCCTGGATGCCCGCTTTCGCGGGCATGACAAAGGACCCGGATACATTCGATCGCATTCCGCGCTAGCGTTTTTTGGCCGGCTTTTTGGGCGCAGGCTTGGCCCTGGCCGGTTTCGCCTTTACCGCGTCCTTCGGATCGGGCTTGGCCGTGCCGCTTTTGGCTTTCAATACCGGCCTGGAGGTTTCCTTGACCGGTGCGGCGGCCTCGGCCTGCCGCATCGGCACCGGCGCGGCGTCCACGGCCGGACTTAAAGCAACCGGTCTGGCCAGCGTCTTCACGTCGGCGACAGGCGCGGGAATGGGCGCCATCGGCGATACCGCGCCGCCCGCCAGTATCTGCAACGCGCGCAGCGACAGGCCCTTGGGCTTGGCGGCCGGCAGTTCGCCCGCCGGCGCGGCGGCGAAGAAGCCCGGAATGGATTCATCGGTGTGCAGCAGACCGGCCTTGCCGTCATTCGCCAGCAACGGCCCGTTGATCAGGGCCGGATGTTCGACGATGGCATCCCAGAATTCGCTTTCGCCGATGAAGCGGTCATCCAGCTGCAGCTCGAAAAACAGGGAATCATATTTGCGCACCAGGCTCTGGCCCGCGCCCTGCAACAGGCGCGACAGGCGCCGCAATTCGTCCTTGGCCGGCGGCGTTTCGCGGTAATTGACCACGGCGGGCTGGTGGCCCAAGGCGCGAATCTCCTCCAGCGCATGCTCGGACCATTCGCTTTCCGGGTCGTGATAGAAAATCAGGCGGGTGCGCGGCGCCTCCGGCCCTGGATTTCCTGGCCGACGCTCCTTCTCCACCATCGGGCGGGGCGCCTCGGCCAAAAGGACCAGATTGGCGGCCTTGGGTCCCTTGGCGTCCGGCACTTCCTCGAAGGAGACGCGCTGGCCGGGCTTGAGGGTGGCAAGACCCGAGGCGGTGACCGAAGCGGAGGGGACGAAGACATCCTTCTCCCCCTCATCGGCCGTGATGAAGCCAAAGCCTTTTCCGGCGTTGAAGAATTTAACGGTTCCGTGGGGCATCTCTTTTCTTACCGATACACAACTGAAGCCGGCGCAAATGCCGCCGGCGGGCGATGAAGCAATTTGTCAGAGGCAAGGTTAATCGACGCGGAACCCCGGCTTGAGGGCGACAATATCCGGCGTCAGGTCTTTGATGGAATTCACGCCCAACAATTTCATGGTACGCGTCAGGTCGGCAATCAAAATCTCCAGCGCCCGATCGACGCCGGCATCGCCGGCCGCCGCCAGGCCATAGGCATAGCCGCGCCCGATCAGCACCGCCTCGGCCCCCAGGCACAGCGCCTTGGCGATGTCGCCGCCGCGGCGGATGCCGCCATCGAAGAGGATCTGGGTCTTGCCCTTCACCTTTTCGACGATGCCGGGCAGCACGCGCAGGGACCCGGCAACGCCGTCCAGCTGGCGGCCGCCATGGTTGGAGACCACGATGCCGTCCGCCCCTTCATCGACCGCGCGCTGGGCGTCGGCGGCGCCCATCACGCCCTTGATCACCACCGGCCCGTCCCAGGCCCGGCGGATCCAGCTTAGGTCTTCCCAGCAGACATGGGCGTTTTCCAGGGCCTGGCCGACATCGGTGGCCTGGATCGGACCGCTATCGGTGACGACATTGGGCAAGGCCGGCATGCCGCCATCCATCAGGAAGCGCAGCAGCCAGCGCGGATGCGAGAGGATCTCCGGCAAATAGCGCAGCTTGGGCAGCGGCGCCTTGGCCATCAGGGGCCGCATGCCGTTGCGCAGATCGCGCTCGCGGTTGCCGGCCACCGCCGTATCAATGGTGACGAAAAGACCTTTGTAACCCAACTTCTGCGCCCGCTCGAAAGCACGGCGGGTCGCGCCCTGTCCGCCCATCAGATAAACCTGGAAGAAGAGCTTCTCGTTCAGCGCGCGCACCTTCTCCAGGGAGTGGCCCGAGATGGTGGAGAGGATATAGCCGGTGCCGGCCTTCTTGGCGCCGCGCGCCGCCGCCAGCTCGCCGCGCGGATGCAGCATGCGGCTGTAGCCGATGGGCGAGAGCAAGGCCGGAATGGCGATATCGACGCCCAGGATGTTGGTGGACAGGTCCGGCGTCGCCATCACCGCCTGTTTCGGCTTGAACACGATTTCCGAAAACGCGGCGATATTGTCCCGGGCCGTCAGCTCGTCATCGGCGGCGCCATCCAGGTAATCGAACGCGGCATTGGGCAGGCGCTTGCGCGCCATAGTCCGCAGATCCGCGATGTTAACGATGTGGGAGCTGGCAAGGTTCGGCATGGATGTGGGCGCTTATGCCCGAACCCGGTTCCGCCGCCAAGACCTACTTATTTATGCTCCACCGCGGCGAGGAAGGGCGCGTCATTGCCGCCGGAATTGGCCTTTTCCCACATGAAAAAGCCCAGCGCGCTTATTCCCAGCAGCACAGCGGCCACCAGCCACGCCAGGAAGGCCCTGTCGCCCGTGGCGATTCTGTCACGGGCCAGATCGGCATGGGTCATGTCGGACATATCACGTCTCCTTCGATACTCCTGAACATCAACGGTGTTTTCACCGGCTTCGTTCCCGCCCTGCCGGAACCTCATGGAACATATGACTCTGCCAAGCCGTTGCACTTGAGCGACCGCGAACCGGCCGCGGGCCGGCCTCGCGGCGCGACCGTAACAACTTCGTCGAATGGATTTTCCGGGATGCAGCGCAATTATTTCATGGCCGGCGGCATTGCCCTGGCGGCACTGGCGGTGGTGCTGGGCCTGGTGCTGCTCAAGGAGCGTGCAGACCGGCCGCAAGCGGCGGCCGACGCGCTGGCGATCCAGTTGCAGAAAGAACCCGCGCTCGCCGGTCTTTACAACGCGCAAGCGCGCCTGCTGTGGATCGAGAATAATGGCGCGCTGTCGCGTGACGGCCGCCGGGTCCAGATGCTGATGGCCGCCGCCGCCGATCACGGCCTGCCGGCCGCGCGCTATCGCTTGCCGCCCGCGCCCGCCGCCGATGCCGGGCCTAAGGCGCTGGCCCGCCATGACATCGCCATTTCCACCGCGGTGCTGCGCTATGCCCGCGACATGGACCAGGGCGTGATCCGCCCCGCCGCGCTGTTCCATGACGCCGAGCGTGAGCCTTCCGAAAAAATCCTGCCGCAGCAATTGGGACAGGCGGCAGGCGCCGGCCGCGCCGCCGCCTTCCTGACCGAACTGGAGCCGCAGGGCGATTATCCCAAGCTGAAGGCGGCGCTGAAGACCTATCGCACCGCCCCCGAATGGGTGCCGGTCGAAGACCGCGCCGCCCTGCCCGCCCGTCTGGCCGCCGAAGGCTATCTCGCCGAACCCAAACTCGCGCCCAGGGATGTCGATGCGGCGCTGAAGCAATGGCAGATCGACAATGGCCTGGCGCCCGACGGCAAGCTGAACAAGGAGACGCTGGCGGCGCTCAATGTCAGCCGCCGCCTGCGCGCCGAGCAGATCGCCGCCAATATGGAGCGCTGGCGCTGGCTGCCGCGCCGCCTGCCCGCCAGCTATATCTGGGTGAATGTGCCCAGCGCGCAGCTGGTGCTGATCGAACAGGGCCGGCCGGTCATGGTCTCGCGCGTGGTGGTGGGCGCGCCCGACAGTCCGACGCCGGTCTTCGTCACCACCGCCGAAGCGGTGATCGTCAATCCGCGCTGGCACATTCCCAAATCCATCACCGAGAATGAATTGCTGCCCAGGCTGCAGAACGATCCCGGCTATCTGGAGGCGCGTGACATCTTCGAGGAAGATGGCCGCCTGGTGCAGAAGCCGGGACCGCAGAATGCGCTGGGCCGCATCAAGTTCGACATGCCCAACGGCTATGACGTCTATCTGCACGACACGCCGTCCAAGAATGCCTTCCTCTCCGCCGAGCGGGCGGTGAGCCATGGCTGCATCCGCGTCCAGGATGTGCGCGCCCTGGCGATGAAACTCACCGGCCTGTCGGAACGGGAACTCGACGAAGAGATCGCCAGCCTGGAAACCACGCGCAAACCGCTGGCGCAGAAGCTGCCGGTGTTCATCCAATATTGGACGGCGATGCCGCAGCCTTCGGGCCGTATCGGTTTCCGCGAGGACGTGTATGGCCGCGACAAGAGGATGATCGGCGGCCTGGAGCGCTTGGCGGGAACCTCTGGTTCCACGCGGAAACTTTGATTTTCCGGAAACGCGCGTCTATATCCTCTTCCCAATCCGAAGAGGCATCCAGGTTCCATGAGTCTTGCCCGGCGCGCATTCTTGCGCACCAGCGGCGCCGCCCTGCTGACGCTGGCCGCGCCCAATCTCGTGTCTGCCGCCATCGCGCCGCCGAAATTGCGGCGCCTCAAGCTGCACAATATCCACACCGGCGAAAAGCTGGCGGCGGATTATTGCGTTAACGGCGCCTATGAGCCGCAGGCGATGGCCGCGATCGACAATATCCTGCGCGATTTCCGCACCGGCGAGACCCACGCCATCGATCCCAAGCTGATCGACCTGCTGAGCGACATCACCATGCGCATGGAATCGGATGCCGCCTTCGAGGTGATTTCCGGTTACCGCTCGCCCAGAACCAACGGCATGCTGCACGGCAAGAGCAGCGGCGTCGCCAGCAAGAGCCTGCATATGCAGGGCATCGCAATCGATGTCCGCCTGCCCGGCAGCCAGCTTGCCAGACTGCACCAATGCGCCCTGGCACAAGCCAAAGGCGGCGTGGGCTATTACCCGACCTCCGATTTCGTCCATGTCGATGTGGGTAGAGTCCGGCGCTGGTCCGGCAGCTAACTGTCATTCCCGCTTCCGCGGGAATGACAATGGGGGATGGATGCCGCCTGTAACCATTCCCCGCTTTTCGTGATTGCGCTCCAGGATAAAGTTCCGCGGTCCCGCGTTTTCACCCTATGCGGAATATGCGGATCGGACTCTTCGGATTGGCCATCTTCCTTGCCGGTATCGCCCCCGGGCTGATCCAGCACGGCCGGCCCCTGCCCACCAGCGGCCGCAATATCGCCCAGCCCATTGCCGCCAATAGCGCTCCCGCCGAAAAACCGGCGCTCCTGTCCTTGCTGACGCGCTGGAAAAAAGCCTGACCTGGTTATTGTCGTGCCGATGCGCCGGAACCAATTCGGGGTCCCGCCGTTTGGCCTCAGGCAAGCAGGGGCTCATCGTTGCACAAGCAGAGGGAATACCGGCAGCGCGCGCGCGAAATGCGCCGCCAGGCCGACCAGGCACAGACCGAGAAATTGCGCGCCGCCTATCTGGCGATTGCCGACAAATGGGAACTTCTGGCCGATTCGCCGGACCTGGAACCAGACCCGGAAAGCGAAGCCTCCTGAGCCAGAGCCCATGCCGGGCCGTTGGAATGTCAGACCGGCCTGGCATGGCAAACCGCCAGGCGCTCACGTACGGCCTTGGCTGCAGCGACCATGGAGACCAGCGCCGGCTTGACCTCGGCCCAGCCGCGCGTCTTCAGCCCGCAATCGGGATTGACCCAGAGCTGCTCGGGTTTGAGCACCAGCAGCGCCTTTTCCAGCAGCACCTCCATTTCCTGCTGGCTGGGCACGCGGGGGCTGTGAATGTCATAGACGCCGGGGCCAATGTCGTTCGGATAGGAAAAATTTGCGAAGGCATCGAGCAGCTCCATCGCCGAGCGCGAGGTTTCGATGGAGATCACATCGGCATCCATGGCCGCGACGGCGGCGATAATGTCGTTGAACTCCGAATAGCACATATGGGTGTGAATCTGCGTCGTTGCGCGCACGCCGCCGGCGGTCAGCCGGAAGGCTTCCACCGCCCAATCCAGATAAGGCTGCCATTCCGCCTTGCGGATCGGCAGGCCCTCGCGCAAGGCCGCTTCGTCGATCTGGATGATTTTCACGCCTGCCTTCTCCAGGTCCATGACTTCATCGCGGATCGCCAAAGCGATCTGGCGGCAGGTTTGCTCACGCGGCTGGTCGTCGCGCACGAAGCTCCATTGCAGGATGGTCACCGGCCCGGTCAGCATGCCCTTGACCGGCTTTGGGGTGTGGCGCTGGGCGATCTGCGTCCAGTGCAGGGTCATGGGCTGCGGCCGGCTGACATCGCCGAAGATGATCGGCGGCTTGACGCAGCGCGAGCCGTAAGACTGGACCCAGGCCCGTTCGGTGAAGGCGAAGCCGGAAAGCTGCTCGCCGAAATACTCCACCATGTCGTTGCGCTCGAATTCGCCATGCACCGGCACATCGATACCGATCTCGTCCTGCCAGCGCATCGCCTCGGCGGTCTTGTCTTCCAGGACCCGCTCATAGGCCGCCTTGTCGATATCGCCCTTCTTGAAGCGCGCGCGCACCGCTCGCAGCTCTTTGGTTTGCGGCAGGGAACCGATGCTGGTGGTCGGCAGCAGCGGCAGTTTCAGCAAGGATTGCTGCAACGCGATGCGCTCCTGGAAGCTGGGCGCGCGTTCCGCCATATCCGATGTCACGGCCGCCAGCCGCGACTTGACCGCCGGATCGTGGATACGCCGCGAGGACAGGCGTGAACCCAGCGCCTTGGCGTTGTCCAGGAAGTAGTGCGCGTCCCGCAAGCCGTTTGCGGCGCTGGTCAGTTTGACGATTTCGCCCAGCTTCTGGGTGGCGAAGGCAAGCCAGTTCTTCAATTCGCCGTCCAGCTTGCTTTCCGTGTCCAGGTCGACCGGCACATGCAGCAGGGAGCAGCTTGGCGCAATCATCAGAAGCGCATCGCCGCCGCCGCGCAATTGCCTGGCCTGGGAAACCAGATGCTCGGCACCGGTCAGGGCGGTTTTCCAGATATTGCGGCCATTGACCAGGCCCAGGGAGAGGAAACGGTCCTTGGGCAGGGTGCGGCATACGGCGTCAAGTTGCTGGGGTGCGCGCACCAGGTCGATATGGACGCCGGCCACGGGCAAGAACGCCAGCGTGGCAAGATTGTCGCCCACCGCACCGAAATAGCTTGCCAGCAGGATCTTGATGTTCGCGGCATCCAGCGCGTCATAAGCCTGCCGCATGGCTGCGCGCGCGGCGTCATCCATGTCGGCCACCAGGCAGGGTTCGTCGATCTGGACCCATTCGGCGCCCGCCGCCGCCAGGCTTGTCAGCACCTGACGGTAGACTGCCAACAGTTTGGGCAACAGCGCCCAGCGGTCGCTGCCGTCGCGCATCTTGGCGATGGTCAGGAAGGTGACAGGCCCGACAAGGACCGGACGGGTGGCGACCCCGAGGAAGGCCGCCTCCTTGTATTCATCGACCGCCTTGGTCGTGGAAAGGGAAAACTCGGTGTCCGCCGACAATTCCGGCACGATATAGTGATAGTTGGTATCGAACCATTTGGTCATCTCCATCGCATGGGCGGTCTTGGTGCCGCGCGCCATGCCGAAATAGAGGTCGAGCGGCACCGGGCCGTTCCGGTGACCGAAGCGCGGCGGCACCGCGCCCAGCATGGCGATGGTGTCCAGCACCTGGTCGTAGAGGGAAAAATCATTGGACGGGATATGCGTTATCCCCACCCGCAATTGCAGCATCCAGTGGCGGGCGCGCAGGGCGGCTGCGTCCTTCAGCAGCGCTTCGGCGTTCGTAGCGCCGCTCCAATAGTCTTCCAGGGATTTCTTCAGTTCGCGATGGCTGCCGATACGGGGAAAGCCAAGATTGGCCGCGATGATCGTCATTGAGATACACTCCGGACATGGGTTGGCAAGGCGCGGCGACGCCCCCTGTCGAAAGGGCGTACGGGCGCGTGTCACCGCATTGACGAAGCGATCGCAGTCATTGCCCTTCAGGAACCCACCGTTCCCGCAAGCATGCGTGACACCCGATAGCAGGTCTCCTGGCTCGCGGGTCGTCGCCTTGGGCTGTCTTCCCGAGCTTGCGCCCAGTGACGGTGTATCGGCCCTTGGCTCGCCGCTGACAGTTGCGGGGGCAGCGCCGGTCTTGCACCGGCTTCCCTATTAATCCCTTTCGGGAACTATCGGAGCGGAAACTACCCATGCGGACGAAGGGCGTCAAACCCGCGCTGAAAACACAAATATTCTGCGACATTCTGGCGGCTTGTGAAACGAGGGGAACGCCGGTCTCCTCCCGGCCATGAAGGCCGCCTTCCGCCATATCCTGCTTGCCGCGCTCCTGATCCGGGCGCTGCTGCCGGTTGGCTGGATGCCCGGCCAGGTGCAGCTGGGCGAAGCCGCCTACATCATCTGCGCCGCCGACGGCAGCATCCAGCATGGCGCGCCGGGCAAGGATGAATCCGCCAAGACGCATCAGCCTTGCGCCTTCGCCGCCGCGTCCCAGTTCTTCGATCTTCCGGAAGCTGCCTTTGTGGTGGCGCCGTCGCTGGCGGCCTTCGCCGCCCCCGTCATCCCGGCGCGCGAAGCCCACGCCGCAGCGCGCTTCA
>DATFFI010000020.1:0-3194 GCA_035250225.1 Rhizomicrobium sp. | reverse complement strand
CACGCAGTTCTCGGCATCGAGTTAGTCCATTTCACCGCGCCTTCCTTCTGCTCGTGTTACAGCAATTCGGAAATAGACCGGCTCCAGCCGCCGCATTTGGCCGTGGACATGCGCCTGAACATAGCCGGGCTCCCACCACATCGGGCGCCGTTCCAGCAGGGAGAAGGCGCGGCCGTATAGCGCATGGGAGGCTACCAGCTCTTCATAGCGTCCTTCGACGAGCACAACATTCCAGGATTGGGCGCCCTGAACCTCCTCGAACTCCACGCAAACAAGGGGATTGTCGCGCATCCAGGCGATCTTTCGTCCGAGCGTGCTGAAAGCAAAAAGGCTGCCCTGTTCATGGACGAAGGATAGTGGCGTAATATGGGGCTGGCCGTTGTGGGAGCAAGCGAGGCGGCCCAAATGCACGCGATCGAGCAGTTCGGTTACCTCGATCGAAGTCATGTCGCGGATTTTCATTTCATCCTCCGCCAGGCTGCTGCAAGAGCTTAGGGGCCGGCCTTTCGCACGGCAACAGCTTCAAGTTCCCGGGGAGCAGCCCGCCCGGCAGTTCCCGGCACCACCTGAAGCCACAAGCGGAACATCAGTGCACGCGTGTCCACACAAAGGTGCGGCCGAACAGGGGGATGAGAAGGTACGCCCGCACAAGCAGGTTACCGTCGCTGCCGATCGACAACCGCCCCCGATACTCGCTGCCATCATCGGGATTGTAGATTTTTCCATCCTCCCAGCTGTTGTCGCCCGTCTGGCGCAGCCCCTCCAGGACCCTAAGGTTCAAAAGCGGGCGATCACGCAAGGCAGCCTGCGGATTCCGGAAATCGACGCGTGGCATGCCCCGCGCATCGTTGGGATATTTGAGCCAGACGATTTTCGCGCATAGCGCATCCGCACACGGCGAAATCTCGATCTGGATGCGCTGATTGTCGTGAAGCCAGACACCCAGGGGGGTCTGGCTCTGCGCCATGGCGGATCCCGATACCAGCATCAATCCGAAAATTGCAGACAGGAGTCGAAGCATTCACGTTCCCTGCCCGCCGCCTATTCCGCAGCGACCATCCCCGGAACCGCGGCCGCCGCCTCCAGCACGATGGCGCGATGGCTGTAGTGCTTCGCAAAGAACGTATCCGCCGGGCCAGCCCTGGCACTCCCGGCGTGCGCAGGCGGAACGGAGCCCACCAAGCCTGCCAGCGCCAAGCCCTGAACAAACCGCCGGCGATGCAGAGTCGGCCATCATTTGTCCGTCAAAAACGCGAGTTTGCCCCGGGGGAACCTCGCCGATATCAGCCCTTACGAAAGGCGAGATGGACCGAAATCTTGTCGCCCGCCTTCATGCCCGCCAGCGACGGTAGCGGGAAATGGAGCTTAAGCGACATGCTTCCCGCAGTGGCGTCCACCAGCCCAGTCTCGCTGTCAATGCCTGTGATGGTCACCGGCATCATGTGCTGGCCCAGCATCGGACCCATATTCTGCATGCCCCGCATACCGGACATCATACCGCCCTGCGGCGCCTGGGCCTGCGGCGTCTGGGTTTGCGGCGTAGCGTGATCATGCTCTTGCGCCAGGACGGGAATGGCGGCGATCAGCATCGCGCCAAGAATGAGGAAGGGCTTTTTCATAAAGTTACTCCTTGCTTGTGAATCAAGAACGTAAAGTGAGGTTGTAGCTCCAAGCCAGAAGGCCCCCGCCCAAGGCTCCGAAGACGAGGGCCGTGGAGCTGCCCACGATCAGGGCGCCAACTGTTCCTGCCGGCGCGACGGTAAAAAGGGTCACGAAACTGTGCGAGGGGCCTTGCGGCAGGATAACAGTGCCCAGCCAGCATAGTGCGAACAAGATGGCGACGGTGACGCCACCGGCAATTGCCAGACGCGCCGACGATACACGGTCAGACATGGCAAATCTCCTTTATGAACCTTCGAAACCATAACGCGGACCCCCGCGGGCCGAATTGCGCTCGATCAAGGCCTGGCAGACAAAAGCCGGCTACTATCACTTCTATCGGCGCGCCCGGCCGAACACTTCCATGAACTCTACGATCTTGCGGCGCTGTGCACTTTTGTCACCCAACACGATGGCATGCTCGACACGATGAGCGACATGGCGCTTCAGCAATTTATCCTCAATGCGCGATAGCGCAGCGGGTTAGGCGCTTCTGCACCGCGGTCTTGATTGTGTTCGGCATGTGCCTCATATACCCCCCAGGGGTATATGACAAGCAGGGAGTTGATAATGGCGAAGTTGGAGAATCCGGGGACGGTCCGGGAAGCTCGCCCGGGCGGCCATTGTTGCGCCACGGGAGGCCATCGGCGCCACGACAGTCATGCTGCGGCGACGCATGCCGGCCGTCCCCATGGGCACGCCACGCCGCCCGCACAGCCGGGTGCGCTCTACACCTGCCCGATGCATCCGCAGATTCGCCAGATCGGCCCTGGCTCCTGCCCCATCTGCGGCATGGCCCTGGAGCCTCTGGTGGCAGCACCCGGCGAAGGACAGGATAGCGAACTCGCCGACATGACACGCAGGTTCTGGATCAGCGCCGTGCTGACAGCGCCCGTGGTTTTACTGGGAATGTTTGGCGAGCTTTCTGGCTTGCATCACTTGATCGGCGCCGGTCCTTCCACTTGGTTGCAGGCAGCCTTCGCGACACCGGTGGTTCTGTGGGCAGGCTGGCCCTTCTTCCTGCGCGGCTGGGCGTCGCTGCGCAATCGGAGCCTGAACATGTTCACGCTCATCGCGCTGGGCACCGGTGTCGCCTGGCTCTACAGCATGGTCGCAGCGATTGTCCCTGACTTCTTTCCGTCCACCTTCCGCACGTCCGGCGGCATGGTGGAGGTCTACTTTGAAGCCGCGGCGGTCATCACCGTCCTGGTACTGCTGGGACAGGTGCTGGAGTTGCGGGCACGCGAACGGACCTCGGGAGCCATTCGCGCCCTGCTCGACCTCGCCCCAAAGACAGCCCGCAAGCTTTCTGCCGAAGGGGAAATCGAGGTTCCGCTGGAGTCGCTGCAGATAGGCGATCGGGTCCGCGTGCGCCCGGGCGAAAAAATCGCGGTGGACGGCACCGTCACTGAAGGGCACTCCTTCGTCGACGAATCGATGGTCACCGGCGAATCCATGCCGGTGACCAAAGCTGAAGGCTCCAAGGTCATTGGCGGCACACTCAACAGGTCCGGCACCCTGATCGTCCGCTCGGA
>DATFFI010000019.1:0-5375 GCA_035250225.1 Rhizomicrobium sp. | reverse complement strand
GGGGAACGGCGGCCGACCGGGCAGGGGGCAGACCAGGCCGGCGCCGGATGTCGCCACCGTGGCGACGGGTGAGGACAAGGAAGGACCGGGCGCCGAGCGTTTTGTCGGGGCCGTCCATGGCGTGGCGGTCTCCAATGACGGTATCGTCTATGTCGCCGACCGCAATGCTCGCCGCATCCAGGTGTTCACGGCGGAGGGGAAATATATCGACCAGTTCTTCCTCAACCGCGGCGGCCCTTCGGCTGGTACGGCCAGCGGTTTCGGCTTCTCGTCCGATCCGGAGCAGCGCTATCTCTATGTCACCGATTTCAACAATTCCCATCTCGCGGTGTTCGAGCGGAAGTCCAGGACCCTGCTTTACCAGTTCGGGGTACGGGACCCGGCTCCGGGCAATTTCCTGGGCCTGCACCACATGGCGGTGGATTCGAAGGGTAACCTTTATACCGCCGAGGTTGCCGGGAGCCGGACCCAGAAATTCCTGCTCAAGGGAATGTCGGCCACCCTGCCTGCCAATGCCGTGAAATAGCGGGCATGGTCCCATCGGGCCATGTCCCCGAAGGACGGATAGGATTTGGGGAACGGTCTTAAAAGGGCGGTAACCCTTCACGTCGCAGGATCGCGCCAGAAAAGGGGCGGAACATGATCTCTGGGGCCTGGTGCCTGTACGAAAAGCGGTCCAACCGGTGGATATTCTGCCGCCGCAAGCGCCTGCTCACCGCGCCGGTGGTGACGGTGATATGTCTGGCGATGGTATCGCTGACCGCCTGGCTGGTCTGAGCTGCGAGCCGCGGCCGCGGCAGGCGGTCAACAAACTCAGTACGACCGTCCGATTAAAATCTCTTCCACGCCCGCGTTACCCGTGAAGATGCACGGCGCGAAATTTTCCGGCTGATCCAGCGGCGCATTGCGGATGGTCAGCTTCAGCGCCTTCAGTCTGGCATCGACCGCTTCCAGCGCCGCACCGGTCGGTTTTGACCAGCTGACACGCAGCCAGCCTTTGAACTCATCGTCATTGCCCGCGAAGTAATTCTCCACCCCGGGCCAGTCGGTGACGTCGCGCTTGATGTTGCCGTCCAGCCGCGTTTTGGCTTCGGCATAGAGGCCGGCCTGGATTTCGGTCAGCAGCTGCACCGCGCCTTCGATGAAGTCGATGCGCGGCTTGACGATGGACTTGACCTTGTCGCCGTCGCGCAGATCGTCGCGGCGCATCACGGTGACATTGGCGCCCGAAGCATCGCGCGGACCGACTTCGACAATCAGCGGTGCGCCGCGGCGCACCCAGTTCCAGCGCTTCTCCGCCGACTTGATCTTCTTGGTGTCCAGCAGCACGCGCACCGGCTGCCCAAAGGCGGTCAGCTTGGACAATGCCTCGACCAGAACTTCGCAATACTTCAGCACATCCGCGTCTTCCGGCTTGTCGCGCAGCATCGGCACCACCACGATCTGGCGCGGCGCGATGGCCGGCGGCAGGCGCAAGCCATCATCATCGCCATGGGTCATGATCACGCCGCCGATCAGGCGGGTGGAGACGCCCCAGCTGGTGGTGTTGCAGAATTCCATTTCGCTGGCGTCGTTCTGGAAGCGGATATTCTGCGCCTCGGCGAAATGCGTGCCCAGGAAATGGCTGGTGCCGGCCTGCAGCGCCTTGCCGTCCTGCATCATGGCTTCGATGGAATAGGTGTTCACCGCGCCGGGGAAGCGTTCATTCTCCGGCTTTTCGCCCGCGATCACCGGCAGCGCCAGCACGTCTTCGGCAAAGGCGCGATAGACTTCCAGCATCTTCCTGGTTTCTTCCACCGCCTCGGCTTCGGAGGCATGGGCGGTGTGGCCCTCCTGCCAGAGGAATTCGGTGGTGCGCAGGAAGAGGCGGGGCCGCATTTCCCAGCGCACGACGTTGGCCCATTGGTTGATCAGCAGCGGCAGGTCGCGATGGCTCTTCACCCAGCGGGCGAAGGCGTCGCCGATGATGGTTTCGGAAGTGGGGCGCACCACCAGCGGCTCTTCCAGCTTCGCCGCGGGATCGGGTTGCAGCTTGCCGTCGATATTCTTGAGGCGGTGATGGGTGACCACCGCCATTTCCTTGGCGAAGCCTTCGACATGCTCGGCTTCCTTGGCGATGAAGGAGAGCGGGATGAAGAGGGGGAAATAGCAATTCTCATGGCCGGTGGCCTTGATGCGGCGGTCCAGCTCCTGCTGCAGCTGCTCCCAGACGCCATAGCCCCAGGGCTTGATCACCATGGCGCCGCGCACCGGGCTGGTTTCGGCCATGTCGGCATCGCGCACGACCGCCTGGTACCAGTCCGCGAAGCGTTCGCGGGTGACGGATAGGGCGCGCTGCATCGAGAAAACTCCGGAATAAAGCTAATGCTCTTTAACGGAAGCCTGCGCCGGTAAAAAGGGCTTGAGACGGATGGCGGCCAGGAATGCCGCCAGACCCGACAGGCACATCAGCAAAGTCATCGGGACAGGGCTGTCGGTATGGATCGCGCCCATCCCCAGCGAGCCCAGCGCGCCCCCGGCATAGATCATCATGCCCATCATGGAGGAGGCCATGCCGGCGCTATGGCCGAATTCGGTCATGGCCAGACCACCACCGGTGGAATTCACCACCCCGATCAGGGCGCAATAAAGGAAGGTGAAGGGCAGGATGCCGTAAAAACCGCCCCAGCCGGTCCAGGCGAAGACCAGCGCCAGCACGCCCGCCACCGCCTGGACGGCGATGCCGCCGGTGAAGAAAAGCCGCGCCGGACGGTGCTTGAGCAGCCGCGCCACGATCTGCGAGCTCACCACCAAACCAATACCGTTCAGCAGGAAGGTATAGCCGAAATTCTGCGGCGAGACGCCGAACATGTCGATCGCCACATGGCTCCAGCCGGTCAGCCAGACATAAAGACCGCAACAGGAGAGCAGCACCGGCGTGACATAGGCATAGAAATGCCGGTTGCGCAGGATCTGCCAATAATCGCGCGCAACCGCCAGGGGATGCAGCGTGCGGGCGGAGCCGGGATGGCTTTCCGGCAGGCGGAAGATCATCACGATCACCGTCAGCAGCGCCAGCATGCACTGGAGCCAGAAGCCCATGCGCCAGTCCGCCACCAGCAACAGCCAGCCGCCCACCAGCGGCGCGAAGAGCGGCGACACCGACAGGACCAGGATCATCTGGGCGAAGATGCGCGCCGCTTCGCCGGGCGGGAAAATATCGCGGACGCAGGCGCGCGCCAGCACCGTGCCGGCGCAGCCGCCCAGCGCCTGGAGCAGGCGGGCGGCATCCAGCGACACCGGCCCCGGCGACAGGGCGCAGGCGGCGGACCCCAGGGCGTAAAGCAGAAGACCCAGCAGCAGCGGCCAGCGCCGTCCGTAACGGTCGGACAGCGGGCCGATGACGGCCTGGCCGATGGCGATACCGAGGAAATAGAAGGCCAGGGAATGCTCCACCGCCGCGATGGGGGTGCCGAATTCCCGCGCCATGGCCGGAAAAGCCGGCAAATAGAGATCGACGGCGATGGGTGTGAATACCGTCAGCAGCCCGAACAGGGCGATCAGCTCAAAACGGCGGGCAGGGGTTATGGGAGCCACGCGCAGGGGATATGCCCCCGGCCCGGCGGGTGCAAGCGCCGGAAAAGCAGAGCCGCTGCCTGGGTTTGTCATGGACGGTTAACGCGCGGGCCCTTAGTTTCGGCTCCATGGCCGAATCGAATCCGTCACGCCCATTCGCCCCGTTCGAATGGATGATCGCCAAGCGCTACCTGCGCGCCAAGCGGCAGGAAAGCTTCATTTCGGTGATCTCGATCTTCTCACTGGTCGGGATCGCTCTGGGTGTCGCCACCCTGATCATCGTGATGTCGGTGATGGGCGGTTTTCGCAACCAGTTCATCCAGAGCCTGGTGGGCTTCAACGGCCATATCAGTGTCCAGGCGGTGGGTCAGCCCATTGTTACCTATGACGCCATAGCGGCGCGGCTGCGGGCCGTGCCCGGCGTCACGCGCGCTGCGCCGATCATTGACGGACAGGTGATGGCGACCGCGCGCGGCGCCAATTCGGGCGTGGTGGTGCGCGGCATGCGCGCCGGCGATCTCAATACCCTCAAATCCGTGGCGACTGGCTTGAGCCCCAATGCATTGAGGAACTATGGCTCGGAAGGCGTCATTATCGGCTCCGGGCTCGCGGACAAGCTTGGCTTGCGTCCCGGTGACAGCATCAAGCTGATTTCGCCGCGCGGCGATGAAACGCCCTTCGGGCCCACCCTGCGCCAGAAGGATTACGTTGTGGCGGGCACCTTCAAGGTGGGCAACTCGCTTTACGATTCCGGCTTCATCTTCATGGCGCTGGACGAGGCCCAGGCTTACTTCCGCTATGAGGGCGGTGTCACCGCCATCGAAGTGATGGTGACCAATCCGGAAGAGAATATGGCCTTCATGCCGCAACTGTCGAAGGCGGCCGGCCCCGGCACCAGCCTCAGGCCCTGGCAGACTTTCAACAGCGGCTTCCTGGAAGTGGTGGAGATAGAAAAGAACGTGATGTTCCTGATCCTGTCGCTGATCATCCTGGTGGCGGCGCTGAACATCATTTCCGGCCTGGTGATGCTGGTGAAGGACAAATCGGCCGACATCGCCATCCTGCGCACAATGGGCGCTTCGCGCGGCGCGGTGATGCGGGTCTTTCTGATTGCCGGCATGAGCATCGGCGTCACCGGCACGCTGGTGGGGACGGGGCTGGGCGTGCTCTTCTGCCTCAACATCGAGAATATCCGCCAGGGCTTGCAGACCGTCACCGGCATCAAGCTGTTTGACGAGACTTTCTATTTCCTCTCGCGCATGCCGGCCGATCTCGATGCCATGCAAGTGGCCGGCGTTGTTGCCATGGCGCTGACGCTGACCTTTCTGGCGACGCTCTATCCCAGCTGGCGCGCCGCGCGCCTCGATCCGGTGGAGGCGCTGCGCTATGAATGAGGTGCTGCGCCTTCAGAATGTCACGCGCATCTACAAGGAAGGCGAGGGGCAACTCGAAGTCTTCAGCAATCTCAACCTGGCTTTGCGTCCGGGCGAGGTGGTGGCGCTGGTCGGCCAGTCCGGCTCGGGAAAATCCTCGCTGCTGCACATGGCGGGCCTGCTGGAAGCGCCAACCAGCGGCGAGATCTATGTCGACGGCACGGCCGCTTCGACCCTGGCGGACGGTGAGCGCACCCGCATCCGGCGCGACTGCATCGGGTTTGTCTATCAGGCCCATCACCTGCTGCCGGAATTCGATGCGCTGGAGAATGTGGTCCTGCCGCAGATGATCGCCGGCAAGTCGCGTAGCGAGGCCGCGGTTGAGGCCGAACGGCTGCTTGGCAGCCTGGGGCTGGGCAAACGCCTGACCCATCGTCCGGCGCAGCT
>DATFFI010000018.1:0-4246 GCA_035250225.1 Rhizomicrobium sp. | reverse complement strand
GCCCGCATCGCCGGCAAGGGCAAGGCCATGGTCAATCTGCTGCCGCTGTCGGAAGGCGAGCGTATCAGCACCATCCTGGCGCTGCCGGACGAGAGCGAGTGGGAAAAGCTGCATGTGGTCTTCGCCACCAGATCGGGCGACGTGCGCCGCAACGCCCTGTCCGATTTCGTACAGGTCAACAAGTCCGGCAAGATCGCCATGAAGCTGGCCGATGGCGACCAGATCATCGGCGTCGCCACCTGCACCGAAGACCAGGACTTCCTGCTCACCACACGTAGCGGCAAGTGCATCCGCTTCCCGGTTACCGATGTGCGTGTCTTCAAAGGCCGCGATTCCACCGGCGTGCGCGGCATCAAGCTGGCGGACGGCGATGAAGTGGTCAGCCTGTCGCTGCTCTATCATTCCGATGCCAGCAGCGCCGAAGCCCGCGCCTATCTGAAACAGGCCAATGCCGCCCGCCGGGCCGAGAGCGGCGAGGCGGAAGCCCCGACCGAGATCGAAGAAGATGCGGATGAGGGCGCCGAGGAAGCCACCCTGACGCCGGAACGCTATGCGGTGCTGGGCGCGCGGGAACAGTTCGTGCTGGCGGTATCCGCCGGCGGCTTCGGCAAACGCACATCGTCCTACGAATATCGCGTCACCGGCCGCGGCGGCTCGGGCATCGTCGCCATCGGCATGGGCAAGAAGAACAACGCCGTAATCGGCTCCTTCCCGGTGGATGACGGCGACGATCTGATGCTGATCTCCGACCAGGGCCAGACCATCCGTGTCGCCGTGTCCGGCGTCAGCACCCAGGGCCGGGCGGCGGGCGGCGTCACCATCTTCAAGGTGGACGAGGGCGAAAAGGTGGTGTCGGTGGAACGTATCGCCGATGTCGGCGGGGACGCGGCGTGAGCAGGAAGCGCATCGGGCTCTATCCCGGCACATTCGATCCCGTCACGCTGGGCCATCTCGACATCATCAAGCGCGCGGTCAAGCTGGTCGATCACCTGGTGATCGGGGTGGCGATCAATGCCGCCAAGGCGCCGCTTTTCACCCTGGACGAGCGGGTGGCGATGCTGAAGGCCGAGGCCGAGAAGGCCGCCGGCGGCCGCGCCACCATCGAAGTCCGGCCTTTCGACAGCCTGCTGGTGAAGTTTGCGGAAACCATCGGCGCCAGCGTCATCATCCGCGGCCTGCGCGCCGTCTCCGACTTCGAGTATGAATTCCAGATGGTGGCGATGAACCAGCGCCTGTCGGCCGAGATCGAGACCGTCTTCCTGATGGCCGATCCGCGCCACCAGGCGATCTCGTCGCGCCTGGTCAAGGAAATCGCCTTGCTGGGCGGCGACATCGCCCCCTTCACTTCGCCCGCTGTCGCGGAAGCTCTCGTCAAACGCTGCCAAGAACATATCAAGGAAATCAAATAATGGCCGACTATCTCATCCTCGATCTCAAGGACGGGCCGGTGAAGATCAAGCTGCGTTCCGACCTGGCGCCCGGCCATGTCGAACGCATCAAAATCCTGTCCGGCAAGGGCTTCTATGACGGGGTGGTCTTTCATCGCGTCATTCCCGGCTTTATGGCCCAGACCGGCGATCCCACCGGCACGGGCGCCGGCGGCTCGGACCTGCCCAATCTCAAGGCGGAATTCTCCAATGAGGCGCACAAGCGCGGCACGGTGTCGGCGGCGCGTACCGCCAATCCCGACAGCGCCAACAGCCAGTTCTTCATCTGCTTCGACGATGCGCCCTGGCTGGACCGGCAATATTCGGTCTGGGGAGAAGTGGTCGAGGGCATGGACAATGTCGACAAGATCAAGAAGGGCGGCGAGCATAATAACGGCGCCATTTCGGGCGAGCCCGACAAGATCCTGAAGGCCCGGATCGAAGCCGCCTGAAGGATTGCGTCCCATGGCAAAATCGCCGCTGATCGTTTCGCTGGACCTGGCGCTGACCGGCAAGGGGGTGCCGCCCCAGGCGGGATATGAGGCGTCGCTGGCTAGGGCGGTGGACGCGCTGGCCTGGCTGCGGGGCCAGGCGCAGAGCAAATCGCTGGAGCTGCTGGGAATCCCGGCGCGCACCGACGATCTGAAGGCGGCGCAGAAGCGGGCGCGGGAAATCGCCAAGGGCACCAAGACGGTGGCGGTGCTGGGCATTGGCGGCTCCAGCCTGGGTGGGCAGGCGCTGACGGCGCTGCGCCGCAAAGCGGTGCCCTTTGTTGAGTTCCACGATAATCCGGATCCCTTCAGCTGGACGGCGGCACTGAAGCGCTTCGACCTGAAGAAGACCCATTTCATCGCCATTTCCAAGTCCGGCGGCACCGCCGAGACCCTGGTGCAGGCGCTGACGGCGGTTGAAGCGCTCAGGAAGGCCGGGGTGAAGAATCCTGGCAAGCATTTCACCATCGTCACCGAGCCTCATGACAGTGCGCTGGCCAGCTTCGCCGACAGCATCAAGGCGCCCAAGCTGGACCATCCCACGGGTGTCGGCGGCCGCTATTCCGTGCTGACCATGGTGGGCCTGCTGCCCGCCTTGCTGATGGGCATCGATGTGAAGCAATTGCGGGCGGGCGCGGCTGCCGTTCTGGCGCAGACGCTGGCCGCGAAAGATCCGACTGACGCCCCGGCCGCCACCGGCGCGGCCCTGCATCATGCGCTGGCGCAGCAGGGTAAGCTCGCCACCACGGTGCTCTGGCCTTATGCCGACGCCCTGGCGGTGTTCGGCGGCTGGTGGAAGCAGCTTTGGGCCGAAAGCCTGGGCAAGGATAGCCAAGGCTCGACGCCGGTTTCGGTGCTGGGCCCGGTGGACCAGCACAGCCAGTTGCAATTGTTCCGGGACGGGCCCGGCAATGCGCTGTTCACGCTGGTGACCATCGACATGAAGGGGCAGGGCCCGGCGGTGCCGAAAGCCGCCGCCAGGGCGCTGGGACAGGATTACCTGGCGGGCAAGCGGCCGGGGGACCTGATTGCCGCCCAGTCGCGCGGCACCGCCCAGACCCTGTTCAAGAACGGCCGGCCGGTGCGCGTGATGCATGTCGCGAAGGTCGACGCCTTCAGCATGGGCGCGCTGATGATGCACTTCATGCTGGAGACCATCCTGATGGGGAAACTCATGGGGGTGGATCCGTTCGACCAGCCCGGGGTTGAAGAGGCGAAGGTGCTTTCCCGACAGTATCTTGCGCAGGGTTGATGCTTCTGTAAGTTATTGAAAAAGCTGTAATATTAAGCTTGTCCATGGGCATTCGCTTGCCTTCGTGCCGCCCCTGACGCATTTTCGCGGCCATGAGCAGACCTCTTTCCATCACGCCCGTCATCCTTTCCGGTGGTTCGGGCACGCGCCTGTGGCCGTTGTCGCGCAAGGCGCTGCCCAAGCAGTTGCTGGCGCTGGCAAGCGAGCGCTCCATGTTGCAGGAAACGGTTGCCCGTGCACAGGGCGATGGCTTTGTGGCGCCGCTGATCATCTGCAATCAGGAGCACCGCTTTCTCATCGCCGAACAATTGCGCGCCGCCGGTGTCGCCGGCGCCAGGAGCGTCCTGGAGCCGGTAGGCCGCAATACCGCGCCGGCCGCCGCCATCGCCGCGCTCAAAGTGGTCGAGGAAAATCCCGAAGGCCTGATCCTGCTGATGCCTTCGGATCATGTGGTGCTCAACCGGCCGGCCTTCCAGCAGGCTGTGGCCGTGGCCCGTCAGGCGGCGCAGGACGGCGCGCTGGTGACGTTCGGCATCAAGCCGGCCGCGCCGGAAACCGGCTATGGCTACATCAAGAGCGCGGAACCGCTGGCCAACGCCGCCGGCGCCTTTGCCATCGACCGTTTCGTGGAAAAGCCCGATCGCGCCACGGCGGAAAGCTATCTCGCCTCCGGCGACTATTTCTGGAACAGCGGCATGTTCCTGTTCCGCGCTGCCGCCTTCCTTGAGGAATTGCGGCGGCTGCAGCCGCGTATCCTGGAATGCTGCCAGGATTCACTGGCGCATGCTCATCGCGACATGGATTTCATCCGCCTGGGCGAGCCCGCTTTTGTCGCCTGTCCTTCGGACTCCATCGATTATGCGGTGATGGAGCATGCCTCCAAAGCCGCGGTCGTGCCGGTGGAGATGGGCTGGAACGATGTGGGGTCCTGGCAGTCGCTGTGGGATATCGCGCCACGTGATGCCGGCGGCAACGCCGTCAAGGGCAATGTTCTCACCGAAAAGGCCCGCAATTCCTACCTGCGCAGCGAAGGCCCGCTGGTCGCCGCCGTCGGAGTGGAAAATCTGGTGGTGGTA
>DATFFI010000017.1:0-4143 GCA_035250225.1 Rhizomicrobium sp. | reverse complement strand
GAGCGAACTGGCGGCGTGTGAAAGCTTTTTGCGGAAGGTTATCGCGAAAGCGTCAACCTAACGGTGTCATTCCCGCGAAAGCGGGAAGGTGGATTCTCGTTTGAAGTGCAACAGTTGGCTTAGGAAGACCTCGGCCGGGCTGTTCCAGTCAAGGCATTTTCTTGGGGTGTTGTTGTAGGCGCAGATAAGGTTTGCCAGGCGGGCCTGGGAGATTTGGGCGAGGTCGGTTTTGGTTGGAATTGCGCGGCGCATACGGCCTATGGCGTTTTCGATGCCGCCTTTCTGCCAGGGGGCATAGGGGTCGCAGAAGAAGGTCGCGATATCGAAGCGATGGAGTTCGTAATGGCGAGCGAACTCGGTGCCGTTATCGAAGGTGATGGATTGGCGCAATTCGGCCGGCAAAGGTTCCAGCAGTCTGGCGATGGCAGCCGCAATGGGCATGGCTGCCTTGCTCTGCGGTTTGGCGGCGATGAGCAGGCGCGAGGACCGCTCATGCAAGGTCAGGATGGCTTGGCCATACTTGGCAAAGAGCATGAGATCGGCTTCCCAATGGCCGGGGACGGAACGGTCCTCTATCTCAGTAGGTCGTTCGGCAATGGGAATGCGTTGTGCGATATGCAACACGGAACTGCCGCCCCTTTTGCCTCGCCGTCCGCGTTTGGCCTTGGCGCGGGGCAGATACTGGCGCCAGGAATAGTCCTTGTGACGAGCGATCTGGGCGGCAATGAAGCGATAGATCGTCTCCGGGCCTAGCACTCTCTTGCCATGCCGGCGTTCCAGGAAGCCGCAGGCCTGTTCTGGCGACCATCCCTTACCCAACAGAGCCAAAACCTCTTCGCGCAAAGGGGTGTTGCGATCCAGTTTGGAGCCCTTCCAGCGTCGTGCCTGGGCTCTCTGCTGAGCATGAGCAGGCCCATAGTTCGCCTTTTGCCCTTGGTTACGCTTTAGCTCGCGAGAGACGCTCGATGCCGAGCGATCCAAAGTTGCAGCGATTTGCCGGATCGAACACCCATTGGCTCGTAAACGGGCAATCTCACACCGTTCTTCCAGCGTGAATTGGTCGTATTTTGTTCCCATCGCAACACCTTAAGCTGGTGTTGCACTTCGTTTGAGAACTCAGGGGATCCAGCCGAGCGAAAGCGAGCACAAGGACTCTTTCACGCCCGCTGCCGCAGGCGAACTGGATTCCCGCTTTCGCGGGAATGACAAGAGAAGGTCAACTCTGCCGCCGCCGAATGATCGCCTCCAGCCGGTCGTTCAACCGGGAAACATGAAACTCGCGGTCCCAGGCGGTACGCGCCTCGGCCAGTATCCGATCCTTGGCGTCTTCCGGCAGGCTGTTCCAGGCGGCGATCACGCCCGAGCCCAGACGGCGCACCAGACATTCTTCCTCGGCCGGATACTTGAAGACACGTTCTTCGACGAAGGCCATGCAACATTCCTCACGCAAATAGGTTGGGACACGCCCGGGGTGGAAGGGGACTTACCACCGCGTCGGGCGAAAAGGGGAGCCGGGGCTCGACCCGGGCCCAAACCTAGAACAAGACCGCGGCCGAGGTGAACCCCCAAATCGGGCGGGCCGCACGCAGACCCCTGTAAACATGGGAAAATCCGCCGTCAGGAACTTTGTCCCGCTGCCGGCCGTTATGGTCCGTTAAGGCCGGGACATGCTGGGACAACAGCTTTTGGAAAAGGAAGACCGTTTCGCCGCCTCTCAGTCGGACGAGGGGCGCTATCGCCTCCTTGTCGAGGCGGTGACGGATTATGCCATCTACATGCTGGATGCCGACGGCATCGTCTCAAGCTGGAATCCCGGCGCCCGCCGCTTCAAGGGCTATACGCCCGACGAAATCATCGGCCAGCATTTCTCCCGCTTCTATACCGAGGAGGATCGCGCCAGCGGCCTGCCGGAATACGCACTGCGCACCGCGCGCGAACAGGGCAGGTTCGAGAGCGAAGGCTGGCGGGTGCGCAAGGACGGCACCCGCTTCTGGGCGCATGTCATCATCGATCCGGTCCGCAAGCCCAATGGCGAGGTAATCGGCTTCGCCAAGATCACCCGCGACCTGACCGAGCGGCGCGAGGCGGAACGCAGCCTGCGCGCCAGCCAGGAACAGTTCCGCCTGCTGGTGGAAGGCGTCACCGACTATGCCATCTACATGCTGGATCCCGAGGGCAATGTCGCCAGCTGGAATGCCGGCGCGCAGCGCATCAAGGGCTATAGTCCCAGCGAGATTATCGGGCGGCATTTCTCCCGCTTCTATACGCCGGCCGACCGTGAAGCCGGCGAGCCGCAAAAGGCATTGGAAACGGCGCGGCGCGAGGGCCGCTTCGAAAAGGAAGGCCAGCGGGTGCGCAAGGACGGCCGCACCTTCACCGCCCATGTGGTGATCGATCCCATCCGCGACGACAAGGGCGTGCTGATCGGCTTCGCCAAGGTCACGCGCGACGTGTCGGAGCGCAAGGCGCAGCAGCTTGAACTGGAGAAGGCGCGCGAAGCCCTGTTCCAGTCGCAGAAGATGGATGCGGTGGGCCAGCTCACCGGCGGCGTGGCCCACGACTTCAACAATCTGCTGATGGCGATCCTGGGCAGCCTGGAACTGGCCAAGAAGCGCCTGCCCGACGACCCCAATTTGAAGCGGCTGATCGACAATGCGGTGCAGGGTGCCCGGCGGGGCAGCACGCTGACCCAGCGCATGCTGTCCTTTGCCCGCCGCCAGACGCTGGATACGAAGGCGGTGGACCTGGGTGATCTGGTGCACAGCATGCTGGAGTTGCTGGAACGCTCCATCGGCCCCACCATCCATATCGACACCCGCATTCCGATGCGGCTGAAAGCCGTGCAAGCCGACCAGAACCAGCTGGAAATGGCGCTGGTCAATCTGATCGTCAATGCGCGCGATGCCATGCCGCAAGGCGGCTCTATTCATATCGCCGCGTCGGAGGAAGCCGTGAAGGCCGGCCATGGCACCGCCCTGCCGCCCGGCAAGTATGTCCGCCTCTCGGTCCGCGACGAAGGCGAAGGCATGGATTCCGAAACCCTGATCCGCGCCATCGAGCCTTTCTTCACCACCAAGGGTATCGGCAAGGGCACCGGCCTTGGCCTGCCCATGGTGCATGGCATGGCCGAACAGATTGGCGGGCGGTTCGAACTGAAAAGCGAGAAAGGCAAAGGCACCGAAGCGGTGCTGTGGCTGCCGCTGGCCGAAGGCGTGGCGGCGGACGAACCCGCGGAGGTCGCCGCCAAAAGCGCCGATGGCAGGGCTTTGACCGTGCTGGCGGTGGATGACGATGCGCTGGTGCTGCTCAATACCACCGCCATGCTGGAAGATCTGGGCCATACCGCCATCGAGGCGCGCTCGGCCAAGGAAGCGCTGGAGATCCTGCGCGCGCAGAAGATTGATCTGGTGGTCACCGACCAGGCCATGCCGCGGATGACGGGTGCACAACTGGCCGAAACCATAAAGGCGGAATGGCCGGGCCTGCCGGTGATCCTGGCGACCGGCTATGCCGAGTTGCCGGGCGGCCAGGGCAAGGATTTGCCCAAACTGTCAAAGCCGTTCGATGAACGGGCATTGGCGAACGCTATTTCTCAGAACGTGGCGTAGACCTAGGCTCAGGACTCATTGATTGATCCAGAGGATGACGGTGGCAGCGATGCAGATGGCTGAGAAGAAGGTGTGGGCGCAGCGGTCGTAGCGGGTGTGAATGCGTCGCCAGTCTTTGAGCCTGCCGAACATGTTCTCGATCTTGTGACGCTGGCGGTAGAGTATGCGGTCGTGGGCGATGAGTATTTTGCGATTGGACTTTGAGGGGATGCACGGGACAATTCCGCGCGCGGCCAGGGCGTTACGGAACCATCCGGCATCATAGCCTCTGTCGCCGAGCAGGGCTTTGGCTGGCGGCAAGGCATCGAGCATCAGGGCCGCGCCCTTGTAGTCGCTCATTTGGCCTTCGCTGAGCAGCATCACCAGCGGGCGCCCCTGGCCATCGCATACCGCGTGGAGCTTGGAGTTCAAACCGCCCTTCGTGCGCCCAATACATCGGGGAACAGCCCCTTTTTGAGCAGGCTGGCAGCCGTGCGATGGGCCTTGAGGTGGGTGGCGTCGATCATCAGCCGGTCGGGTTTGCCGCCCTTCCTCG
>DATFFI010000016.1:0-22851 GCA_035250225.1 Rhizomicrobium sp. | reverse complement strand
GAAGCCGCCGCCGCCGCGCTCACCAGCGCTGCCGCGCGCGCCCGCGCCGCGATGGAAGCGCTGGCGAAGAAGGAAGAGAGCGCACGCGCCGCCGCCGAGCAATTTCACCGCGAGCTGTCGCATGCGCCTGAGACTTTCATCTGCGGTTCTTCCGCTGCCGAGCGCGCCTATCGCAGGAGCGTGACGGGAGAGGCCCCCGCATACGATTTTGGCAAGGATAATCGAAAGGAAACACATAATGGCCGGTAACGCCGCCCGCACCTGGCCCGATGGCATCCTGGGCAATATCGGATTCAATGGCACCGCCGGCGGACTTATTCCGCTGCCGCAGGCGGCGCGGCCGGAAGATGTTTATCGGTCTTCCCTGACGCGCATCGACCTGGCACCTGCCACGGCGCAGGCGATGGAGAAGATCAGGGCGGATCTGCACGCCCCTGCGCGCTGGTCGGCCAGAGATTCGACCGTCAACCTCTCCGAGGAGATGGCAAGCAAAGCCGACGCCATCGCGCGCCACTTCCACGATCGAACCGGCAAGAACCTGGTTGTGAACAGCGGCTTCCGGACGCCCGCGGCCCAGGCCCGCGCCATGTACGAAAAATTCGCGTTAGGAGATACCACGACCTATGTCGGCCCCAGCGGCAAGGAGGTCCGGGCGATTTACGACGAAGCCATCGCCGCCAAACGGGGACGAGACGCGGCATTGGAAAGCATGGTCGCGAAAATCGCCGAACAGCTTGCCAATGGCCGCCCGGTTTCCAAGCACCTGCTGGAAAGAGCAATCGACTTTGGCACCAAAGAAATGACGAAAGCTGAGGTGAAGCTTCTGCAGGACGCTATCCGCCAGCAGGGGGGAGTGCCGCTGTACGAGGGCAAGCCGCCCCATTTGCACGCGTCGTTTCCGCCGCCATCCCGTTGATCCGGCGTGACAGTGTGATGGCTTTCCACTAGCATGACAGCCTGCCTCGTGCCGGAGACGTGCCATGTTCAGCCGCGCTTCCATTTGTATGGCCTGCCTTCAAAGCTTCCTCATTCTTGTACCGGCTGCTTCCGCGCAGGCGCCGGACGAGACCTCGGCTACTTTTACCATCGAGCCCAAATTTTTCGATTGTTCGCCGAAGGTCCTGCGGTCGGGTCAGTCATTGACGCTGACGCTCGGCCCGCTGCATGGGCGCAATCTGGCGGTCCAGCGTGAGAACGGCGAGCACTGGAATTATCTTGTCATCGATGGTCCCGTACCGGGAACGACGCCGCTCATGACACCGGACGCTTACGAAAAGGCGCGGCGGGTTGTGCTCCCTGCCAATGTGATCGGGGACTATCAAGGCAAGGATACGCGGGTGTTTACGAAGCCCGGCAAATATACCCTGTACACGTCGGACAATCTGGAGTCCGAAGAGCCGGGCTATCGCTGCGAGATCCGGTACGCCGGATAGCGGGAGCGGCCGGTCACCCATCCGGTGAATGAACCGCGCCGGTTTCCATGCGCGATATTTCTGTCCCTGTTGATGAGAGGTGTTGCATGCCGCCATGGCGCGCTTGCGTGGTGATTTTGCCTGTCCTGCTGGCCGCCGCCTGCGCCGGCCCGCAGCCTGAGACGGTGACGCGGCTGGTCTATCCCATGCTGCCGCCGACTCTGTGCGCCCGTGCCCCGACGCCGCCGAAGCTGGAAGCGAGTGACAATGACTGGGCCGCCTACAAGCAGGCCCGCGACGCCACCGGCGATGATTGCCGGGACAAGCTCGATGCGGTGCATACCCTTGTGAAGGCGTGGCCGCGTTAACCGGCAACAATCCCCCATAGGTCGACCAGCCGCCGCCTCCGGGCGGCGGTTTTTTTTCGTTTCCAGGCGAATTTGCCGGACAGGCGGCGCCAAAATGCGATATGGCCGGTTGCCTGGGGATTTTCCCTTCGGGATAATGGGCGCAGCCGCACCGGAAACACCATGGAACAAGAACGCCTCTGGGCCCAAGCCCGGCAGCATCACGAACAGGGCAATCTGCCCGCCGCGGCGCAGCTTTACGGCCAGCTTCACCAGATGGACCCGGCCCATCCTTTGCCCCTGCACATGCTGGGCGTCGTCGCCAGCCAGCAGGGCATGTACCAGGAAACCGCCGAGCTGATGTGCCGGGCGGCGGCGCTGGCGCCAGACGAACCCATCATCCAGGCCGACTATGCCCATGCGTTGCGCAATGTCGGCCGCCTGGATGAAGCCATGCACATCCTCAACACGCTTTTGGCGCGCGATCCGGATTTCATCCTGGCGCTGGATTATCGCGGCGGGTTGCTGTGGCGGCTGAACCGGCTGGAAGCAGCGCTGGCCGACTATGACCACCTGCTCAAGCGCAATCCGGGGCGCGGCGACATCCTGTTCCGCGCCGGCACCATCCTGGACCAGCTGGGCCGGGGCGAGGAAGCGCTGGCGCGCTTTGACCGCGCCGTCGGCATCGATCCGCGCAATGGCGAATGGCGCAACAGCCGCGGCTGGGCCCGGCTGCAGATGGGCAAGTTCGACGCCGCCCTGGCCGACCTGATACAGATCACCACCGCGCTACCGCATTATCATGGCGGACAGCTCAATCTGGGCTTGTACCGCCTGCTGATGGGCGATTTCGAAAAGGGCCTGCCGCTCTATGAAGCGCGGCAGTATCTTCCCGGCCAGGATTTTGTCCGTCTGTTCCAGGAGCCGCGCTATACCGGCGCGGAATCGCTGGAAGGCAAGACGCTGCTGGTGCATGCCGAACAGGGGCTGGGCGACACGATCCAGTTCTGCCGCTTCCTGCCGCAGTTGCAGGAAAAGGGCGCCGATATCCACTTCCAGGTCCAGCCGCAGCTGAGACGCTTGCTGGAAAGCGCGAAGCTGCCGGTGACCTTCTGCGACGCGCCGCCCCGCTTCGACTATCACATTCCGCTGATGAGCGTGCCGCTGGCGCTGGGCGTGCGGCTGAACAATATTCCCGCGCCGGTGCCCTATCTCTTCGCCGAGCCGGCGCGCGTCGCCCAATGGGCTGCGCGCCTGGGCCAGCAGGGTTTGCGCATCGGCATCGCCTGGTCGGGGCGCGACGAAGCCGCCGCGCGCGACAAGGCCTTCCGCCTCGCCGACCTGGCGCCCCTGGCGGGGATCCCCGGCGTGCGGCTGATCTCGCTGCAAAAGGGCGACAGCGCAAAGCAGATCGCCCAGCTTCCCGCCGGCATGACAGTCGAAGCCTTTGACGATCTCGATGCCGATGGCGCTTTCCTCGATACCGCCGCCGTGATGGCCAATTGCGACCTGGTGGTGACCGCCGACAGCGCGCCCGCGCATCTGGCCGGCGCGCTGGGCCGTCCGACCTGGACGCTGCTGCGCCATGTGCCGGACTGGCGCTGGCATCTGGATCGCGCCGACACGCCCTGGTATCCGACCATGCGCCTGTTCCGCCAGCCGGCCCGCGGCGACTGGACCGGCGTCATCGCCGCAGTGGCGCAGGAACTCGCCCATGTCTCGCGTGAGAAGCTGCGCGGGTGAGCGACTTTACGCTCACCCTGGACGAGACGCCCGATCCGGAATCGCGGAAGGCCATCTTGGCGCCGCTGCGGAAATACAGTGCCAACTGGATCGGCGAACCCGTGGTGCGGCCGCTCGCCATTTTCATCCGCGATCCCAAAACAGATGAAATCGTTGGCGGGCTCTGGGGCCACTCGGCCGCCGGCTGGCTGTTTGTCGATTTGCTGTTTGTGCCCGAACCTCTGCGCCGCCGCGGTATCGGCACCAGACTGCTGCGCGATGCCGAGCATGCCGCCGTCAAACGCGGCGATATCGGCGTCTGGCTTTCCACCGGCAATTTCCAGGCCCCGGGCTTTTACGAGCGCATGGGCTATGCGCGCTTCGGCACCCATCCCGATTATCCGCGCGGGCATGAGACCGGCTATTACGCCAGGCGGCTGACGGTCTGACCTGCCTGTTGACGGCCTGAAAAACTGCGTCGCCCGGACAGCTCAGCTGCAGTTGATACGCCGCATCGGCTTGGGCGGGCGCGGCGCCGCGGTCCCGGAAATTCCGGCTTCTGCGGCCGCCTCCGCGTCCTGGCGTTCCTTTTCCAGGCGCATGGCGCGCAGCTTGGCGGTCTTGGCGTCGCTGGCGGCGCGGGCTTCGGCGAGTTCGTCCATCACCGCCTGTTGCCGGAAAGCGGCCTGGTCGGCGCGAACCCGGCCGGCGGCGCGCCGGTTGGCGTCACGCGTGATGGAGGCGCGGGCGAGGGGGGAGAGCGGCTTCATGATGTTTTTCGGGAAATGGGGCGGCGTCTCCTGCCTGAAGGCGCCGCCGCCCATGATCCGTCAGGCGATAGCGAGGTTGACGGCCTTGGCGCCCTTGAGGTCGGGCTTGACCTCGAAGGTGACTTTCTGGCCTTCGTTGAGCGAGCGCAGGCCCGCCTGTTCGACGGCGCTGATATGGACGAAAACGTCCTTGCCGCCGTCAGCCGGCGCGATGAAACCAAAACCCTTGTCGGTGTTGAAGAACTTTACGGTACCAGTGACCATGGTCGTGCCTTTTTCGTGCAAGTGCACCGGCGGCAACATGCCATCGGCGGCGAAGAGGACAATCAGGTCGGGAAGCCGGAAGCCTGGCGCGATAGTCGGACGACTATGGGGTCGGGAAACGGAGGCGCTTCAGGGTCTGACGGAAGGCGTCGCGGCGTCTTCATAGCAGAACGGCATCAAATGACAAGCGAAGCCGCAAAACGCGCCGCCGCTAATGGATGGCGCGGTGATGCGCCACCATATGATCGACTTCCGCCAGGAAGTCATGCAGATCGTCCATCTCGCGATTGCGCCATGAACTTTCGGGCTGCAGGCGCAGTTCCTTCAGCCGGGCCGTGACCAGCTTGCGTTCGCACAGCGCGACATAGGCCGCAAAGGGCTCGAACTTTTTCATGCCGGCCTGGTCTTCGCCTTGCGTGCGCGGGGCGGATTGGCGGCGTCGAATTCGATCTTGGCCAGGCGATCGGCCTCTTCCTTGGCCAGGCGCAGGGCGCGCAGCCGCGCGGTGTTGGCGTCGGCCGCCGCCCGTTGCTTGGCGATTTCCGCCTTCGCCAGTTCGTCACGCCGGTCGGAAGCGAAAAACTGGTTCAGCGCCCGCGTGCGGGCGTCGTTCTTGTTCATGTCAGGAGTCCTCGCCGCCCTGCGGCGGCGTCTGGAGGAGCTGCGTCCCGCAGCCTGTGGGCGCATATATATGCATGCGCATTATGGGCGCCTTCCTCCCGCAAAGCAAACCTGCCTTCGGCCGCGGCGGAACTTGCTGCAACGGTTAGGTTATCCGCTTGCTGTTGATCGCCATCCGGGCGATTTCGAGCGCGCGGTCGAAACTACCGCAGGATGCGCCCGCCCAGACTTCAGACTTGCGTCCGTCATGCGCGATCAGGGCGCCGGGCCGCGTGACGCGCGGCGTGTAGCGGCCGGCCTCTTCGGTGATGGCGATGTCATAACCCAGATAGTCCATGTGCCGCGCGATGCTCACGGCTTTGCATTCTCGGCCGCCCGGCGGGCGACATCATTCGCCAGCGGGTCGTAGTCCGAAGGCGGAAAATCGTGCGGCGGCTCCTGCGCCTTGTCATAGACGCTGCCCGGGCTGCCGGCATAGCGATGCTCGCTGGCGGCGGCGCAGCCACAGGCCAAGAGGCCGATAGCCGCGATGGTGGAAAATGTCATCGTCATACTGACTCCAATAAATGGGCAGCGGCCGGACAGCGTTGCCGCCATCCGGCCGCGCCCCAGCGCGTGTTAACACCCGGTCAGCATACGCGGCGCGAGCGCGCCAGCAGGCTGACAAGGCCGCGCCGGGAAACCGGTTTCAATGCGTCGAAAGCGAGGCGGCGCAACCAGGCGCGCGGCGTGAGGCCCCGAGCGGGCCAATACCCCTGCAAGATGGTGCTCTTGCCCCATCATTACAAGGTGAGGCGGCAAATATGCCGCCCCGGGGCGCGCGGCGCGATTTCTCATTGGATGGGACCGGGCGGGGAAAAACCAAGTTGACGCCGTCCGATTTTCCCGCATAAAGCGGCCATTCCCGGGGGTTTTCATGATCCGTAAGCGCGCGCTGGCGCTTTTCCTTGCCGTTATGGCTGTCGTTACGCCGGCCATGGCGCTGGACGGGGACGACTTCACCATGGCGTTCCGCGCCCATGCGATCGTCGATGCCGGCAGTGTCAGCCAGCGCCGGCACCCCGCCGGCCAGGACTACAATAGCGGCGCGGTCCTGCGCCGGGCCCAGGTGAATTTCGGCGGCCATCTTGCCGGCGGCTGGCGCTACAGTCTGGGCGGCGTCTTTTTCAGCCGCGGCAGCCAGAGCGGCACGCGCTTCACCGGCTCGGTCGAGTACCAGCATGAAAATTCCTTCGGCTTCCGCGCCGGCGTCTTTTCGGCGCCCAGCGGCATGGGGGCAAACACAATTGCCATCAACGAACTGATGCTGGAACGTCCCTCCGCCGTCACCATCGCCCGCGGCACCGCCGCGGCGCCCAGCCGCGCCACCGTCTCGGGCTTCACGCAGGGGCCGCGCCATCTGGTGGCGGTCAGCGTCACCGCCGGCGCCATTGGATTGGGTGGGTCTTATGACAATCAGCAGGCGGTGGTGGGCCGTGCTGCCGGGCTGGTGGTCAGCGATGGCGATCTCAACTGGGTGATCGACGGCGCCATCAGCCATGTCTTCCGGCTGCACGATACCGCCGGTCCCGGCACCGGTATGGTACGGCTGCGCGACGGCCCGGAAATGTCGCTGGATATCACCCGTCCGCTCGACACGGGCAATCTCGACGCAAAGGCACTGACGAGCTGGAACATGGAAACCGGCGTCACCTGGCGCAGCACCTATCTGCAGGGCGGCTTCTTCCACTATCGCGTCACGCGCCGCGTCGCGGTGCCCGACCCCAGCTTTCAGGGCTGGTATGTGCAGGGCAGCTGGATCCTGACCGGCGAGCGCCGCCCCTATAATCCCGATACCGCCACCTTCCGGCCGCCGTCGCCGTCCGCGCCGCTGGGCCGCGGCGGCTGGGGCGCGCTGGAGCTGACCGCGCGCTATAGCGGCGTCGATCTCAATTTCAATCCCTTTGCCGGGGCGGCGGCCGGCGGCGTCAGCGGCGGCCGCCAGGATGTCTTCGCGGCCGGGATCAACTGGTACCAGACCGCGCGGGTGCGCTTCTCGCTGGTCTATGACCGTTTCGACGTGGACCATCCGGCGGCATCGGCGCGCGATTTCTCCGGCGATGCGCTGGTGCTGCGCGCGCAGTATGCGATGTAGCTCGAGCGCAATCCGAAAAGTGTGGAGCGGTTTTCGGAAAAATTGCGCGACAAAGCAAAAGACTCTAGTTGCGCCGGTCGCCGGGCGGAATGTGCAGCACCGGCAGCACGATGTTCCAGCGGATCGAGACGATCCGGATCACCGCGATGATGACGGCGCCGGCCAGGCTGGCGAAGGCCGCCGGAATTCCGATATAGGCCAGCGCGAAATAGGCGATAATGCCGGCCAGGCAGGCGGTGACGTATAATTCCGACTGGCGGAAGATCAGCGGCACTTCCGCCACCAGCACATCGCGGATCAACCCGCCGGCGCAGCCGGTGATCGCGCCCATGACGATGGCGATGAAGGGCGAGAGGTTTGCGGCCTCGGCGATGCGCGCGCCGGCAATGCTGAAAAAGGCCAGGCCCAGCGCATCGGCATAGAGCAAGGCGCGGTCGGGCGGCGGGAAGCGCTTGACCCAGAGCCAGGTCAGGGCGGCGGCCAGGATGCAGACGAAGAGGAAGGAGGGATCGGAAATCCAGAACACCGGATGGCGATCCATCAGCACGTCGCGCAGCGTGCCGCCGCCGGTGGCGGTGACCAGCGCCAGCACCAGCACGCCGATGGGATCGAGCGAGCGGCGACCGGCCGCCAACGCGCCCGAGGCCGCGAAGACGGCCACGCCCAGCAGCGTCAGGAGATGGACCAAGGGCATGGTGCGAATTCCTACACTTTTAGCGTTCGCCGAAACAGTTCCTTGTGGAGGAACCCAGGGGATAGCGCCCGGTTCATCTGCGGTTCAGTTGCGGGGCGAAATGCTGGCCCCGTTGTCGGGCTGGCCAAGGGGGCCTGGGAAAATTCGCACATATTATGTTGCGTTGATCATCCTGCTGGCTGGGGTCGCACCGGCCTCAGCGCAGTCTTCCACGCGTGGCCGCGCGCCGGCATCGCCGCTGGCGGCGTTCGCCGTGCCGGGCATGACCGGCGTGGATGGTTCGCGCCTGTCGCTGCAACCCTTTGCGCGCGGCCTGTTGCGCGAAATCACCCTGGCGGAAGGCCGCACGATCAAGACCGCTTTCACGCTGTTGAATGACCGGATGGGTGTGGTTTCGGGCGATAGCAGCGGCAATATCGTCGGCATGTTCTCGCTCTCGGGCAGCACCATCACCACGCTTTATGCCGATGGCGGCTCCGAAACGCTGGTGCGCGATGGCGCAAACGCGGTGCTGCTGGTGGCGCAGGCCGTCGAGGGCGGCACCGCCTGCACCTCGTGGTATCCGGCGGGCCATGTCTTTTCCGTGGCGGAGCGCAAAGCCGCGCTGGCGCGGCAGGCCAGGCGGCTGGGCCTGACCCTGTCGCGCGCGCAGATGAAAGACGCCGCCTGCACGGCGGAGGTCGAGAAGGCCGAACGGGCACAGCAGGCGGTCGTGGCAGTGGCGCCGCGCCAGCCGGCCGCGGTGCCGGCGGTGCCCCAGTTTGCGCCTGCCTATCCGGAAGCGTCGGCGGATTTCGACAATTTCTACTATGCCTTCGTCGCCCCGCAGGAGGGCGGCTATGTCGTCAATGACGGCAATGGCAGCCCGGCCAATTACGGCATCAATCAGGGCGCCAATCCCGATGTCGAAGTCGCCGCGTTGAAACAGGACGACGCCAAACAGATTCTTTATGAGCGCTACTGGTTGCGGTCGGGCGCCGACCAGTTGCCCCAGGCGCTGGCGATGGTGCATGGCGACACCGCGATCAATATGGGCGTCAAGGCGGCGAATGAGCTGCTGGCCCAGGCCGGGAACGATCCGCATCTCTATCTGGAGCTGCGCACCCAGCGCTATCATTCGATTGCCGCGGCCAATCCCGGCAAGGCGGAATATCTGCCGGTCTGGCTGGCGCGGGTGGAGAGCTTAAGGGCGATGATCGGGGGCGAAGCCGCGCCCGCGCGCGGACAGACCTGGGACGTCGGCTATGCCTATGCGCGTCGGCGGTCGGTCTGGCCGCGGGACGCCTGGGACGAGTAAGGTCCCGCGGCTGCCGTTACCGGCGGTCCCTTCGGGAACTCCGGCACAATATTGGCATCGCAATCTCTCGAATTGGCAGCGTGCCCCGATAAGGCGCCTGCAAGAGGGATTTTGTGCCACTATGAGCCATTCGTCACCTTCCTCCGTGGCCATTATCGGGACGGGCCCGTACGGCCTGTCCCTGGCCGCGCATTTGGAGGCGCGGGGCGTCGATTACCGTATCTTCGGCAAGCCGATGGATTTGTGGCGCAACCATGTGCCCAAGGGCATGATGCTCAAATCCGACGGCTTTGCCTCCAACCTCAGCGCCCCGGTGCCGGGCGCGACATTGAAGGACTATTGCAGCGAACGGCACATTCCCTATGCCGACAAGGGCTTTCCGATCCCGGTGGGCGATTTCGTCGAGTATGCCGACTGGTTCCGCGGCCGCTTCGTCGGCCATCATGACGAACGCATGGTCGCACATGTCGCCCAGACGGAAGACGGCTATGCCCTCACCCTGGAAGACGGCGCCGTCTTCGCGGCGGAGCAGGTGGTTCTGGCGGTGGGGATTTCCTGGTTTCCCACCCTGCCGAAGGAATTTGACGGGATTTCGCCCAAGCTGGTCTCCCACAGCTATGACCATCGGGCGGTCGATCGGTTTGCGGGCCGCAAGGTGGTTGTCCTGGGCGGCGGCGCTTCGGCCGTGAACCTGGCCTATGAACTCGACCTTGTCGGCGCCCAGCCCACGCTGCTGGTGCGCAAGGAGCATATCGAGTTTCATGAACGGCGGCGCGGCAAGCGCGGCTCGCTGCTCTATCGCCTCAAGATGGCGTCCTCGCCGCTCGGGCCCGGCTGGAAGACCTGGATTTGCGCCAACCTGCCGCTGGTCTTTTATTCCTTGCCGGAAAAGATCCGCCACCGGGCGCTGCGCAATCACCTCAAGCCCGCCGCCGGCTGGTTCATGCGCGAGCGCGTGGAGAAGAAGGTCGGATTCGTGATGGGGCGCAGCATCGAAAAAGTGGAGACGAAGGCGGACGGGATGGCGCTGCATCTCTCCGACGGATCGCAGCTTGCCTGCGATCATGTCATTTGCGCCACCGGTTATGACCTCTCCGTGAAGCGCCTGCCGTTCCTGGACCGTGACCTGGCGCAGGCCATCACCGGACCCAGCGGCAATAGCTTCGTGCGGCGCGACTTCCAGACCAGGGTGCCGGGTCTCTATGCGGTCGGTCCCATGGCGATGGACAATTTCGGACCGCTGCTGCGCTTCATGGCGGGTGCGGAATATGCCAGCCCCAGGCTGGCGAAACTGCTGGCGCGTCGCGTTGCCATGCGCGCCTGGCGCCGGCGCCTGGCCGGAATGGTGCGGCCGCTCGGCCGGCTGGTTGCGGCCCCGCAGTCCTAGATATCCGGAAGGCCGCTTCCCGCGCTTTTCACCGGCGCATCGCGGTGGACGGCTGGAGCTGCTGGCATTTGCAGCAAGCCACGTGCTGCGCGCCATTGCGTTCATGCAGGTAAAAGCCATGGCCGCCGCCGCCGAGTTTATCCCGGGGATCGAGCATAATGGCGCCGACCTGGCCGCAGCCGCGGCAGGTGATGGTCTGGGCTTTTAGGTTTTGCGACACGCATGCCTCTTGGCGGGAGACTGGGCGTTGGGAGACTGGGCGTTGGGAGACTGGACGTTGGGAGACTGGACGTTGGAAGACTGGGCGTTGGAGGATGAAGCGGGGCTGAACATGCGCCCAAGAATGGCGCCGATGGGCCTGCGAAGCCCTGATGCGGATAGTCAGCTTGTTGTCAGGTTGCGCGCGGCAATGCCAGATATCGTATAGAAGCGCCCATTGCCGTCCGGGCCGCCATCCCTATTGAAACTTCCCCGAAAGCCCCGCGTTTACAGAGGCTATGGCCGCAATCGCCCTGACACCGCGCAAGCATCTGCGCACCGGCCATTTCCTGTGGCGCGACAAGCCGTTCAAGACCGATGCCCTGAAGACATCGTGCCGTGCCGATATCGCCATTGTCGGCGCGGGCATCTCCGGCGCTCTGATGGCCGAGGCGATGAGCCGCCACACTGAAAAGGTCGTGGTGCTGGACCGGCGGGCGCCCGGCCTGGGTAGCACCCGCGCCTCGACCGCCATGCTGCAATTCGAGATCGACACCTCCCTGACCGAATTGTCCGAACGCATGGGTTTTGCCGGTGCGGCGCGGGCCTGGGTACGCGCCTTCCGCGCCACGCAGGCCCTGATCCGCCTGATCGAGGAGAATCATATTCCCTGCGGCTTCGGACGGCGCCATGCCCTCTACCTGGCGGGCGACGAGATGGGGGCGCGCCGCATGGCGAAGGAAGCGCGGGCACGCAACCGCGCCGGGCTCGCCTGTGAGCTTCTGTCCGGCAAGGTCTTGCAGACTCGCTTCGGCATCGACCGTGCGGCGGCGATCTTCAGCGGCGGCGCCGCCATCGCCGATCCGGTGGCGCTGACGCGCGCCCTGCTGGCCAAAGCCCGGTCACGGGGGGCCCGCATCTTCGCGCCCGCCGAGGCGTCGCGCCTGCTGGCCTCGCCGCATGGCGTGGTGCTGGATGCGGGCGGGCATTTCATCGAGGCCAGGCACGCCATCTTCTGCACCGGCTATGAATTGCTGGAAGGCCTGCCCCGGGGCAAGGTGAAGATCACCTCCAGCTGGGCCGCCGCCACGGGCCCGGGCGCCGACTATCCGCGCTGGCTGGACGACACCGTGATGTGGGAAGCCTCCACGCCCTACCTTTATATGCGCACCACGCCGGACGGGCGCCTGCTGGTGGGCGGCGAGGATGCCGGTCTCGACAGTCCCGCCTATCGCGCCGATACGCTGGACCGCAAGGCCAAGCGCCTGGCGGTGAAGACGCGCCGCCTGCTGCATGTCACGCCCAAATGGCGTCACGCATGGGCCGGCGCCTTTGGCGAAAGCAATGACGGGCTGCCTTTCATCGACGCCGTACCCGGACATCCCAACTGCTACGCGGTGATGGGCTTCGGCGGCAACGGCACCGTCTTCGCCATGCTGGCGGCGCAGATCATGCCGGGCCTGCTCAAGGGCCGCCCCGGTTTCGACGCCGACCTGTTTGGCTTCCGCTGACGGGGCGGACACGCAAATTGGAGCCCTTCGCGCGCACTCATCATTCGGATTACAGCGTAGGTGTTGTCGCGCGCGAAGCGGCCCGCCGGGATGCGATGAAGGCCGCTACGAAACGAAGCCTTTGGCAACGGTTCTGGCAGTTCCTGTTCGGCTAGGCTGTTGCTTTGAACATGCGGAGGCATGCGGCGGCGCGTTCGATCAGCGCGTCGGCCAGGCGGTCTATCAGCCCGTGCTCAAGGCCTTCCTTCCGCGCTGTGACGCGCACGCGCGCTACCTCGTCGGGCAGGCGTTCGGCCATAACGCGGATTTCTTCAAGCAGCTCTTTCTCGTTGAATCGGATTTCTGCGGCGAGGCGTTGCCAGTGGCGCAATCCAATTTGGTGGATTTCGTACTCGCCCCCGATTTTCATGGAGAGTTTGAGCTTGCGGAAGTTCAGTTCTGGGTAAGGCAAGACGCTAGCGATGTCGTAAAGCGGGGCCAAGCGAACACGCGGGCCAGCGGCGATGAGAAGCGAGTAATTCTTGGCATGTGCGTCGGTGCCTGCGATCAGCCAATTGAAGGCCACTGCCTGGACGAATGTCCGCACATCGGCTCCCCGGTCGCTGGATTGTGTGCGCAGTAGCTCAACAATGCCGGCAACGCTGGGACCACCTTCGTTCTGGTACTTCATTGTCGGCATGACGCCCAAGGCCTGGCACATGTCTTCCTGATGGACGCGTGTAACGCCGGTGCGGGATAGCTGGCGGTCATAGCGATCCACGACGATGGCGACCTCATTCCCAAAGTGCATGACACGGGATGAAGCGGCCGGAAGGCCCAGTGCTCGCGCCAAAGACAGACAGACATGCTCGTTTTCAGCATGGCCATCGAACTGGCCGGTAGGCGGCTTTAGGATGTGGGTGGTGGGGATGCGGCCATGGGGAATGCCCCAACGACTCGTGTAGAGCAATGCGGTCTTGGGCTGCGCTCCCGCCAAGCTGAACTGGCCGGTATCGCGCGGCAGCCGCCAAGCTGTATGGTCTTCCCGCAAGGCTCGTAACCGGTCGGCGATGGCTTGGTCATCGAGCCATTCGATGGTGTCCAACTCGCCGCTGCTAATGGATTCCAGCCGCTCCGGCAGGACGAATTGCACGGCCCCCGCGCAGTCCCCCCCCACATGGGAGAGTAGGGCGAAGGGGTTACGAGCGGAGACCTGGAACTTGGCGGCCCAGCGGCCCAGCACGGCCTCGTTGTCCGGCAGTAGTCCCCACAGGAAGGCTTCGACGCTGGCGGGGCCATGTTCCTGAGCGGCCATGGGCATGGAGAGCGACAAGGGATAGGCGTGGGGCGTATTCCGCCATTCGTCGGTATAGACGAAGGTCACCCGCCCGCGCGCGCCTTTGCGCAGGTGTCCGACTTTCCTGCCATCAAGCAGGACGATGAGTTCGTCGCTCATCGCTTGCCCTTCTTAGCGGCGGACACGATGGCATCAATGTCCGGCCCGGATTTGCGGGGGATGGGGTTGGGGAGGACGGCCTCCAATTGCAGCCCAAGCTCGTTGAGCGCGCGCAGCACCAACCCCAGCTCTGCGCGGGCGCGCCCGCGCTCGATCCCCACCACCCACTGGCGGCTGACGCCCACCCGCTTGGCGAGGGTGGCTTGGTCGAGTTCGAGATGCTTTCGGCGCTCACGAATGATCGCGCCTAAGTCAGCCGGGGTGCGGATAGCCATAACGCCTCGTGTCAATGAACGATGACATATTGCATTTGTCAGCGCTCGCTGACAATACCAAATGTCATCTAATGCTGACATTCCTATATATCGTCGTTCGCTGACCTATTCACCGCTAAATGTGCGGTGAATGGGAGGGGCAATCACCGCTCAAAGGGCACAAATGGTAGCGGCGTTACGATGCTTGCCCAGCGCGTCGGACGGAGGTGTCCAATCGCTTGATAGCGCTCTTCTTCCGATAGCAACCTAGCGGGGGTGGCGTTTTGCGCAGGCGCTGTAGCGGACGTAAGCAATAATGCGAAACTCACGCACAAGCCGACAAAGCGCCTCACTTCTCATCCAGGCTCTGAATTCAGAGCTCTGTTGCCTTCCATCTAGTCCGAGGTGGTTTGGCCATGCGCTCCGCCCGTGAGAAGAGGATAACTATACGCAACAGCAATACTCTACGTGGTGCCCCCGGTCGGAATCGAACCGACACTCCTTGCGGAACCGGATTTTGAATCCGGCGCGTCTACCAGTTCCACCACAGGGGCACGCGAGGGTTCTATATAGCGGGAATTGGCGTTCGCCAACAATTATTGGCGGTTCTTCGCGTGCCCTCTGCCCGCTTAGACTGCCCACCCTTGGCGTTCGCCGGTTGCTTCGCGGCGCGCCCGTCCGGTCGCTTTGAAGCCCTGGAGTTGGGCTTCATAGCATTCACAGCAGAAGCGTCAATTATGCCTTTGATGTGAGAAGCGCAAAACGTCTCGATCATGTCGACGCTGGTGCGGTGGTTCTTTGCGATTTGGTAGGTGCCCGCACCCGGCATTTAAGACGCGGGCAGATGTAGGTAGCCTTTCTGGCGCTGATCGGACTGGGGCTGGGGGCGATCGATGACCGCTTGGTCAGGCATCTTCACCGCCGTCCAGCGATTGAACCGGCGCATCAGGAAGCCGCAGCCATAGAGCAGCCAGACCGCCGAGACGGCGAGCGAGCTGCTGTCCACCGTCATGCGATAGAAGGTGAGGAGGGCCAGGAGATGTACCGCGCCGAGCAGGCCTTGCGCGGCAAAGCCATGGACGTTGCCGCCGCCGCCATCGTGTCGCGCATGGTTTCCATTCCGGAAAGGATCAATGGCCTGCCGGCACATGGCCGCCCGTTCCTTTCAGGGCCATTTCGGAAAATTCTGGGGGAACCGCGGCGAAAGGTGCGGCCACAGAACTGCCGGTTATGCAAGTCGGCGCCTGGGACAAAATTGTGATATCGGCAGGTGCGACCATTTCTTCTTGAAATTCCCGCCCGACCCGGGGAACCTGTCGCTGCCGGGGGATTTTTTTATGGAGACGCTGCACTGCCGCATGCAGAGTTCATTACAAAAAGTGGACAAAAAAACGCGATAACAGGACAGGTTGCCAGGAAGGGGGAGGTTCACTGTGCGAGACGAGATGTGCCAATGCCTGTGTCTGCTATTGTTGCGAAAAACCGTCCTGTTGCCGGTGCCCGGCGCATGTTCCTGCGTATCGGCCTGCCCCTCCTGTCATTCGCCGCGCTTTGCGGCTGCATGACGCTGGGCGATCCGGTTCCGCCGCCCGCGTCCCCTTCGCTTCCTCCAGTCGAAATGCGGCCCGCCATCGCGCCCGACCCCGTGCCCGCCGCGCTGCGCGCAGCCCCGCCAGAGGTCAGGCTGCCGCCCGCGCTGCCTCCCAGAATCGTGCGTGAAATGCGGGCCGTGCCCGTGGCGCGACCCGCGCGCCTGCCGCCCATCAATCCCGAGCAGCTGATCGGGCTCGAACCCGCCGCCGTGCAGAAATTGCTGGGCGCGCCCACGCGCATCCGGGACGACAAGCTGTCCCGAGAATGGATCTATGCCTCGCCGGGGTGCGATTTCCGGGTTTTCTTCTATCCCAATCTCAATGCTGCCGCATTTCGTGCCTTGAAATACAGCGGCAATGACGACAATGGCGGACGGCTGGCGGCATCGAACGCCTGTGTTCGCCGCATCCTGATGGCAAGGACCAATGCAGCAGACTGAGCCGCGCAATCCCCGTGGGCATGTCATGGTGGTCGATGACGACGCGCTCTTCCTGGAGTCCGTCAGCACCAACCTGGTCGATGCGGGCTATCGCACCGAGGCGTTTGCCGGCGGCGCCGAAGCGATTCGGCATCTTTGCGGCCGGCCGGAGGGCGACCTGCTGCTGCTGGACTGGAAAATGCCGGGCATCACCGGCATCGAGGTGATGCAGCGGCTGCGCGCGGAAAAGATCGATATTCCCATCATTTTTCTCACCGTGCTCAGCGAACAGATCTATGAGGAGGCCGGGCTTCTGGGCGGCGCCGTGGATTTCGTGGAGAAATCCCGCAGCTTCTCGATCCTGCTGCGGCGTATCGAACTGATCCTGGGCGGCGAAAAGCGCCGCTGGCAAGCCCATGAACCGGAAGCCGATATGGCCCCGGACGGCGATCTCCAGCTGCGCTATGACAGCCGGCGGGCGCTGTGGCGGGAGAGCAGTGTCGATCTGACCCTGACCGAGTTCAACATCGTGGCTTATCTCACCGAGAATGCCAGCCGGGACGTCAGCTACCGCGAAATATACGACATCGTCCATGGCGAAGGGTTCATGGCGGGCGATGGCGAGATCGGGTTTCGCGCCAATGTGCGGGCCTTCATAAAGCGCATCCGCCAGAAATTCCGCGATGTCGATCCCGATTTCACGCGGATCAGGAACTATCCCGGCTTCGGCTACAGGTGGGTGGATGAACGGGATTGACGGCCGCCCATGGCTGCGTCTGGTCCATTCCTTCACCCTGAAGCTCGTTCTTCTCGCATTGGTTTTGCTCTGTGTGCCCCTGATCCTGTATTGGCAATTCGCCAGGGCGGAGCAGGCCCAGCTTGTGCTGGTGCGCAACGCCGTGACCCAGACCAATCATGTCCTGGCCGGTATGCTGCAAAGCCATTTTGAGAATTTCGCCAGCGAACCGGCGGGCGAAATGCAGCGGGCGCTGGTTCGTGCCGCGGGCCGGCATGCAAGAGTCAAGATCCTGGTGCGGCTGCGGGACAGCGAGAATTTTCTCTATGTCGCGGCGGTGCCCTCGGTCTCGCGCGCCTATCTGGACGCCGAGCGGGCGGAATTGATGCGCAGCGGCATTCTGGGACGGCTGGGGCCGAGTTGCGACGGCGCTTCCAATCTCGATGCCCGCTTCGTCAATCCCGCCGGCGCCGAAGAAGTCCTGGCGGCGATGACGCCGGTGCATGTCGCGGGCAATTGCTGGATCGTCATCACCACGGAAAATGCCGCCAAGCTGATGGGCACGGTGCCGGGGCGGCCGTTCTGGCGCGAGCCCACGGTGCTGGTCGCCGCCGCCATCTATTTCACCACCACCGCACTGGTGCTGTGGCTGTTCGTGCATCTGTCGCGCAATGTCCGGCGCTTCCGGCGGACGGCGCGCCATTTGCGGCTGCATGACAGCAAGGCCGCCTCGTTCCGCGCCACCAACACCATTCCCGAGCTCAATGGCGTGGCCGAGGATTTCGACGCGCTGGTGAACGCCTTGACCGCTTCCCAGGCGCGCATGAAGGAAACGGCGGAAGAAAACAGCCATGCGCTGAAGACGCCGCTGGCGGTGATTGCCCAGTCGGTGGAGCCGGTGAAGCGCGCCATTGCGCCGGAACAGGCCGCGGCGCGGCGTGGCATCGCCCTGATCGAGCAGGCGGTGCACAAGCTGGACGCGATGGTATCGGCGCAGCGCGACCTGGAGCAGGCGAGCGCCGACATGATCTATCCGGTGCGCCAGCCCATGGATCTGTCGCGTTTCCTGCGCAGGGTGCTGGCGGCGTTCGAGGCCAGCCTGGCGGTGCAGGGCAAGCGGCTGGTCGCGGTGGTGGATGCGGGGGTGATGGCCAGCGCCAACGAGGACGCCATCGAGCCGGTGATCGAGAATATCCTCGAAAACGCCGCCAGCTTCACGCCCGCCGGCAAGCCGGTGGAAGTCGGTCTGCATGCCGAAGGTCCTATGGCATGCCTGCGGGTGCGCGATCACGGACCCGGCGTGATGCCCGCGTTCCTGCCGCATATCTTCGAGCGCGGCGCCAGTTTCCGCGAGCCGCAGGAAAGCGCCGAACTGGGACTCAAGACCGGGCATCAGGGATTGGGACTTTGGATTGTCCGGCGGAATGTCGAAGCCCTGGGCGGCAGCGTCGAGGCGCATAATCGCGCGCAAGGCGGATTCGAAATCGTGATCCGCCTGCCCGCCGACGCCTGAGCGCCGGTTTTTGTCCCACCTTTATCACATCTGATGCGGCCGCAATCCGGCTAGCCTTTCTTGTGTGCGCTGCAATGTCGAGATGTTCGCGGCGCCGAAACAAAGGTGGGTCAAATGCCTGGGTCAGCAGGAAAAGCCGCGTCTGCCGCATTGCTTGCGGCTTTTGCCGGCAGTCGCACAAAGCGCGTTCTTTTGCGTGACGTCGCCGCCGGCATGCTGGCGCTGGGCCTTACGTTTGGTTTGGCGGCCTGCGGCAGCGGCCCGATCAGGGGCTCGGCCGAGGCGCTGCAGCAATCGCGCGCCGTCGCGCAAAGCTACCAGCTCAATGCCGGCGACAAGGTCCAGATCGCCATCTTCAACGAGGACAATCTCAGCGGCAGCTATGTCGTGGCGCCGGACGGGCAGGTCACCCTGCCGCTGGCCGGCGGCATCAAGGCGGCGGGCCTTACCCTGGCCGAATTCCAGCAAGCGGTGGTGACACGGCTGAAGGACGGGGTCGTCCAGGAGCCCAACGTCACGGTCAGCGCGGTGGAGTTGCGGCCTTATTACATCCTGGGCGAAGTCAAGAAGCCGGGAAAATACAGCTATACGCCGGACCTGACGGTGCTCAGCGCCGTGGCCACGGCCGAAGGCTTCACCTATCGCGCCAACATGGACGCGATCTATGTCCGCCGTGCCCATGACCCTTCCGAGCGCGAATACCCCCTGACCGCCACCATGGCAGTGATGCCGGGCGACACCATCCGCATCACCCAGCGCTACTTTTAAGGGACGAGCATGAACCTGGTCCCTGGCTTCAGCGCCATCCCGCCCGAACCCCATGCCGAACCGGTGCATGCCTATCCGCCGGTGCCGGACGATCGGGCCAAGATATTCTTCATCGATATCCTGGCGGCGATCCATCGCAACCGCAGGCTGGCAATCGCCGTGGCGCTGCTCGCCGCGATGGCCGTATGGCTGGTGACGCTGTCCATCACCCCGCTCTACAAGAGTTCCGCCAGCGTCATGCTGGACACAAGGCGCGAACAGCTTGTCGACATGCAGGCGGTGCTTTCCAACCTTCCGTCCGATACCTTTGTGGTGGATTCCGAAGTCCAGCTGCTCAAATCGCCCGACCTGGCGCGCAAGGTCATTGCCAGGCTGGGGCTTGACCGCGACCCGGAATTCAACGGCACCTTGCGGTCACCGTCGCCGCTGTCGATCCCCCTCGATGTGGCGAAATCCGCCTTCCGTGACATCGGCGCCTGGCTGGGCGTGGCGCCCCAGGTGCAGGGCGTTACGCCCGAGCGGCGTGAGGCCGCCATCGTCCAGGCCTTCAGCAACAACCTCTCGGTCGCGCGCCAGGGCCTGACCTATGTCATCAACATCACCTTCTGGTCCGAGGATGCGGCGAAGGCCACCCGCATCGCCAATATGGTGGCCCAGACCTATCTGCAGCGGCAGAAGGATACGAAGATCCAGGCCGTCCGCCGCGCTAATGGCCTGATCCAGACCCATGTGCGCAGCCTGCAGCAGCAGGTGTTCCGCGCCGAGCAGGCGGTGGCCGAGTACAAGGCGAGGAACGGCCTTCTCAACGCGGTGGGGGCGCCGCTGGCGGAGCAGGAAATCTCCGTCCTCAATACCCAGATGGCGACGGCCCAGGCCCAGGAGGCCGAGCAGGCCGGCAAGCTGGCGGCGGCGCGGGCGCAGTTGCGCCAGGGCGGCAGCGACGGGGTGGGGCAGGCGGCTCTTTCGGACACGATCCGCCAGCTGCGCGCCCAGCAGGCGGAATTGATCACCCAGGAAGCCGATCTCGGCAAGCGCTATGGCCACCGTCATCCTGCCCTGGTGAAGGTGCGCAACCAGCGCGCGGCGCTGGACGGCGCCATCGCGGCGGAAGTCCAGCGCGTGATCGACGGGCAGCAGGCCGAAGCCTCGGCCGCTGCGTCGCGCGCCGCTTCGCTGCGCGCCAGCATCGCGCGCAATCGCGGCGTCCTGGCGGCCAACAATTCAGCCGGCGTGAAACTGGCCGAACTGGAGCGCAACGCCGGCGCCGTGCGGGGGGTCTATGAATCCTTTCTCGCCCGCTTGAAGCAGACGGCAGCGCAGGAAGGCTTGCAGAATGCCGATGCCCAAATCGTCGCCACCGCCTCGCTGCCGCTGAAGCCGTCTTCGCCGTCCTGGCTGCTGGCCGCCGCCGCCGCCGCGGCGTTTTCGCTGGTCGCGGCCGGCGCCGCCATTCTTTTGCGGGAATTCTTCGACCGGGGCGTGCGCTCCACCATCGAGGCGGAAAATGCGGTGGGCCTGCCGGTCATCGCCACCATTCCGCAGATCGCCAAGGCCAATCCGGCCGCCTATGTCGTCGAGCGCCCGCTTTCGGATTTCGCGGAAGCCATACGCAATTTGCGCACCTCGCTCTTCCTGTCGCGCGCCGGCGCCCCGCCCAAGATCGTGGCGCTGATGTCGGCCGTGCCGCATGAGGGCAAGACCACCACCGCCCTGGCGCTGGGACGCCAATGCGCGGAATCGGGCGCGCATGTTCTGATCATCGACGCCGATTTGCGCCGCCGCGCCCTGACCGCCCATCTCGATGGGCCGGTGGTGAACGGGCTGGTCGAGCTGGTCGAAGGCCGGGCGTCGCTGGAGGATTGCCTGTACCACGACCCGATTTCCGGCGCGATGATCCTGCCGGTGGCGCATGGCAATACCGCCAGCAAGGATCTGTTCTTCTCCCACGATCTGGAACCGCTCTTCACGCGGTTGCGCGGATTGTTCGACATCATCCTGGTCGATACCGCGCCGCTGCTGCCGCTGGCCGAGCCGCGCGTGGTCGCGTCCCATGCCGATTCCGTCGTGTTGCTGACCCATTGGCACAAGACGTCGCAGAGCGCGATGCAGGATGCCGCGCGCCTGATGCGCGGCCTGGATGTCCCGATCGCCGGACTGGTCCTGACCTGCGCCGATATGAAGCTGATCGACAGTTTCGGGTATTCCGCCCGCAATTACGGCCAGAGAGCCGGATACGCAAAATACTATGTGTCATGAGGAAACGGCTGGAAGAGCTCACCTATGGAGATACCGATGAGCAGAACGACCGTAGCCTCCTGGTTTCACGCCGCGCCGGCGCACCCGACGCCATCCTTGCGTCTGCAGGTCTCGCCCAAGCTGGCCTTTGACGTTTTCCTCGCCGCCGCCGCTCTGCTGGTGCTTTCGCCCCTGCTGATGCTGGTGGCACTGGCGATCAAGCTGGAAAGCCGGGGACCGGTTTTCTTCAGCCAGGTCCGCTATGGCTGGGACAACAGGCCTTTCCGCGTCTACAAATTCCGCAGCATGTGGACGCATCTGGGCGATGCGCGCGGCACCCAGCAGACGACGCAAGACGATCCGCGCGTCACGCCGCTGGGTGCCTTGCTGCGCAAGACCAATATCGACGAACTGCCGCAGCTTCTGAATGTGGTGAAGGGCGACATGTCGCTGGTCGGTCCGCGCCCCCATGCGGTGGGCACGCTGGCCGGCGGCATGCTGTATGAGGATCTGGTGCCGTTCTATTTCAGGCGCCATCGCGTGCGGCCCGGCATCACCGGCCTTGCCCAGGTGCAGGGCTATCGCGGACCGACCGTGGATCCCCTGTGCGCCCGCATGCGGGTGCGGCTCGACCTGGCCTATTGCCGCAACCATTGCCTGCTGATGGACATCGCCATTCTCTGGAAGACGGTACGGCGCGAACTGCTGGGACGCGGAACGGGATTCTGATGTCGACCGATGCCGCGGCGGGGAGCGTCCGTTTTCTCCCCGAAACCTGTCTTGCGGCATCGTCGGTGCCGGCCGGCAGCATTGCGATCGTGCTGCACGATCTGCGCGGCGGCGGCGCGGAGCGCGCCTGTCTCAGGCTGGCCGGCGGCCTGGCGGCGAAGGGTCGCGCCGTCGACCTGGTCCTGGTGCAGGCGGGCGGCGCCTACCAGGCCGATATTCCGCCCGGCGTGCGCGTCACCGTGCTGGGCAGCCGAAGGGTGCTGCACGCCATTCCCGCATTGGCCGCCTGGTTGCGGCGGGAAAAGCCGCTGGCCGTCCTGTCGGCGCTGACGCATATGAACGTCGCCACCCTGGTGGCGGCGCGGCTTTCCGGCACCGGTGCGCGCATAGCGGTGTCCGAGCGCAACCAGATTTCGGCCAAGGCGGCCAAGGCCGGCACAAGCTGGCAGCGCCTGTTGTACCGCGCGGTGCCCTTGGTCTATCGCATGGCGGGGCATGTGATCGCCGTCTCCGGCGGCGTCGCCCGCGATCTGGCGCAGTTCGGCGCCCTGCCGCCGGATCGCGTCCATGTCATCCACAATCCGGTCTTCAGCGACGATCTGGACCTGATGTCCGCCATCCCGCCGGATCATCCCTGGTTCACGCCCGACGGCCCACCCATCGTGCTGGCGGTCGGACGGTTGCACCAGCAGAAGGGCTTCGAGGTGCTGATCGACGCCTTTGCGCGGACCCGCGCGCAGATCGATTGCCGCCTGGTTATCGTGGGCGAGGGGCCGGATCGTGCCGCGCTTGAGCGGCGGGCGGAGCAGCTGG
>DATFFI010000015.1:0-2491 GCA_035250225.1 Rhizomicrobium sp. | reverse complement strand
CGATTTCCGCTTGGCTCAGCGGCCGCACCGCGCGATAGGCGGTGGCGATTGCCTGGCCCTTGGTGATGTTGAAGCTGCCGTCGCTTTCAAAACACCAGCTGTTCAGCGTCACCGCCAGGTCATAGGCGAACATGTCGTTGCAGGCGAAATAGAAATCGATCACGCCCGAAACCTTTTCCTTCATGAACAGGACATTGTCGGGAAAGAGGTCGGCATGGATGACGCCGCTGGGCAGGCTGGGCCAGTCGGCGGTGATGGCGTCCAGGGATTCCGCCATCAGCTTGCCCAGGCAGTCCTCGACCGTGTCGGCCCGGGCCTGGCAGGCTTCCGCCAGCGGGCGCCAGCCTGCGGGCCCCAGCGCATTGGCGCGGGTGATCGCGAAGCCTTCGCCGGCCAGGTGCAGGCGGGCCAGGGCGTCGCCGGCGGCGGCGCAATGGGCGGGCGTGGGGCGCTTGACCGACAGGCCGTTCAGGAAGGTGACGATGGCGCAGGGGCGGCGGTTCAGGGTGGTGGACAGCGCGCCATCCCGGGCGGGAACGGGCAGGGGGCAGACGATTCCCCGCCGGGCCAGATGCTCCATCAGGCCCAGGTAAAAGGGCAGGTCGCCGGGATTTACCCGCTTCTCATAAAGGGTGAGGATGAAGGCGCCGCGGTCGGTCTGCAGGTAATAGTTGGAATTCTCCACGCCTTCGGCGATGCCCTTGAAGGTCAGGGGCGTGCCGATATCGTAGCCTTGGAGCAGCCGCTCCAGATCCTCGAAGGAGACCTCGGTATAGACCGCCATAATGCCCCGAAAACGGCTTAACAGCCCGTGCGGAAAATGCTCTAAGCTGCCGACAAGTCGGACGCGAACGGCCGAAAGTCAAGCAAAAGAGCAAAAGCAGCTATGATGTCTCGTTTTCTCATGCCGGGTTTTCCGGGGGCCGCGCTGGCGGTCCTGGGCGCCGCGCTGGCATTGTCCGGCTGCAACGAGCGCATCACCATCTGCCCCGGTGTCGCCGTCCTGGCCGATGCCGCCGTGCGGCCGGTGCTGAAGCCCGGCAGCGCCGCCGTCGATCCCTCGGCTCAGCTCTATCGGGTCGAGGTCACCAATATCAGCCAGCGCTGCACGCTCTCCGTCAATGATGGCCAATCCGATTCCGATATCCGCATTTCCTTCCGCGCCACGCGTATGCCGACCGGCCAGGCGGCGCGCTATAATGTGCCGTACTTCGTGGCGGTGAATTCGGGCGAGCGCATCATCACCAAGCGCGCCTTCACCGCCACGGTGGATTTCCCGGCCGGTGCGGCGGCCGTAACCTTCGACACGGTGGTCAACAGCGCCGTGCTGAAATTCGAGAATGGCCGCATACCCAGCGAGTATCAGTTTCTCGCCGGCCTGGAATTGAGCGATGCCGAACGCGCCTACGTCAAGGCGATGGGTAACGTCACGCCATGAGGTCCCTGAGCGCCGCGTTGACGGCGATCGTAGGCGAGGCCTTCGAAGCCGAGGGTCTGGCGCGGGCATTCGGTCAGGTCCAGACCTCCGACCGTCCCGACCTGGCGCCGTTCCAGTGCAACGGCGCCCTTGCGGCCGCAAAATTTTTAAGTGGCCGTCCTGCCGATGGCAGTCCGGCGGGGCTGGCCAAAGCCAACCCCCGCGCCATCGCGGAAAAGATCGCCGTACGCCTGAAAGCCGATCCGCTTTTCGCCAAAGTCGAGATTGCCGGTCCCGGTTTTCTCAATCTCGACATCACCGATGCGGCCTTGGCGGCGCGTCTGGAAGGGATGGTGCGCGATGCGCGCGGCGGCGCGCCCAATACCGGCGCCGGCAAGACCCTGGTGATCGATTTCGGCGGGCCCAACATCGCCAAGCCGATGGCGGCGCACCATCTGCGCACCTCTATCATCGGCGATTGCCTGCAGCGGCTTTATCGCGCCAATGGCTGGAAGGTCATCAGCGATGTCCATCTGGGCGATTGGGGCCTGCAGATGGGCCAGCTGATTACCGAGATCGAACTGGAAGGGACCGCGCCGGTCTATTTCGATCCCAATTTCGCGGGGCCTTATCCGGAAGCTGCGCCGGTGACGATGGAGGAACTGGAAACCCTCTATCCGCGCGCCTCTGCCGCCTGCAAGGCCGATCCGGCGCGGCTGGAAGCGGCGCGCCGCGCCACTGTCGATCTGCAGGCCGGGCGGCCGGGCTATCGCGCGCTGTGGAAGCATTTCGTCCGCGTGTCGGAAGAGGGGCTGACGCGGGAGTTCGCCAGCCTGGGCATCAAATTCGATCTCTGGAACGGCGAATCCAGCGCCGATCCGCTGATCCCGCCCATGATCGCCGATCTCAAGGCGCGCGGCCTGGCCGTGGAAAGCGAAGGCGCACTTGTTGTGCCGGTTGCGAGAGATGACGATAAGAAACCGCTGCCGCCGCTGATCCTGATCAAGTCGGAAGGCGGCGTGCTGTACGGCACCACCGATCTGGCGACGGTGATCGAGCGGGTCCGCGACAATG
>DATFFI010000014.1:0-4861 GCA_035250225.1 Rhizomicrobium sp. | reverse complement strand
CATGTCGATCTGCACAATTCAGAGCCGCCGGAAGCAAAAGGCTTCCAGCGACTTCCGAACGCTTAGCGCGGACGGATCAGCTCTTTCACGACAGAGACGCCAAATACGATAAGGCCCAGCATGGAGATGCCGCCGCCGATGGCGACATATTTCTCCAGCGCGTGGTCGCCGCTCTTCAGCATCATCGCCAGGAACGGGATCATCACCAGCACGCCAGCGGCGGAGAGGCCGAAATTGGTCCAGGCCAGCTTGCACGACATGGTCTCGCGCGTCAGCGCATAGAAGGCGCCATAGAGCGACATCGTCACCCAGCCCAACAGGTTGAGATGGGCATGGGCCGGCATCAGGGTGAAATCGCCGGATGCGCCCATGCGCATGCCCATGATCATGCCGGTCAGAAGACAGAGTGCGCCAAAAGCAAAGAAAGCAGCGGAAACGCGCGGCATCGAAGCCCCCGAAAAAGAGTCCCGCCCGCTGAATAGATCAGCCAAAGACTTTTTGGAATGCCTGCTTCAGGGCGACATCGACATCGGCCATCGAGACCGGGATGCCCAGATCGGCCAGGCTGGTCGTGCCGTGCTGGCTGACGCCGCAGGGCACGATGCCCGAGAAATGCGACAGGTCGGGTTCGACATTGAGCGCGACGCCGTGAAATGTAACCCAGCGCCGGATGCGCACGCCCAGCGCCGCGATTTTGTCTTCGCGCGTGCCGCGCTGCACCCAGATACCGACCCGGCCCTCGCGCCGCTCGCCCTTGACGTTGAACAGCGCCAGAGTTTCGATTAGCCATTGCTCCAGGTCATGGACATAGGCGCGTACGTCCTGCTTCCGGTGCTTCAAATCCAGCATGACATAGCCGACCCGCTGTCCCGGACCGTGATAGGTGAACTGGCCGCCGCGTCCGGTGCGGAAGACCGGAAAGCGCGGGTCCAGCAAATCCCCGTCCGAGGCCGAAGTCCCGGCGGTATAGATAGGCGGATGCTCCAGCAGCCAGATTTGTTCGCCGGCCGTGCCGGCGGCGATGGCCTCGGCCCGGGCCTCCATGGCCGCCACGGCCTCGGGATAGGGCACCAGCCCCTCCGATATCTTCCATGCCGGCCTGAGAGCAGCGTCCAAAGTTAAGCTTTCCGAAACCATGATCCGGCAACCTTGCCGGGCTTCCAAATGTAAGGGCCGGGCTTATGGCTTCCAATGTCGATAATGTGAAGGTGGAAATCTCGGTGGTCCTGGGCCGCTCGGTGATCCCCATGCATCAACTGCTGCGCATGGGCCGCGGCGCCGTCATCGAACTGGACACCCATCAGGACGACCCCGTCACCGTCTTGGCCAACGACAAGGCCGTGGCCAAGGGCGAAATCGAGATTCATGGCGACAAGATCTCGGTTTCCGTGGTGGAACTGCTGTCGAGCTACCAGTAATACACTATATTACTGTTGAATTATTTATACCCCACCTGTTTCTTGCATTTTAGAGGTTCCGGGCATACCTGTCTGGAGCGTCGGCCCAGCAAGGGCGGCGGCATTGGGCCGCCGACCGTCAGCGTCAGGCCGCGCGGCTCTAAAGCATGCTTCCTATCACCCTCAGCCCCTACGTCCTGAAGGCTGGCCTGGCCGGTACAGGCGATGCGCGCGACCGCCGGGCGGCCCTTTTGGCCGAGGCGGGGGTGGAAGCGCGCCTGCTGCCCGCCGACGCCCCGGACGAGGTCCTGGCTGGGCTCCAGCTGCTCTTTGTGGCGGGCCTGGCCGAGGGTGAGGCGAGGGCGCTGGCCACCCGCGCCCGGGCTCTGGGGGTCCTGGTCAATGTCGAGGACGTTCTGGCCCTGTGCGACTTCCATGTCCCGGCCATTGTCCGCCGAGGCGACCTGCTGCTGACCGCCTCGACCGGCGGGCAGGTGCCCGGCCTGTCGCGCGCCCTGCGCGAAAGCCTGGCGGCCCAGTTCGGCCCGGAATGGAATGACCGTTTGCGCGAACTCTCACGCGCCCGCGCCCGCTGGCGCTCGGAAGGCCTGACGCCCGCCGAGGTCTCGCACATGGTGCGCGCCCATGTGGCGCGCGAAGGCTGGCTCGCATGACCAAATCGACTCAATTTCCGGCCAAGTTCACGGTGATCGACAGCCAGCGCGGCATCGCGCCCCGTCCCGACACCAGCCTCGATCCGGCGGTGCGTGCCCATCTCAGCCAGCTCTTGCAGAAGGCCGAAGGCCGCGACGCCCATGGCATCCTGGAGCTGGCGCTGGCCGGCGAGTTTGCGGGCAAGACCGCGGTGGTGTCGTCCTTCGGTGCCGAATCCGCGGTGCTGCTGCACCTGGTCGCCCAGATCGATCCCAACACGCCGATCCTCTTTCTCAACACCGGCAAGCTGTTCGGTGAAACGCTGCGCTATCGCGACCGGCTGCAGGATACGCTGGGCCTGGGCGATCTGCGCTCTATCGCGCCGACGCTGGGCGACCGCGCCCTCAACGATCCCGAAGGCACGCTCTGGTCGCGCGACGCTGACGCCTGCTGCCATTTCCGCAAGACCGTGCCGCTGGCCAAGGCGCTGGCGCCCTTCGCCGCCCAGGTGACGGGCCGCAAGCGCTTCCAGACCCGCGAACGCGCCGACATGCAGGCGGTCGAATTCCATGACGGCCGCTTCCGCTTCAATCCACTCTATGCGTGGAGCCTGGCGGACCTGGAGGCCTACACCAAGGCGCACAAGCTGCCGCAGCATCCACTGGTCGAAGACGGCTATCCCTCGATCGGCTGCTTGCCCTGCACCCGCCGCGTTCAGGCCGGCGAGGACTACCGCGCCGGTCGCTGGGCGGGCACGGATAAAGACGAGTGCGGCATCCATATAGGCACGGATGGCGAGGGTATTTAACCCTTGTCATTCCCGTACCCCGGAAGCCCTTGTAACGGGCCCCCCGGGTTGCTAAACCCCGGCCCCTACCGGGATTTTCCCATTGGCTTGCGGTCATGGCGGAATTGGTAGACGCACTACCTTGAGGTGGTAGCGGGGCAACCCGTGGAAGTTCGAGTCTTCTTGACCGCACCATTCCAAAAATAAGCATTTGATAGGGCTGGGCGAATTCCGCTCAGCCCCTCACCTTTGGGGTAGGTGAGGGAATAGAATGTTCCGAAGGCGTTCTTTTCAGCTTGTGCATCGCTGATTTTGCCAGCCGCTTACGGTCGGCAGAGCGCGTGTATAGCGCCGCCATCTGCCCACCTGACCATCCAAAGATGGCCTCAAGCTCAGCGACGGTAGCCCCGTTGTCAGCTGCCGTGGTCGCGCCAATCTTTCGGACGCCATGAGCGGACTTCTGCACGCCGCGCTTCGCGGCAAGCTTCCCTGAACATGTTGCCGAATGATTCTTTGGTGAGCGGCCGTTTTCGCTCGCCACAGATGAAGGACAGATCGCCAGTTGGCCCGGCAGCCAGGGTGGTAGCGAGTTCAGAGAGAATTGGGATTGAAACCTCTATGGCGGTCTTTTCAGTCCTGAGTGTAGCGATGCCATCTCTAACGTGCTGACGCCCCAAGGTGACGGCATCCCCGCCTAGCTAAGAGCCATTTCATCGCTTAGTCTTGCCGCCGTTCGGGGTAAGGGGGATTTATGGAAAGCGATGAAAAGGTATGTCCGCGTTGCGCGGAAACGGTCAAAGTGGCTGCGCTAATCTGTAAGCACTGCAATTACGAGTTTGGGGCACCCCTAAAAACTGCTTCGGCGGCTGCTGAGCGTCCAAAGAAAAGCTCCTTTAAGGTTGGCTGTCTTACAGTGATCGGAATTCTGGTGGTACTTGCCGTGATTGGCTCGTTCCTCCCGCCTTCTCCCAATTCTGGCGATAGTACTACAGCCGGTACTTCCGCCCCCGAAGAGGCTGCAATTTCGGTTACGGCGGAGCAGCTAGCAGCGGCCTACGACTCCAATGAAGTAGCCGCGCAAAACACCTACGGAGATAAAACCCTTGATGTGACGGGTACAGTCACAGGGGTCACGTTGGACCTTTTTAATAACCCGGTTCTACAGTTGCGGGCGCAAAACGAATTTCTTCCAGTCCAAGCTAAGTTTGACGGCAGCTACAAGTCCGCGCTTGCAAACATCGGCAAGGGAGACACCGTCACTATACGCTGCAGGAAAATTACTGAAGTAATATCTGCACCTATGTTGAGTGAATGTACCGGCGTTCCAAGGAAGGAATAGGCCCCCCCTTTTTCGATCAGGAGCGGCTTAACCTTGCGGAGCCGCTACCGCAGTCCTGTTATTCCTTGCGAGGCCCGAAGGTATTGTCGCCTGCCGCCAGAGCATTGTGCTTCCATCAGCCAGCCGCACTACCACCCTACCTTTGTCGAGGTAGGACGAATGCCGGGGCCTAGGTCTGCACTGCGCAAATTTTCAGATTAATCCGACGCGCGAGCGCGCTTACGCAATCGCCTTCTGCTGCAACGCAGCCGCGGCCAGCCAGGCCTTGATCTCCGCCTCCGTGGCGGTGGCGGTGAGCTTGACCTCGGCGATCAGCGGACCCACGAACTGGGTTTCGCCTTTGCGGCAGGCATGCTCCAGCAGCCGCGCTTGGGCCGAGAGCCGGTCCAGCCCCAGATTGCCGGCGGCGCTGACCATGGCGTGGGCCTCGCGGCTGGTGGCATCGATATCGGCATCCGACAGGCAAGCGGCATGCGCGATCGTGTCGGTGAGACAGAGCATCAGCAATTCGCGCAGCGTGTCGAAGGGCAGGTTGTCGGCCAGTTCGCCGATCTTGCCGCGGTCCAGCAGCGGCGGCTGGGCGGCGGGCGCCTCGGCCATAGGGGTAGGGGCCATCGCGGCGCCGTATTTCGCCAGCACCGCGAACAGCTTCTCGCGGTCGATGGGCTTGGAGACATACTCATC
>DATFFI010000013.1:0-2958 GCA_035250225.1 Rhizomicrobium sp. | reverse complement strand
AAAGCCGAGGACCAGGGTCATGCCGGCTCACTCATAGCAGATGGAGCCGGGCAAAAAGAAACCGGGGCGCGCCGGTGAAGCGCGCCCCGGTCGTATCGCCGGGATTCTCAGGGCGTGGCAGCGGCCGTGGTGGCCGGGCCGGCCTTGATCTTGGTCTGGATAGTCCAAAGGCGGGCAATGCGCGCGGTAGCCGGGCTGCCGCCCTGGACCTGGCCGAAAGCCGCTTCCGCTTCGGCATACTTGCCCTGGTGATAGAGCGACATGGCGATCAGCATCTGGGCTTCGGAATTGTCGATGCCACCCTTGGTGAGCGCCAGGCGCGCCGCGGTTTCCGCCTGCGGATACATGCCATAGCCATACAGGGCTTCCGCCAGCTTCACATTGTAGATGCCGTTCTGCTTCTGCCCTTCGGCGATCTGCTGCGGGAGGGTCGCCTTGTCGCCTGCGATGCGCTTGACGTCCGGCGTGAAGCCGGTGCCGCCCTTGGCGGCCGCGATTTGCGCGTCGCCATACAGCGCCAGCTTCTGCGCCGTCTGGCCCACCAGGTCGGCATTGTCCTTCGACATGGGATTGCCGCTGGCGAAATTCAGCCGGCCAACCATCACCGCGTCGATATCGCGGATGCCGGGGGTCGAGATGGCGACATTGTACATCTGCTCCCAGTCCTTGGGACTATTGTAGTGAAGCAGAGCTTCCTCCAGCGTCCGTTCGGCGCCGGCATTGTCCTTGAGCCTGATCTGGGAGTTGAGCTTCATATCGATCACATTGCGCGGCGGCTTGCGGCCGGCCGCAACGGCGGTGTCGATTTCCTTCTGGAAAAAGGCAATCGCTTCCGCGGGCGGCGCGGTGTTGTACATCACCTGGGTGATAACGGCCCGGCTGCTGGCGTCCGTCGGATTGAGCGCGATCAGGTTCTTGACATAGACCAACGCCTTGTCGGAGTGCTTGGCGTTGTTCGCCAGCGCGGCGGCGGTGTAATAAATCGTCTGCTTGTCCTCGGCCGGGATGACGTCCGCGGGCGTGTCGGCCGCGATTTCGGCGGCGGCGGTGGCATTCGCCTCGTCGCCCGAATTGATATAGATGCTGGTCAGGAACTGGTTGGCCTTCATCTTCTCATAGTCGGTCTTGGCTGCCCCCAGCGCGGCCTTGGCGGGCGGCAGCGCTTCGGCCCATTTCTTCTGGCCCATGGCGGTCTGCGCGGCAGTCAGCGGCTTGGCGACGGCGGAACTCAGTTGCGCCCCGGTGGGCTGGCGCTCAGCGGGCTGGCCGTTGGGCCGGCCGGCGCGGACGCCGTCACTGACGGTGGTTTCGCGCTGGGCCAGGGCGACGTCGGCCAGGACGACGCTGGAAGCGGCAATCATGAGGGCCGCAAGGGTGGTGCGGGTGGTCGTGACTTTCATTGAAAACGTCCTTGTAGTGGCGGAGCAGGGGACTGCCATTCGCTTAATTTAACCGGCATTGCAACTTTAGTGTGGCAAACGGGCGCTTCCAACATGGCGGCACCGTAATGCTGCGTCGCAACATGGTGCGTGCGGAACTCGTAAACAGCTTATTTACCGTGCGGTGCCAGCCTCCATCGGGCTCTCAAGGCAGCCGCCAATGTTCCGTCTCGACGGCAAGACCGCTTTCATTTCCGCCGCCCGGGGCCATCTCGGACAGGCGATGAGCCGCGCCCTGGCGGAAGCCGGCGCGCATGTCATCGTCAATGGGCGGAACAGCGAAAAGCTGGCGCAATTCGCCGGGGCGTTGCGTGCCCAGGGATGGTCGGCCGAACCGGCGGTCTTCGACGTGCTCGACATCGGCGCCGTGCGCGCCTTTTTCGCCGGACGTTTTTCCGAGCCGGCGCGCCTGGACATCCTGGTCAACAATGCGGTGGCGATGGAGGTGAAATCCTTCGAGGCGCTGACGCCGGAAGATTTCGCCCGTACCTACCAGAGCAGCGTCACCGCGGCGTTCGAATCCTGCCGCGCCGCCTTGCCGGCGCTGAAACAGGCGGTGGCCGCGTCCGGCGATGCCAGCATCATCAACATTGCTTCCATGTATGCGACAGCGGCGCCGGATGGACGCCTCTATGCCGAGCGCGGCCAGCAGAGCCCGTTCCATTACGGCCCCGCCAAGGCGGGACTGTTGCAACTGACCCGTCATCTGGCGGCGGAATTCGGCGCCGCCGGCGTGCGCGTCAATGCGCTGGCGCCCGGTCCCTTTCCCGCCGCGATTGCCGATGCCGGATTTGCGACACGGCTTTGCGCCCGCACCATGCTGGGCCGGCTGGGCAAACGCGAAGAGATCGGCGGCCCGTTGCTGTTCCTGGCATCGCCCGCTTCCTCCTATGTGACGGGCGCCACCCTCGCGGTGGATGGCGGCTGGACGGCTTGGTGATACAGGAGTTGATGGTAGAAGATGGGCATGGCGTTTCTCTCCTCCTTTCGCGCTGGGCCTGAGACAAGCTTCCCCGAGGAATTGCGGGCGCGGCTGCGGTCCTTTCCGCTTCTGGAAAATGTCGGCGAAGGCGCCTTCCGTGCCCTGATGTCGGAAGCCAACTGGTTCGCGCTGCCCGGCGGCACGCTGCTGGACCGCGAGGGCGAAAATGACGCCGCGCTTTTCCTGGTGGTCACCGGCAGCCTGGGTGTTTTTATCGAGGATGCGCGAGGCCAGCGCCGGCTTGTCACCCATGTGCCGGCCGGCGAGACGGTGGGCGAGATGAGCCTGATCGCCGGCTCCAGCGGCCATTCCGCCCAGATCGTGGCGCTGCGCGACACCGAGTTGCTGCGAATCTCTCCCGCCGGTTTCGAAGCGCTGATCGCGCGCCATCCGCGCGTGATGATGAACATCACCCGCTTCCTGGTGCGGCGGCTTCACAATGCCACCATGCAGCGCGACGGCGCCCGGCCCAAGACTTTCGCCATCGTGCCGCTGCAGGATGGTCTCAGCGCCGAGACGATTGCTCATCGGTTGGCG
>DATFFI010000012.1:0-7773 GCA_035250225.1 Rhizomicrobium sp. | reverse complement strand
AGTTGTTTAAGATGCTTGGGTTCGCCCGCGCCCGGTATTGGCTGAAATACGATGGTTAGCGGATGACAAGAATGGTGAAGTTCCCCCTTCGCCGGTTCTCGCCAGGTAAACTTCTATGGCACCGCGTTCCGGGCAGAGGCCGATAGGGGGTGGGGGCTTGAAGCCAACAAAAAAAGCCCGGCGTGCGCCGGGCTTTTTCATTGCAGGCTCTTGGGCCTAATAGCGGTACGTGTCGGGCTTATAGGGGCCGGACTGCGGAATGGTGATGTAGTCGGACTGCTTCTTGGACAATTCCGTCAGCTGGGCGCCGACCTTGCCCAGATGCAGGCGGGCGACCTTCTCGTCCAGCACCTTGGGCAGGACATAGACCTTCTTCTCATACTTGCCCGGATTGGTGAAGAGTTCGATCTGCGCCAGCGTCTGGTTGGTGAAGCTGGCCGACATCACGAAGCTGGGGTGGCCCATGGCGTTGCCCAGATTCACCAGGCGGCCTTCCGACAGCATGATGATGCGCTTGCCGTCCGGGAACTCGATCTCGTCCACCTGCGGCTTGATGTTGTGCCACTTGTAGTTACGGGTGGCGGCGATCTGGATCTCGCTGTCGAAATGGCCGATGTTGCAGACGATGGCGCGGTCCTTCATGGCGCGCATATGTTCGACCGTGATCACATCGACATTGCCGGTGGCGGTGACGAAGATGTCGGCCTTGGGGGCGGCCGTTTCCATGGTCACGACCTCATAGCCCTCCATGGCGGCCTGCAGGGCGCAGATCGGGTCGATTTCCGAGATCATGACACGGCAGCCGGCATTGCGCAGCGACGCGGCCGAACCCTTGCCGACATCGCCGAAGCCGGCGACCATGGCGACCTTGCCGGCCATCATCACGTCGGTGCCGCGGCGGATGCCGTCGACCAGCGATTCCTTGCAGCCATAGAGATTGTCGAACTTCGACTTGGTGACGCTGTCATTGACGTTGATGGCGGGGAACAGCAGCTTGCCTTCCTTGGCCATCAAATAGAGGCGATGCACGCCGGTGGTGGTCTCTTCCGACACGCCCTTGATGTTGGCGGCGATCTCGGCGAACCAGCCCTTGGGCTTTTCCTTCAGCAGGCGCTTGATGAGGGCGAAGAAGACCTCCTCTTCCTCATTCTCGGGTTTTTCCAGGAAGGCGGTGTCGCCCTGTTCGGCGCGCAGGCCCAGATGGACCAGCATGGTGGCGTCGCCGCCATCGTCCAGGATCATGTTGGGGGTGCCGCCGCCATGCCATTCGAACAGCTTGGCGGTGTAGTCCCAATAGTCCTTCAGGCTCTCGCCCTTGACGGCGAAGACCGGGATGCCGGCGGCGGCGACGGCGGCGGCGGCATGATCCTGGGTCGAATAGATGTTGCAGGACACCCAGCGGATGTCGGCGCCCAGCGCCTTCAGGGTCTCGATCAGCACCGCGGTCTGGATGGTCATGTGCAGCGAGCCGGCGATGCGCGCGCCCTTCAAGGGCTGGGAGGGGCCGTATTCGGCGCGGGTCGCCATCAGGCCGGGCATCTCGATCTCGGCGATGTTGAGCTCCTTGCGGCCCCATTCGGCGAGGGAGATGTCCTTGACGATGTAGTCCGGGGCGGCGGCCATGACGGAAATCCTTCCAAAATTGCGCCCCGCCTATAGCAGTGGCCCCGGGGTGGGGCAAGAAGGATATAAAGAAATATGCATATCCTTATGCGGGGGCTGATTGGGACTGGGACGGGGGAACCCGCCCGGTTCCCGCCCGTTCCCCAGCCATGCCCGATTGGCCTCATTTGCTGGACGAATTCCTGCGTTTGTTCGCTGCGGTGGCGGTGGGCATGACCCTGGGATTGGACCGCAACCTGAATGGCAAGCCGGTCGGCATGCGCACCCTTGGCCTGGTGGCGCTGTCGGCGGCCCTGGTTACGCTGAGTGTGCTCGAACTTTATGACCTGGAGAACCAGACCGATTCACACAGCCGCGTGCTGGGCGGCGTGGTGCAGGGCGCATTGGTGGGCATCGGCTTCCTGGGCGCAGGCGTGATCCTGCGCAATGAGGCGCGCGGTGATGTTACCAATCTGACCACGGCCGCATCGGTCTGGGCCACCGCCGCCATGGGCATTGTCTGCGCGGTGGCGCCCTGGCTGTTGATCGGCGTCGGCGCCGCAATCCTGGCGGTACTGATGGTGGGCTGCCGCTGGCTGGAAGAGCGGATGGGCCTCAAGGACAGGGAAAATAACTGAGACGTTTGCCGCGCCGCCGATAACGTGATTGCTTCTCACGGAACCGAAGCTGTTTGATCTCACTCTTCGCCAAACTTCGCATCCACCAGCGCCAGCATGGCGGTGAGGGCTTCGGCCGCGTCGGGGCCTTCGGCGGTGATTTCGATTTCCGAACCGATCGAGGCCGCCAGCATCATCAGGCCCATGATGGAACGGCCATGCACTTCATTGCCGTCCTTGATGACATGAATTTCCGACTGGAAGCGCGCCGAGGCTTCCACGATCTTGGCGCTGGCACGGGCATGCAGCCCGCGCTTGTTCTTGATGATCGCGGTTGCGCGCAGTCTTTCGCCCATGGACGTCAGCCCAGATCGGCACTGCCGGCGCGCATATATTTGCGGCCAGCCTCGATCGCTTCCTTGACCGCCTGGTCCAGCGGCAGCTTGTTGCGGATGTCGATGAGCTTGATCAGGCTGGGCAGGTTGGCGCCGGCCAGGACTTCGATCTTGCCGCGCTCCAGCAGAGTGAGGGCCAGATTGCAGGGCGTGCCGCCGAACATGTCGGTGGCGATCACCACGCCATTGCCGACATCGACCGATTTGGCCGCCGCCGCGATCTCGCGCTGGCGGCGCTCGATATCGTCTTCCGGACCGATGCAGACCGCGCGCAAATGCGTCTGGGGCCCCACCATATGCTCCATCGCCGCGATGAATTCCTGGGCAAGGCGGCCATGGGTAACGAGGACAAGTCCGATCATGGAACTCTCTGGACGGGGCGGGGGAAAATAGCAGGATGTCCCCGCCGGGGAAGGGGTATTTGGGGTGCGCTCCTCACGACTTCAATACAAAAGTGTCGCGGAAGAGGCCTTTGGAAAGAGCCCGCAAGGCCATGCCGATCTTGGCGGTGTCGGAGGCATGGCGTCCGTCCAGTTGAAGGAGCGGCAGGTCCGGCGCGCCTTTCAGGGCCGGCATCCAGCGATCCTCGCCGGGCAGGCGTGGGCCTTCACGCCCCAGTTGCACCGCCAGTGCCAACGATGCCGGCCGGGCCGGCAGGGCGATGATGCCCAGGCCGCGCACTTCGATCATGCCCGCGATGGTCGTTGGCGCGGCGGCATGCAGCTTCTTCTGCTTGATGGTGAGCACAGTGCGGTCATCCGCCACCAGGCGGGCGCCCTCATGGATCAGGCGCAGCGCAAGGTCGGACTTGCCGGCGCCGCTGTCGCCCAGCAGCAGCACGCCTTGCGTCCCGATGGCGACGCAGCTGGCATGGACGATCACGGCCTTGGTGCTTGGAGGGGCGCTCATATGCGGGCCACCGGCAAATCGACGATCAGGCGGGCGCCGCTGGAATGGCGGTCCCCCGCGTCCTGCAGCGCGGGCCGGTTCTCGGCCCAGATGCGGCCGCCGGCGCTTTCGGTGATCTGGCGGGCGATGGACAGGCCCAGGCCCGAATTCTTGCCAAAGGTTTCCACCGGACGCTCGGTATAGAAGCGCTCGAAGATCGATTCCAGATTGTCGGGCGGAATGCCCGGACCTTCATCCTCCACCATCACCCGCGCCGCCTGTTCATGGGGCACGGCGCGCACGGTGACGGTGCCGCCGGCCGGGCTGAAGGAGATGGCGTTGTCGATCAGGTTGCGAAACACCTGGCCCAGTCTTTCGTCGCGGCCGCGTATGATGGTGCCCACGGGCAGATCGTCCTGCAGCACGAACTTTATATCGTGGGTGTTTTCCGTCATGCGATAGACCTCGATGATCGTGGCGAGCAGGCGCGAAAGATCGACCGGCTCGGGCGCTTCGCGCGACAATTCCGCATCCAGGCGGGAGGCGTCCGAGATATCGGTGATCAGCCGGTCGATGCGCTTGATGTCGCCGCGGGCGATGGCCAGCAGCTTTTCGCGGGCCTCGGCATCGGGCGCACGGCGGATCATGTCCATGGCGCTGGCGAGCGAGGTAAGCGGGTTTTTGAGCTCATGCGCCACGTCCGCCGCGAAGCTTTCGATCGCGTCGATGCGGGCATAGAGGCTCCCCGTCATGGATTTCAAACTGTCCGCCAAATCGCCGATCTCGTCGGTGCGTTCGGGAAAGATGGGAAGCTCGCCGCGGCCGCCACCACTTCCCGAAAAATGGCCGAAGCGGACCCGGTCGGCCGCCGCCGCCAGCTTGCGCACCGGTTCGCCGATGGTGCTGGCGAGATAGAGCGACGAGAAGAACATCACGGCGAAGGCCACCAGCCCCACCTGGAACAGGATGGCGCGTTCCTGCCGCACAATGTCGTCGATATCGCCGCTTTCGGTCGAGACCAGCAACACGCCATAGATGGTGCGGAAGGGTTTGCGCTGGATGGGGATCGCCACCGACAGGACCAGCGAGTTCTGTTCGTCCACCCGTTCGGCGGTGCCGATCTGCCCCCGCACCGCCATCTCGACTTCCTGGTAAAGGCGTCCGTTGGAGACGCGCTCATAGTAGAGCGGTAGCGTGGTGAAGGGGCGCACGCCCATGACGCCGTCATAGAAGCGCTGAATTCCCGCGCGCACCCGGCTGAGCGTGTCGAGCGGCGGCAGCTCCTGCTGCTGGACGATGTTGCGGGCCAGGAAATGGCGGGTATCGACGGCCAGGGTGCCGTCGGGCTGGTAGACGCGGGCGCGCAGCCGGGTCGGTTCGATCAGGCCCGGCAGCAGCAACTCCGCCTGGCGCGGCTGCATCCGCCGTGTCTCCAGATCGACGGCGCCGGCCAGCGCATTCGCCACCACCGCCGCCTGTTCCTGGACGCCCATCAGGCGCTCTTCCACCAGGCCGCGGCCCGAGGCTTCCACCAGCACCACGCCGCCCGCCAGCACGATCAGCGCCAGGGCGTTGAAGCCGATGATGCGCCAGGTCAGCGCGGAGAAGCGCGGGAAAATCGCAACCTACTCCTTGTAGCGGTAGCCCACGCCATACAGCGTCTCGATGGCGTCGAAATCATCGGCCACCACCTTGAACTTCTTGCGTAGCCGCTTGATGTGGCTGTCGATGGTGCGGTCATCGACATAGACCTGGTCGTCATAGGCCGCATCCATCAGGCTGTCGCGGCTTTTGACGAAGCCGGGCCGTTGCGCCAGCGCCTGCAGGATCAGGAACTCGGTGACGGTCAGGCGAACCGGCTTGCCGTCCCAGGTGCATTCATGCCGCTGGGGATCGAGCGCCAGCTTGCCCCGCACCAGCACCTCCTTCTTGGCTTCGGCGCTCTGCGATGGCTTGCTGTCGGCGCGGCGCAGCACGGCGCGCACCCGTTCCAGCAGCAGGCGTTGGGAGAAGGGTTTGCGGATATAATCGTCGGCGCCGGCATTCAGTCCCATCAGTTCGTCGATTTCCTCATCCTTGGAGGTGAGGAAGATCACCGGCATGTCCTGGCTCTGGCGCAGGCGGCGCAGCAGTTCCAGTCCGTCCATGCGCGGCATCTTGATGTCGAGAATGGCGAGGTCCGGCGGTGTCGCGGTCAGGGCGGTCAAGGCAGCGGCGGAATCAGAAAAGCTCCGCACCTGATAGCCTTCCTGCTCCAGGAGCATGGTCACGGAAGCCAGTATGTTTTTGTCGTCGTCGACGAGTGCGATATTCGCCATGGGGCCTGTCGGATTGAGGGCGGAACCCAGTATAAGCCTCTGAGAGGCAAAGCAAAGCATCCATGATCCCGGTCAAACGCCCCTTTCAGGGCACGGTAGCGGACTATCGCGAATACCGGCTCGACTATCCGCCGCGGCTGATCGACCGGCTTATTGCGTTGATGGGCCTTCGGCCCGGCGATCCGGTGCTCGACCTGGGCTGCGGTCCCGGCAACTTGGCCCTGCCTTTTGCCCGCGCCGGCATGGCGGTGACGGCCATGGATCCGGAGCCCGAAATGCTCCGGGCGGCGGAAGAGGCGGCGCGTGCCGAGGGGCTCTCGATTCGTCTTGTGCAGGCAAGCTCGTCGGACCTGAAAGCGACGGACGGCCCTTTCCGCCTGGTGCTGATCGGCCGCGCTTTCCACTGGATGGACCGCGCCGCCACCCTGGCCATGCTGGATCGCATCGTGGCGCCCGGCGGCGGCGTCGCCCTGTTGCATGATGCTCATCCGCCGGTGGAGGAGAATGGCTGGTACAAGGTCGCGGTCCGCGCCAATGAGCGCTATGTGCGGTCGCTGAGTCTGACGGTCAGTGGGGCGGGCCGGGATGGCGGCACGGGCGGTCATCGCCGCTATGAGCCTTTCCTTTTCGCGTCTGCCTTCACACGGCTGGACGGCCTGTCGGTGACGGTCCGGACCGCCATCAGCGAAGACGAGATTGTCGGCCGCGCCTTCTCCATGGGGGCCTGTTCGCGCGATATCCTGGAAGGCGCGGCGGAGGCTTTCGAGACGGAGCTCCGGGCGGGCTTGCGCGAATTGTCGCCGGATGGGAATTTCATGGAAATCGCCGAGATGGTGGCGCTGCTGGCGCGCCGTCCGGAATAGCGAAAATGGGGGGACGCCGGTGCCGGTGGAAATGACAAACATCAATAGCGGCGCGGTGCTGCTGGGCACCGTCCTGGTGCTGTATCTCTACTTCACGCCGGCGCTGGTCGCCTTCCTGCGCGGCCATAACCGCTTCTGGCTCCTGTTGGGGCTGAATCTGGTGCTGCCGGTCGTACAGTTCTATGCGGTCATGTCCTTCTTCCCCATCCCGGTGATGACCCTGCCGCGATGGGAGCAGATGTTCGTCATCCTGATGCTGTACACCGGCCCGGTATGGCTGCTGCTGCTGTATTGGGCGCGCGCGCCGCTGGCCGCGCCCAATGAAAAGCTCAAAGCCTTCCGCGATACCAAACTGTTCGACTTTTTCGCTGCCCTGCCGCTGATCCTCTGGTTCGCGCAGAGCGCCATGCAGATGCGTCCGCATCTGGCGCGCACCGGCAGCGCCCTGTTGGCGGGCCAGGCCGACCTGCTTACCGGGCTGCTGTTCTTCTCGCTGCTGGCCTCCATGCTGTTCTGCCTGGTTTCGGTCTATCTGCTGGTGATCCGCGACAAGCCGGTGCTCCGCAGCCAGGGCATCCTGCCGCGTCTTGCCGCGCTGGCCGGCACGTTCCTGGGGGTGGCCATGCTGCGGCTGGATGTGCCGCAGTTGCCGCTGGCGGTGCAGGCGCTGGCCTTCTTCCTCACCGCCTTCGGCAGCGCCGCGTCGATGCTGGTGCTGTGGCGTCTGGGAAAGTCTTTCTCGATCATGCCGGAGGCGCGCAAGCTGGTGACCAGCGGGCCTTATGCCTATGCCCGCCATCCGCTTTACGCGGCCGAGATCATCACCGTGATCGGCATGAGCCTGCAGTATCAGCAGCCCTGGGCGGCGCTGATGGGCGGCGGCGTGATCGCGCTGCAGGTGACGCGCAGCCTGTTCGAGGAAAAAGTCCTGACGCAGGCATTCCCCGAATATGAGGAATATCGCGCCCGCACCAAGCGGTTCATTCCGGGCGTGATCTGACGCCTGGGATAGCGCGATGCGCGCCGGGGCCGGCGTTATTTGAAACCTTGCCTTGAATACGCACACGGTCTGGGCCGCATTTCCCTGAGG
>DATFFI010000011.1:0-2736 GCA_035250225.1 Rhizomicrobium sp. | reverse complement strand
CGGATCGCGGTAACCGCCCCCCGCCACCGCTCGCTCGGTGCGAACGGATTTGTCATGGTGAGCCTTGTCCTTGCTGGCTTGGGCACACCAGTGCAGGCACGCGCGCCAAAGGCGGACTATGCGCCGACCTATGCGCAGCCCGTCTCGGGGCAGGCGCCCAACGGCGCCATCTTTCAGGCCTCGCAGGGCTATGCGCCGCTTACCAGCGGAACGCGGGCGTCGATGGTCGGCGATATCCTGACCATCGCGCTCGTCGAACGGACGCAGGCCAAGAAGAGCACGGGCCAAACCACCGACCGTTCCGGCAGCGTGGGGCTTAGCCCGCCGAGCACCGGGCCGCTGTCCTTCTTTTCCAGCAGCGACGTCGGCATGGGCGGGTCGCAGGATTTCACCGGCGGCGGCGAAGCGGAACAGTCCAATGCGTTGTCGGGCGAGATCACCGTCACCATCGCGCATGTCTTTCCCAACGGCACCATGCTGGTGCGCGGGGAAAAGCAACTGACGCTCAATCGCGGCGATGAGTTCATCCAGATTTCGGGCCTTGTCCGTCAGTCGGACATTGGGCCTGACAATCGCGTCGCCTCCACGCGGGTGGCCGATGCCAGGATCACCTATTCCGGCAAGGGCGAATTCGCGCGCTCCAGCAGACAAGGCTGGCTGCAGCGCTTCTTCTCCCGGATCAGCCCCTTCTGATGGAGCCTGCCATGACCTTGCTGTCCCGTTTTCTTGGATTCCTTGCGCTCGCGGTGCTGTCGGTCAGCCCCGCTGCAGCCGAGCGCATCAAGGACCTTGGCGGCTTTCAAAGCCTGCGCGCCAACCAGCTCACCGGCTATGGCATTGTCGTGGGTCTTGCAGGAACGGGCGACGACAGCCTCGATTATTCGACGCAGGGCGTGAAAGGCATGGTGTCGCGTTTCGGCCTGACCCTGCCGGCCGGCGTCAACCCGGCGCTCAAAAATGCAGCCGCGGTGATGGTGACGGCGGAGCTTCCCGCCTTCGCCAAGCCCGGACAGCGGCTCGACATCACCGTGTCGGCGCTGGGGAAGGCCAAGTCGCTGCGGGGCGGCACGCTGGTGATGACGCCTCTGCGGGGTGCGGACGGACAGATCTACGCAATGGCGCAGGGCAACCTCGCCGTCGGCGGCCTTGGCGTCGAAGGCGCGGACGGTTCCAAGCTCTCGGTCAACATTCCCTCAGCGGGGCGCATTCCGGGCGGAGCAACGGTTGAACAGGCGGTCGCGACGGGCTTTGCGGACAGCCCGTCGCTGACCTTCAACCTGAACGAGGCGGACCTTACCACGGCGCTGCGCGTCGCCGACGCCATCAACCTGACCTTCGGCGACAATCGCGCGCGGGCCATGGATGCAGTCTCCATCGCCATCAATGCAGAGCCGGGCGCGGAGAAGCGCATCATGATGATGGGCCTCATCGAGAACATCAATGTGAAGCCGGCGGAGGCCCCTGCAAGGGTGATCGTCAATGCGCGCACCGGCACGGTCGTCATCAATGGCGCGGTGCGGATCAATCCCGCCGCTGTAAGTCATGGCAAGCTGACGGTGCGGGTGGGCGAAGCGCCGCGCGTGGTGCAACCGCTGCCCTTCTCCAAGGGGGAGACGGCGGTGGAGCAATCGAGCACGCTCGATGTCAATGAAGAGCGCAACCCCATGTTCGAGTTCAAGGGCGGCGCGTCGCTGGCCGATATTGTGAAGGCCGTGAATGCGATCGGCAGCTCGCCTGCCGACCTCGTCGCCATTCTGGAGGCGCTGAAGCAGGCGGGCGCCATGAAGGCCGAATTGGTGGTGCTCTGATGGAAAGCGGCAGGATTTCAGGGTCAAACAGTTCCGTCGCGGCTGCTGCAACAGCCGCGGCGGATCGGGATGGCCTCAAACAGGCGGCAAAGGCGTTCGAAGCGGTCTTCGTCCGCCAGATGATCGCCTCCATGCGCTCGGCCAGCTTGGGCGAGGACCTTCTGGGTTCCAGCGCGGGCGACCAGTTTCGCGACATGTCCGATGCACGCATCGCCGACAGCATGGCGCAAAGCGGCGGCCTTGGCATCGCGACGATGCTGCTGAAACAGTTCGAGGGTCGGATATGAGCGATCTCCTCTCCATCGGCGCGTCGGGCACCAAGGCCTATCGGGCGGCGCTGGCGGCGATTTCGGAGAATATCTCGAACGCGGACACCGCCAATTATGCGCGCCGGTCGATCCGAACCAGCGAATCCGCCGTCTCCACCAGCACCTCCATCTATTATGTGCCGAGCGCCACTTTCGGGGGCGTCGAAATTGCGGGCGTGGTTCGGGCGCACGATCCCTATCTGGACGCCGCTGCCCGGCTGACGGGCAATCAGCTGGGCAGCGCCGCCGCACGGGGCCGCTGGCTGACAGAGGTTGAAACAGCGCTCAACGACACGGAAAATGGCGTGGGTCAGCTCATGACCACCATGTTCGCCTCCGCTGAGACGCTGGCTGCCAATCCCGGCAGCGAGACGCTGCGCGTGAACTTCCTGTTCAACGTCGAACAGGTTGTCACTGCCTTTCAGCAGACCGCAACCAATCTCCAGAATGTTTCGAAAGGCATCGGATCGGATGCTTCGGTGAGCGTGTCGGCCATCAACGACGCCCTTGCCGAACTGGCGCGTGTCAATGACGGTTTACGCCGCATTTCGCCCGGCACCACGGCCGAGGCGCAGTTGCTGGACAGCCGCGACGCAGCGCTCGCCATGCTGACAAGCCAG
>DATFFI010000010.1:0-23083 GCA_035250225.1 Rhizomicrobium sp. | reverse complement strand
CCTTCAGCAGCGGCGGCAACAGCATCACCAGGCCGCCCAGCACGGTGACGCCCAGCATCAGGCGCTGGCTGGCGACCGTGCCCAGACAGGGCACCAGCACCAGGCTGACCAGCAGCGCGCCGGCAATGGCGCCCAATGTGTTGGCGGCATAGACGCCGCCAACGGTACGGCCGGGATCGCGTCCGGCTTTCGCCGCGGCAAAGGCAAGCGGGAACGCGGCGCCCCAGGCCAGCAGCGGCGGCAGCATCGCCCAGATCGAACGCACCAGGTCGATCTGAAAGGTGTAGCGCGGCGCCGGCGACAGCAGGGGATCGATCGGCCAGTAGGGAATGTTGTAGGCGATGGTCCAGGCGGTCCAGCAGATGCCCAGCGAACCCAGGATCAGGCACCAGCCCAGGGCGGCGCGCGGCGCGACATGGCGCACGATCATCGCGCCGAAGGCCGTGCCCAGCGCCAGCCCGATCAGAAAGACGCCCAGGATGATGGAGAAGGCATAGACCGTGGCGCCGTACATCAGGCCCATCAGGCGGGTCCAGATGATCTGCGCCCCCAGCGCCGAAGCGCCGGAACAGGCGATGGCGATCAGCACCGGCCAGTCGCGCTTGCCCTCCTCACCCGCCGCTTCTGCAGGCTCGGAAACTTCGGCGACGCTTTCGCCGCGCGCCAGCACGAAACTCAGCACCGCCACGGCCAGATTGACTCCCGCCGCGACGAAGGTGGCGACGTAAATGTCATAGACACGCAGCAGGTAGAAACCGGCGGTCAGCGAACCGACCACCGCGCCCATCGTGTTGGCGCCATAGAGCAGACCCCACCAGGAGGCGCTGTTGCTGCCATTGCCGCGGGCCCAGCGCACGATGGCCGGCAGCGAGGCGCCCATCAGGATGGTGGGCGGCAGCAGCGAGATGGCGCAGACAATGGCGCGCAGCACCATGCCGGGGGCGCCGCTCTGGGCGCCGGCGACATACAGATCGTCGACCAGCGGGATCAGCACCAGTTGCAGCAGGCCCAGCAGGGCGATACCGGCTTCGATCACCGCATAGACCATGACGGGATGCATGCGGGTGCGTGGCAGATAGCGCGGCAGCAGATAGGAGCCGATGCAGAGGCCGCCCATGAAGGTGGCGAGCAGGATGCCCAGCGACACGGCGGTGGAGCCAATGGCGAGCTGCAGCAGCTGGTACCAGACGATTTCATAGATCAGCGCCGCGGCGCCGCTGCCCGCAAACAGGAGCAGAAGCAGCAAGCGCTGGAAATCGAGACCGGATGCGGTGCTGCTATTGGACGGCATTATTCTCCCTCTCTGCCCCGCTGTCGCTACGCTTGCGGGGGCGTCGCTCCACGAAAGGCGGGAGCGTATTGGGTTCTCTTAACACGGCCTCACGCGCTGCAATGTCCCGGCAAAAGTGTCAGCCCAAGGAAAATTACAAATTGCGTGCGACCGGCTGATTCAGAGTTGTGGGAGAACTGATTCGTTGACATTAACCATTTGAACGCGCTATTAATAATTTATTAACCATGGTTTTGGCCGTACCCGGAACACCGGGGGCATGAAACCGGGCGGGTTTGGCGGTGTCGTCCAGGAACGTGAAACGAACGTTCGAAAGGATGAAGCCATGCGCACATCTTCTCTCTTTGCCTGCGTCCCGGTGATGCCGGTTTCGGCCGACGCCCGCATCAACCTGCTCAACACCGAGCATGGCGACCTGGACGCCGCCATCGCCGCCCTCTCCCTCAGCGGCAATGTCGACGACCTCATCATCACCCGCCTCAAGAAGCGCAAGCTGCAGATCAAGGACGAGATCGCGGCGCTGCTGTCGGCGGCGATCGGCGCGGGTATCGCCAAGGCCTCGTAGCCCTTCCAGCCTGGCTGAAAAGCTTCGACACGCTGATCAAGCAGAAGCAGATCGGCATAGGCATGTTCCACTACACCATGTGGAACGACGACTGGGTCGGCCAGCATGCCGTCGAGGCTGGTCGAGCGACGGCGTGGTACGACAGCTCAGGCGCAGAACCCTACGCCCATGGCTCAATCAGTACTTCTTCTTCGACCGGGTTGCGGGACGGATAAAACAACCATCCGATCAGGAAAACCAAAGAACTGATCATTGCGGTAAAGCAGAGGTAAAGAACAAGAAGGAAGCCATCCATCAACCCGCCCTCGCCGCCTAGTAGTAGGTACGCGCCGATCGTAAAGGCGATCCATGAGAGATAAGATCCCGTCATCGATGCAGTTTTCGCCCGCCAATGCGATGCACCTACGAGCCGCAAACCGCGGCGGGCCGTTTCAAAGATAACGGCTCCCTGAAGAGCCATAAACACGGGCAATACCACCAGGGAGCCCAAAATCATCAAAGCCATGCGAAACCCCGCTTCTGCCCCGGGACGGTGTGACAGGCCGTTATCCAATGCCAGCGTCTTTTCTTACCTCTTTCCGGACGCAACCGCACAACACCTCACAGGGCCTCACGAACCCTCGCTTCGCGCCAACACAGCATCGGGTGCGGCCATGCCGCTGCGCGCGTGGTGGATTGCCTAAAAGCGATGTCGGGAGTTGGTGCGTTTACCTGCCGCGCCGGCCTGAAAACGGTGGCGCGCGGGCCGGCTTGCCATCTTTTCCACGCGAAGCGTGGAAAAGATGGCGCACCGGGCAGGACGAAAGCGAGAACTGGATGCAACGAAATTCCAGACGCGTCGTACTGCAGCGTAGTTCCGCGAACCAATCGCTGCAGGGATTGCGGAGCGTTGGCGCTCACCTTAAGAATGTCGCCCACGCCTCCCAACACCTGGGGCAAAGTAATGCGTCTCCTGTATGTGATCTCAAGTCTGGCGCTTGTGTCTTGCGCGGCGAGCGGCGCGAAGACGGTGGAACGGGATGCCGCGATCACTTCTGCGAAGCGGATGCTCGACGGCAATCTGTGGACCACAAAAAATCTGGCCCTCGGCGGTGACGGGACTTACTGCTTCGGCGGCAAGCAGGCGAACTGCGCGCGGTACGGGCGCCTCCACACCTGGGAAGCAGCGATCAAGGCATGCCGCTCGCTCGGAGCGGGTTGGCGGCTACCGACAGACGATGATTGGAAACGGTTGGCTGTGCTTTATGGAGGCTTGTATGGCGATCCCAGCGATCCCGCTAAGACGGCGTACGCATCGCTACGGCTGGGCAGCGGTGCCGGGTTCGACGTTCAGCTCGGGGGCAACCGCACCGAAACCGGCGACTATAAGCGCCTCGAAGCGCACGGATTTTACTGGTCCGCTACCGAGACAGGGCCGCGGAGCGCATGGTTCTACAATTTCGGACAGGCCAGCCCGCTGCCAAATCGCCATGATCACGGATCGAAGGAAATGGCGATTTCCGTACGCTGTGTGAAGTGACTGGAAGCAGCGGGGCTTACTGCACTGGCCAGCGCAGATTGATCTGCCGGGGTTGGCTCAACGTCCTTTCGGCGGGGTTGGGCGCGCGCATCGCCACCTCCGCGGCGGGCTTGCCTGCGCCAGCTCTTTGCGTCTCGCAAAGAATTGGCGCGCCTAGAGGATGAAAATGAGAACTGGATTTTGCGGCTGGAAAGGACCGGTAAGTCCCTGACTGTCGCTCATATTTCCACACTAAAGTGAATGGGATTATACGAACGTATGCGCACATTTCAACTAGACAGGACATCCCTTTCGTAATCTTACTCGGCTTCAGTTATTGGAAGTGTTGCCTGGCCATTCTTGGGAAGAGGCTCCCAGTCTTACCCCGTTGGGGCGCCAGTTTCTGGCTGTCATACAAGAATAAAGTAATGAGCTGACATTGCTTGATCGTCGTCTCGCACTATTGGGTGGTCTCGCCGGTCTATCTGCCTGCGCTGCGCCCCCACGCGCCATCCCCGGTCTTTCCGCTGTAGATATCCCGCCGCGCCGCCTGATGCCGGTGCGCGCCCATATGCGGCGGGTGTTTGACATCACGGTTTGCTCTCGCCCCTTCCGTGCCGCCGGTCCGCGCCTCGATACCGAGATGCTGGGCGATACGCTGGTGGTACACAATTACGGCCATGGCGGTTCGGGCTGGTCGCTGTCCTGGGGCAGCGCGCAGGTGGTGCTGGAAAAGGCGCTGGCGCGGGGCGACAGGAATCTCGCGGTGATCGGCTGCGGCGCACTGGGGCTGACCACGGCGGTGCTGGCGCTCAAGATGGGCTGCAGCGTCACGCTCTATGCCAAGGACTTGCTGCCCCTGACGCGCTCGGCGCGCGCCACCGGAAGCTGGACGCCGGATTCGCGCATTGCCTTGCAGGATGCCGCCGATCCCGGCTTTGGCGATCTGTGGGAGCGCATGGCACGCGTCTCTTGGAAAACCTATCGCAGCTATCTGGGCCTGCCCGGCACGCCGGTGGAATTCGGCGACCGCTATTTCGTGACCGACGGCACGCAGCAGTCCTACTATTCCGCGCCGAACGCGCTGGCCTTCGCCCACTACGGCAATCGCCTGTCCGACATCGTGCCCACGGGCCAGGACATGCAGCCGGGTTCCACGCCGTTCCAGTTTCCCAATGTGCGCCGCACCGAGAACCTGCAGTTCAACGTCGCTTCTTATGGCTACACGCTGATGGGCGAGTTCTATGCCATGGGCGGCAAGCTGGAAGTGCGCGAGTTCCACGCGCCGTCGGAGTTCACCCAGCTCAAACAAAAGGTCGTGATCAACTGCACCGGCTATGGCGCGCGCGATCTATGGAAAGACGAAAGCCTGGTGCCGGTGCGCGGCCAGATCGCCTGGCTGGCGCCGCAACCCGAAGTCACTTACGGCGTCAATTACCGCGGCGTGCAGATGATCCCGCGCAGCGACGGCATCGTGGTGCAGATGCTGGAGGGCGGCGACATGCGCGGCTACAACGAAGCCAATGAAACGGTTGACCGCGCCGAGGCCGCCGAAGGCATCGCCCGAATCGCCGAACTTTACACGCGCTTTAAGTAAGAAAACGGTGCCATTGCTGACGCCGTTTTCTCAGGTCTCGATAGAGGTCGAGTTGGTTTGGGCGCAGCCCTTATTGTCCAGCTTTTGAAAAAGCCCCGCCAAATCAACGCTGGATTGGGGGGATGGCGCCCAATCGCCGCTACGCGGCTCCGTGGCGCTCACTTTCTCTAAGCTCGCTTCGCTCGCTAAGAGAAAGTGGCGCGCCCTAGGGGAGTCGAACCCCTCTTACAAGATTGAAAATCTTGGGTCCTAACCGATAGACGAAGGGCGCGGCCGGAGGGCGTGGGCTATAGACGCTGAGGCCAGCCCGATCAAGGGTTTCTGGAACCATTTCAGGCCGCTGCGGGCGCGGCATCCTCGATTTCCAGCTGAATCTGGACCTGCCCGTTCCATTCGTCGCGGCGGAGCCGCCCGGCGACGTGAATCGCCTGGCCCCGGGCCTTCAGTAGCCCATCCCCCAGGGGGGTGCCGGCCGTCCGGAAGGCGATGGCTTGCAGCCCCGCACCGCCCCCGTTCAACCGGAGCCGGATATGGTCCTTGCCCACGATATCGGCGAAGGCCACCCGGACATCCGGGAAGGCCAGCAGCGGTTCGGGATTTCCGGCCCCATAGGGCCCCGCCAGGGCCAGCTCTTCCAGAAGCTGTGGTCCGGCCCCGGCGGGCGACGACACCGTGTCCAGATCCAGCACCGTGGCCGCCGCCAGGGCGTCGCTTTTGCCTTCAAACGCGCTCTCAAGGAATGACTGAAAGCCCTTGAGTTGATTGGCAGAGAGGGAAAATCCGGCCGCCATGGCGTGGCCGCCGCCAGATTCGATGACGCCTGCCAACACCGCCGCCCGGATGGCGGCGCCGGTATCGATCCCGGGGATGGAACGGGCGCTGCCGCGGCCGTAGCTATTTTGGTTTGGGCCACCCTCAAAACCGACGACAAAACTGGGCTTGCCGAACCGCTCCTTGAGCCGTCCGGCGACGATGCCGACCACGCCGGGGTGCCAGCCCTCGCCCGCCGCCAGGATGAAGGGAGCATTGGCCTGGGTCACGGCGGCGGCCAGCGCCTCTTCTACGATCTGTTTTTCGATCGCCTGGCGCTCACGATTGTGGAGGTCGAGCTGGCGGGCGAAGTCGGCGGCGGCGGCTTCGTCTCTTGTGGTGAGGAGATCGGCGCCCAGGCTGGAGCGCCCCACCCGGCCGCCGGCATTGATGCGCGGGCCAAAGACGAAGCCGAGGTGATAGGGCGTGAAGGGCATCTGCGCCTTGGCGATCTCGGCCAGCGCCTTCAGCCCCGGCCGCTGGCCCAGCCGCGCCAATCCCTGGCGAACAAAGGCGCGGTTGAGTCCGATCAGCGGCACGACATCGCAGACCGTCGCCAGCCCCACCAGGTCCAGCGCCAGGCGCAGATCGGGTTCGGCCATGCCGCGTTTCTCGTAAAAGCCGCTGCCCCGCAGATGGCGGTTGAGCGCCACCAGGAACAGGAAGGTGACGCCGGCGGCGCAAAGATGATGCAGGCCGGATTCGTCGCCCGGCTGGTTGGGATTGACATGCGCCACGGCCGGCGGCGCGGTCTCGACCCGGTGATGATCCAGCACCACCACATCCATGCCCTGCCCGGCCGCTTCGTCCAGCGCCGCGACGGCCGCGGCGCCGCAATCGACGGTGACGACCAGCTTGATCCCTTCCTGGGCCAAGAGCGTCATCGCCGCCGGCGACGGGCCATAGCCCTCGGTCATGCGGTCGGGAATGTAGAGCCGTGGGTTGACGCCCAGTCCGGCGAGAAAATCGGCCAGCAGCGCCGAGGAGGCCGAACCGTCCACGTCATAATCGCCGAAGACCGCGATGGCCTGGCCGGCTTCCAAGGCCGCGGCCACCCGCGCCACCGCCTTGTCCATGTCCTTCAGCACCAGCGGATCGGGCATCAGATGTTTCAGCGAGGGATTGAGGTAATTCAAGACCTCGCTTTCGCCGATGCCGCGCGCCGCCAGCAGGCGCGCCAGCGCCGGCGACAGCGAATGGGCGCGGGTCAGCGCCGCGGCCGCCTCTTCATCGACGGATTTGAGATTCCACCGCCGCCCGGAAAAGGAGCGGGCAACGCCAAAGGCGGGAGGCGCCAACGTGTTCAGGCCGCTTCCATCGGGATCATGCATGGCCGCGCCCGCACCGTGTCGGAGGTGGCGATGGCGGCCAGCGCCCGCTCCACCGCGCTCTGGGCGGCGTCATGGGTGATCATCACAATGGCGACGCCCTCGCCCGGCGCATGGCCGCGCTGGATCATGCTTTCGATCGAAACGCCGGCCTCGGACAGGCTGCCGGCGATGGAGGCCAGCACGCCCGGCACGTCCAGCACTTCAAAGCGCAGATACCAGGGCGACGTCGCGGCGCCGGCCGGCGCGGGCTTGAGCGTCGCCAGTTGCGAGGCCGGACGGCCGAAGGCGGGACGGAACGCGCCGGCCGCGGCTTCGACGATATCGGAAATCACGGCCGAGGCGGTGGGCGCTTCGCCCGCACCGCGGCCGGAGAAGAAGAACGGCCCAGCGGCGCCGGCGTCCACCATCACGCCATTCTGCGCCCCATCGACATTGGCCAGCGGCGAACGGATCCGCACCATAGACGGGCTGACTTTCTGTTCGACACCATGGGCGGTGCGCCGCGCCACACCCAGCAGCTTGATGCGGAAACCGAACTCGGAGGCGAAATGGATGTCAGCGGCGGTGATATGCTCGATGCCTTCCACCGTCATGCTGGCAAGATCGGGCGCGGTGCCGAATACCAGGCTGGCCAGCAGCGCCAGCTTGTGCGCCGTGTCGCCGCCGCCCACATCCAGGGTGGGATCGGCCTCGGCATAGCCCAGCTTCTGCGCGTCCTTCAGCACATCCGTAAAGCCGGCGCCGGTGGCTTCCATCTCGGTGAGGATATAATTGCAGGTGCCGTTGAGGATGCCCTTCACCGCCTGCACGTCATAGGCGACCAGGCTTTCGCGCAGTGTCTTGACGATGGGGATGCCGCCGGCAACGGCGGCCTCGAATTTCAGCGCCACATTCTTCTTTTCGGCCAGCTCGGCCAGGGCGCGTCCATGCTTGGCCAGCAGCGCCTTGTTGGCGGTAATGACATGCTTGCCGTTGGCCAGGGCGGTTTCGGCAAGCCGGCGGGCCACGCCCTCCTCGCCGCCGATCAGCTCCACCACCACATCGGCATCGCCCGAGGCCAGCGCCAGCGGGTCGGCGACAAAATTGGGAATATCGAAGCCCCGCGCCTTTTTGGCGTCACGGGCCGAGACCGCCACGATTTCCAGCTTGCGCCCGGCGCGGGTGGACAGATCGTCGTTGCGCGCCGCCAGCGCCTTGACCACGCCGCCGCCGACCGTGCCCAGACCGGCAATGGCGATCCTGAAGGGCTTCATTTCGCGCTTTCCAGGTCCCCAGAAGAACCCATCAAGGGAGCCTTGTTGGTGCCCTGGGAAAGGAACTTCTTCACATTGCGCGCCGCCTGGCGGATGCGATGCTCATTCTCGACCAGGGCGACGCGGACATAGCCTTCGCCATATTCGCCAAAGCCGATGCCGGGCGAGACCGCCACCTTGGCATGGATCAAGAGGTCCTTGGCGAACTCCATCGAGCCCAGTTCCTTGTACTTTTCCGGCACCGGCGCCCAGGCGAACATCGAGGCTTCTGGCGCGGGAATGTCCCAGCCGGCCGCCGCCATGCTCTTCACCAGCACATCGCGGCGCGATTTATAGACCGCACGGATTTCGTCGATCATCTCCACCGGGCCGTTGAGCGCGGCGGCGGCGGCGACCTGGATCGGCGTGAAGGCGCCATAGTCGAGATAGGATTTGATCCGCGCCAGCGCCCCGATCAGCTTCTCATTGCCGGCCGCGAAGCCCATGCGCCAGCCGGGCATGGAGAAGGTCTTGGACAAGGATTGGAATTCGATGGCGATATCCTTGGCGCCGTCGACCTGCAGGATGGACGGCGGCGGCTTGTCATCGTCGAAATAGATATCGGCATAGGCAAGGTCGGAGAGCACCCAGATTTCATGCTTCTTGGCGAACTTGATGACCTCTTTGTAGAAATCGAGCTCGACCACCTGCGCGGTGGGATTGGAAGGATAATTCACCACCATCGCCAGCGGCGACGGCACCGAATGGCGCGTGGCGACGCCGATCTTGGAGAGATATTCCTCCGGCGAGGTCGCCGGGACATGGCGGATGGCGGCGCCCGCGATCATGAAGCCGAAGGCATGGATGGGATAGGCGGGATTGGGCACCAGCACGACATCGCCCGGCGCCGTGATCGCCATGGCGAGATTGGCGAAGCCTTCCTTGGAACCCAGCGCCGCGATCACTTCCTTGTCGGGATTGAGATCGACGCCGAAGCGGCGCTTGTAATAGGCGACATGGGCCTTGCGCAGGCCCTTGATGCCGCGCGAGGCGGAATAGCGGTGAGCGCGCGGATCGCGCGCGGTCTCGCACAGCTTGTCGACGATGAAGTCCGGCGTCGGCATGTCGGGATTGCCCATGCCGAAATCGATGATGTCCTCACCCCGCGCCCGTGCCGCGGCCTTGAGGCGGTTTACTTCCTCAAAGATATAGGGCGGCAACCGCTTGATGCGGTAAAAATCGGTCTGCATGGCGTGTCTTTGGTCAAACGGGCTAAGGGTGCGCCAGAATCGGGGATTCAACCCCGGCGCGCAATCATTTTTCCGTTAAAATGCGGCGATTTAAGGCAGATCAGCTCTGCACATAGATTTCCGCGCGACGGTTGCCCTCTTCGCCCCGCGGCATGGATTCGTAATAGACGGGCTGACTGTCGCCCACCGCATCGATCCGGACCCGGTCGGCCGGCACGCCCTGGTTCATCAGTTCGCGCGCCACGGCATTGGCCCGGCCCTGGCTCTTTTCGAAGATCACCCGCAGGTGACGTTCGACCGACATGTTGGGCGTGCGGCTGGAGGCATGGCCCACCACCCGGATGGTGCCGGTACCGCCTGCCGCCTTGAAGGCGGCCGCGGCGGCGCGGACCTGGGTGCGGGCGGCCGCGCTCAACGCGACGCCGTCACCGGGGAAATAGACCACGGCGTTGGGGGCCACGCCGCCATTGCGGGCGGCGATGGCGGCCACGGCGGAGGTGGGCTGGGCGTCCAGATTGGTGACCACCGAGCCGGAGGCGCCGCCCGGAACAGCAGCGACAGCGGTACCACCGGTGCGGGCGGCGGTCTGGCGATAACGCGACAGGATCGGCGCCGAGACGAAATTGCTGACGCTGGCGTCGAGCGCGGGCGCGGTCGAGGGCTTGAAGCCCAGGGCGGCGTCGGACACCGGCGCCTGCGCCATGATGGTGCTGCGGATCGCGCCGGCCGGCGGCACGGCGGGAACGGCGGGTTCCGCACCGGGCGGAGGCGCAAACGGACGCGACGGCGCGGCGGAAGCCATCTGCACCGCGGGCGCGGCATTGCCGGAAACAGCGATAGGCGGTGCAGCCGATGCGGCATTGCCCTGCACGGGGATCGGTGCGGCGGCCGTGGGGGGCACGGCGCTGGCGGAAGGCGGCGCGTCATTGGTGGTGATGGGGGCAGAAACGGGGGCGGCAGCCGGCGCAACGGCGCTGGCCGACGGCGGAGCATCGCTGGAAGGCGGCGCGGCCAGGGCCTGCGCCACTTGCGGGCTCATCGGCGCTGCGGCGCCGGGCGCGGGAGCCACGGCTTCGGTGCCGGCGCGCAGAGCATCGGCGCTGTATTGCGCCTGGACGCCGGCGGCGCTCAACGAGGAAGCGACATCACGTTCGGTGTCGGGCACGGCGGGCGCATTGGGAATATCCGCCAGGTCGGGCGTTTCCTCGGCCAGCAAGCCGGTGGGATCGAGATCGGCAATGGTCTGGCAACCCGAAAGTCCGACCGCCAGCACCGCGACTACGCCGAGCCGCGCCCCAAGCCCAACAATGTGGCGCGTAATACCTGTCCTCATGCCCTCAATTCCCGCCTGCCACGCCAAAAAACCGCGCCGAAAGAGCGGCGCGACAACCCTGTCAGGGTATACCCCGACCGGACGCCCGGCGCCAGCATGGCAAAGCCGGGAATATCCAGCAAGATGCGGTATTTGCGCACCTATCGAGCCCTCTTGGGGCTTGGCCGGCGGCTTGCGGCGCCCATTCCGCCCCCTTATCTGTGGTGAACTCGCGATGCCGACCCGAACCGAAGCCGAATCAAAAACCGCCAAAGCCCCGCCCGCCGGGACGATGGAAGCGAACGAGTCCGCGCCGGCGCCCAGCGCCGACGCCCTTGCCCGCAACCTGGTACGCGCCGGCATCCGCGCCCAGGAACTCACCGCCGATGCGATGCGGCACATGGCCGAAAAGCCGTTCCAGGGTCCGCTCGATCCCTTGAATATTTCCGGCGCCCTGGTCTCCCTCACCCGCGCCATGGGCGAAAACCGCGAAACGGTGCTGGACGCGCAAAAGGCCTGGTGGCGCGATGTGACGGTTTTGTGGGAGTCCACGGCCCTGCGCCTGCTGGGCGGCACGCCCAAGCCGCTGGTCGAACCGCCGCCGGGCGACCGCCGCTTCCGCGCCACGGAATGGCAGAGCAACGAGATTTTCGACTTTCTCAAGCAATCCTACCTGCTCACCACCAATGCGATGCAGGAGATGGTGGCCAGGCTGGAAGCGCTCTCGCCGGATGAGCGCCGCCGCGTCGCCTTCTTCACCAAGCAGTTCGCCGATGCGCTGGCGCCGACCAATTTCCCGCTCACCAATCCGGAAGTCCTGAAGGCCACCATCGCCTCGAATGGCGAAAATCTGCTCCAGGGCCTGGAAAACCTCGCCGCCGACATCCAGCGCGGCCAGGGCGAGCTCTCGATCCGCCAGTCGGCCGACGGCTTCGTCATCGGCGAGAATATCGCCACCGCCCCCGGCAAGGTGGTGTTCCGCAATGCTCTGATCGAGCTGATCCAGTATGCGCCCACGACCGAAACGGTGCATGCGCGGCCGCTGCTGATCTTCCCGCCCTGGATCAACAAATTCTACATCATCGACCTTCGGCCCGAGAACAGCTTCGTCCGCTGGCTGGTGGGCCAGGGCTACACCGTCTTCCTGGTTTCCTGGGTCAATCCCGACGCCTCGGCGGCGAAGAAGGGCTTTGAAGAGTATATGCAGGGCGGCGTCTTCGCGGCGCTGGAGGCGGTGGAGAAGGCCACCGGCGTCAAGGACCCCAACTGCGTCGGCTATTGCATCGGCGGTACGCTGCTGGCCGCCACCCTCGCCTATATGGCGCAGAAGAAGGACGACCGGATTCATTCCGCCACCTTCTGGGCGGCGCAGACCGATTTCTCGGAAGCGGGCGACCTGCAGGTCTTTGTCGATGACGTGCAGCTGGACGCGCTGGAAAAGCAGATGCAGGCAGAAGGCGGCGTCCTCAGGGGCTCGAAGATGGCCTCGGCCTTCAACATGCTGCGGGCCAATGACCTGATCTGGTCCTTCGTCATCAACAACTACATGCTGGGAAAAGAGGTCAAGCCGTTCGACCTGCTTTACTGGAACAGCGACACGACGCGGATGCCGGAGAAGCTGCACCTCTCCTATCTGCGCAATTGCTATCGCGACAATGCGCTGGCGCTGGGCAAGATGGAGATGGCGGGTGTCAAGCTGAACCTCAAGCAGGTGAAGGTGCCGGTCTATCTGCAGTCGGCGCGGGAAGATCACATCGCCCCGGCGCGCTCGGTCTACAAGGCGGTCAATCTGTTCGGCGGGCCGGCGCGCTTCATCCTGGCGGGCTCGGGCCATATCGCCGGCGTGATCAATCCGCCCGCCGCGGGCAAGTATCAGTATTGGACCAGTGACAAAAAGGCGCCTGATTTCGATTCCTGGCTGCCGGGCGCGAAGGAGCATGCCGGCTCCTGGTGGCCGGACTGGGATCAATGGCTGTCGAAGCTTTCCGGCGAGAAGGTACCGGCGCGCCGGCCCGGCGACGGCAAGCTCAAGCCCATCGGCGATGCGCCGGGTGAGTATGTGAAAGTGAAAGCGCAGTAGCAGAGGCGCACGGTCCTCGCGCATAGCGCTGTGGCTTTACGCGCCTTTAGGCGCGTCGTTCGTTCGTCCTGGCTCCAGCTTTTCGTTCTCGCCGCCGACCTGATGATAGAAGCCCGGCCCTTCCGCCCCGCTGAGCCAATAGTCGCGCTTGGGATTGATCAGGTAAGTGCGGCTGGCGGCATCATGCACATAGCCCAGCTTCAGCGTCGCCATATAGGAAGCGGCGAAATCGCTGTCCTGGCATTTGCCGCCCAGGCATTGCGACGAGACCGACGTCACGCTCATGGCGGGATCGCGCGGCATCGAAGCCGGACCGCAATTGAGGGTGAAGGCGACCGCGCCGGCGATCGGCAGCGACCAGCTGGCCTCACCCGCCGCTGCCGCCGCGACCCAAAGCTGGATGCGGCCATCCCGGACACGGTACTGGACAAAGCCGGTGCCGCCTTTGGCATTGCCGAAAGCGACCTGGATAAAGCCGAAAGACTGGGCGGTGGCTGGCGACAGTTTCGCCACCGCGCCGAATTTCTCTTCCAGCAAGCGGCGCAGGAAATTCGCCGGCGTTGCGCCCGCCAAGGGCGCGGTCAGCGTCAAAGCCTGCTGGAAACGCCCGGGCATGGAGACGCGAAGCATCCCGGAAGCGGACTCCACGACCTGCCATTTCTCGGGCACCAGGCCGTTGCAACCGCCATGGCCGATGCCATGCAGCAGCAGCGGCTTGGTGGAGGCGCCGCGGGCGATGCGGCGGGTCCAGGCGGCATTGGCGCCGATCGGCGGCAACTCCCGCGGGTCCTTCGCCAAAATGCGCGGCGGGTGCACCGAATATTTTTTCAGCTTCTCCGGATCGGGGGCGCGGGTAAAAACCAGCGAGACCGTTTCCGGCTTGGCCTCGCCCGGCGCATAGAAAACAAACTGTGCCGCCACGCCTTCGCGATAATTGCCGATCTTCTCCGCTGCCGCTGCCGCCGACTGCACCGCCTCGCCATCGATGGCCGCGACCACCGCGCCGGCTTCAATGCCGGCTTTTTCCGCCGGGCTTTCGGCATCGACCGCCAGGACCAGCACGCCCTTGTCGAGCGCGGGCGTGCGGCCCGACGCCCCTTGCGTCAGGCGGGCAAATTGCAGGCCGGAATAACCCAGCGGCGCCATGGGCTGGCTTTGGCCATACCAGACCGCGCCCGCGAACAGCAGAATGGCGGCTACGACAATGGCAAGAACGCGTCCCATGACGCCTTCCATATCACATAGAAGAAGGTCCCCTCTCCCCTTGAGGGAGAGGGTTCAAAGCCCTTGAGTCTCGGGCAGGCCCAGCATCAGGTTCATGTTCTGAACCGCCATGCCGCCCGCGCCCTTGCCGAGATTGTCGAACACGGCAGCAATGCGCGCCTGCTCCGCCTTCTCATTGCCGAAGACAAACAGCTTGAGCCGGTTGGTATTGGCCAGCGCTTCGGCGTCCAGCACCTTGAGCGCGGCGGCCTCGTCCAGGCCGGCGACCTCCACCAGCGGCCGGCCGCGATAGGCCTGCGCCAGCACGGCATGCAGATCGGCAGGCCCGGGCGAACCCGGCAGGGCCCAGAGCTGCAGCGGCACTTCCACCAGCATGCCGCGATAGAAGCGCGCGACATTGGGCGAAAAGAGCGGCGGCCGCGTCAGGCCGGCATGCTGCGTCATCTCGGGGATATGTTTGTGGCCCAACCCAAGGGCATAAGCGCGCTGCACCGTCTCGACATAATGCGGCACGTCCTTCTTCTCGAACTCCTCGATCATGCTCTTGCCGCCGCCGGAATAGCCGGAGACGCCATGCGCTGTGACGGGGAAATCCGGCGGCAGAATGCCGGCGCGCACCAGCGGCCGCGCGATGGCGAGAAAGCCGGTGGCCCAGCAGCCGCCATTGCTCACCCGCTTGGCGGCGGCGATGCGTTGCGGCTGATCCGCTTCCAGTTCGGCAAAGCCGTAGACCCAGCCCGGCGCGACACGATGGGCCGTGGAGGCATCGATCACCCGCACGTCCGGGTTGTCGATCAGCGACACCGCTTCCTTCGCCGCCTCGTCGGGCAGGCAGAGGATCACCAGGTCGGCGGCATTGAGCATGGCCTTACGGGCAGCCGGGTCCTTGCGCTGGGCATCCGGGATGCTCAGCAGCTCCAGCTCCGGGCGCGACGCCAGGCGCTCACGGATTTCAAGCCCCGTGGTGCCGGCTGCGCCGTCGATGAAAATCTTCGCCATGGCCTTGTCCTTTAGGCCCGGCCCAATACGCCAAAAGCGGGATTGAGGATAGGGAGAAAACACCTGTTCCCGCCCGGCGAAGCTGGCTAAAGTCGCGCCAAACAAATGCATGCATTGGGGGAAATGCCGATATGCGCGCTGTCAAACTGGCTCTGCTCCTGCCGGCTTTGGGTCTGGCTTCGATTGCCTTCGCCGCCTCGCCCACCGACTGGGTGGAATATGGCCACGATGCGGGCGGCATGCGCTATTCGCCTCTCACCCAGATCACGCCCGCCAATGTGAGTCAGCTCAAGGTTGCCTGGACGTACGGCATGAACCCCCAGCCGGTGCCCGGCCAGCCGCGCGGCGCCGTGGCCGGAGTCAGCGGCGGTCGCGGCCGCGTACCCACCTCGACCGCCTCGCCGATCATGGTCGATGGGGTGTTGTACCTGCCCACGCCCTATGGCCGCGTCGTGGCGATCAATGCCGATACCGGCAAGCAGATCTGGGCCTATGTCCTGCCCAGCGGCGACCAGCCGCCCTTCCGCGGCGTTTCCTATTGGCCGGGTGACGCGCGCCACGCGCCGCGCATCATCTTCGGCACCATCGGCGGCCGGCTGATCGCGCTGGATGCCAGGACCGGCGAAGTGGTGAACAGCTTCGGCCGCAACGGCGTCGTCAATCTCAAGACGCCCGAAATCATGAACGGCTTTCCCAATGCCGCTTACGGCCTCACCGCGCCGGGCGCCATCCATCGCAATCTGATCATCCTGGGCAGCCGCGTGCAGGAGCAGCCGCAACTCGGCCCGAGCGGCGCGGTCCGCGCCTTCGATGTGATCACCGGCAAGCTGGCCTGGACCTTTAACGGCATTGCCCAGCCCGGCGACAAGAACCACGCCACCTGGGAGGATGACGGCTGGAAGCGGCGTTCCGGCGTCAATGTCTGGAACCTGATCACGCTCGATGTCCCGCGCAACATCGCCTATCTGGCCTTCGGCGCGCCGTCCATCGACCGCAATGGCCAGGACCGCAAGGGCATGAATCTCTACAGCTCCAGCCTGGTGGCGGTGAACGCCAACACCGGCAAATATCTGTGGCACTTCCAGTTGACGCGTCACGACATCTGGGACCTCGACGCCCACACGCCGCCGACGCTGCTGACCGTGCGCCGCAACGGCCGAAACATTCCGGCGGTGGCCGCGATCAACAAGGCCGCGTATCTCTTCATCCTCAATCGCGTCACCGGCGAGCCGCTTTACGAAGTGAAGGATGTGCCGGTGCCGCCTGCCACCGCGCCGGGCGAAGTCGCCTGGCCAACCCAGCCCGTGCCGGTGAAGCCGGCCCAGCTTTCCAAGGGCGGCTTCAAGATGAGCGAGATCGCCGATATCACGCCGCAGCTCAAGGCGGCCTGCGAAGCGCTGCTCAAGCAGACCAATGCCAAGGACAGTGTGATGTACGAACCCATCACCTTCGACCGGCCCATGATCCAGTTCCCTTCAGCCGAAGGCGGCCCGGAATGGGGCGGCGGCGCCTTCGACCCCGATCTGGGGCTGTTCGTCATCAACACCAACAGCCGCGGCGCCATCGAGCAGATCGTGCGCCGTCCCGACGGCACCTATGGCTTCACCTCGCGCACCTTCCACGACCAGGCCAGCGGCATGAGCTGCAACCAGCCGCCCTGGGGCGAACTGGCGGCGGTCAACGTCAATACCGGCGATATCGCCTGGCGCGTCAATCTTGGCGTGACCGACAACGCGCCGCCCGGCAAGCAGAATACCGGCCGCGTCAGCAATGGCGGCCCGATCCTGACCGCCAGCGGCCTCACCATCATTGCCGGCACCGACGATGCGCGCATCCGCGCCTTTGAAACGCGCAGCGGCAAGGAAATCTGGACCCACAAGCTGGAATACTCCGCCCATTCGACCCCGATCACCTATCGCGGCAAGAACGGCAAGCAATATGTGGTGGTGATCGCGACCGGCGGCTCCTATCTGGGAAGTCCGGCGGGCGGCGACGGCGTCGTCGCCTTTGCATTACCATAGCGGCAAGGTCCCGACCGGCCGGTAAGCGAGACGAATAAACACCAGGGCGGCCGGGCATTTGTCCGGCCGCCTGCTTTTTGCCGCTTGCATTGCCGCCGGCAAACACCCAGAACGGCCGCGAGGGGGTAGAAGGAGAAGCGATGCGGCCCATCTTCGCCCTGCTGGCGGCATTTTTCCTGGCTTGCGCCGCGCCTGTCCTGGCCGAATCCGGGGCCCAATCCGGCAATGCGGCCGAGCAATTTGTTTCCGGCAACATCCGCGCCGGCATGTCCATCCTCAACGATTCCAGCCTGGATGCGCCAACCCGGGAAGCGCGTTTCGAAGCCTTCCTGCTCGACAATACCGACCTCGACCGGATCGGGCTTTTCACGCTCGGCAATGCGGCGGCAACGCCGGCGCAGCGCGAGGCCTTCATCACCGCGTTCCGCTTCTATGCCTTGTCGAGCTATCGCGACTATTTCCGCTTCTATAGCGGCCAGACCATGCGCGTCACCGGCTCACGCCAGAACGCGCCGGGCGATTTCGTCGTGCGTACCTTGCTGAGTGACGCCTCGGGCAGCGTCCTGCCCGTGGATTTCCGCGTCCGCACCGACGGGCCCAGGCCCGTGGTGATCGATATCGGCATCGCCGGCGTCTGGCTGGCGGTGACGCAACGGGACGATTTCGCCGCGTTCCTTGCGCGGAACCATGGCGATATTGCCGGACTCACGTCCTATCTTGCGGCAAAAGCAAGCGCGCCGCGGTAACAAATTCCGACACGGCAACGGGAGGCGGGTTCCATCGTTCCCTTGCCGTGACCGGACGGGTTCGCGAAAGCTCGAAACGTCACATAAGGAGCGGCAGGGACGAGAAATCGGCTCTGCCGCTCGGGGCTTTGGGCTGGCGGAACTCGCAGGAGGCGCAAATGCTGGTTCGTGATCTGATGACCCGGGACGTGACGACGGCGCATCCGGAAGAAAATGTGCGATGGGCGGCGAACGTTATGTCGGAACTCGATGTCGGCGCCTTGCCGGTTGGCGAGAATGACCGCCTGGTCGGCATTGTGACCGACCGCGACATTGCCCTTCGCTGCATCGGAGAGGGCAAAGGTCCTGCCACCCGGGTGCGCGAGATCATGACCACCGAGGTCAAATACTGCTTCGTCGACCAGGAGATTGAAGATGTTGCCGCCAATATGGGCGATATCCAGGTGCGGCGGCTGCCAGTGCTGGACCGCGACAAGCGCCTGGTCGGCATTCTCTCGCTGGGCGACATCGCCACCAGCGACGAAACCGAACAGGCGGCGGAGGCGCTGAGCGGCATTTCCCGGCCGACGCCGGTGATCTCGCAGACGCCTTACTTCCCGATTCTGTAAGCGGCCACGGCTTGCCGGCGCGGCAAGCCGTGGTCCAGCTTGCCTATTTCAGCGGGCCGCCGACCGTCGCCGAACCCGTGCCGCTGCATCCCACCGCGCCATAGCGGATGAATTTCTGGATGCGCTTTCCGTTGTCGACTTCGCCCGTATAGAGGTTGCCCTTGCTGTCCGGGCTGACCTGATGCAGCCAATGGAATTGGCCGGCCGTGCGGCCCGAACGTCCCAACCGCCCCAGTTCCTGCAGGTTGCTGCGATTGATCACATAGATGGTCATGTTGGTATTGTCGCCGACATAGAGACAGCTCTGCGCCTTGTCCCGCGAGAAGCTCATCGACACCGCGGTCCCCGGCAAGACGGGATGGGTCTCGGTCTTGGCGCTCACCCATTGTTCCGTAACATAGCCGCACTTCCCCACCTCACCCTTCGGGTTGCTGCAAGGCTTGCCCAGTGCCGGATCATTTTTGTCGAACACCTGGATGCGGTTATTGCCGCGATCACAGACATAGATTTTCCCATCGTCGGCGATCCTTATGCAATGGACCGGTGTGCGGAAGAAGGCCGGGCGCTTGTTGCCTTTCCTCGCATCCTGAAGCCAGGGGCCCGCCGCCAAGGCAGCGGCATCGTCCACGGGATTTCCGCCATAGGCGCCGAAATGGCCAATATACTTGCCGGTATCGGCATCCACGATAAGCACCCGGCGATTGCCATAGCCGTCGGCGACATAAAGACGGTTGGTCTTGGGATCCACCACCATTTCGGCGGGCAGATACATCAAGGGTGTGCCGTTGATGCCGCCATTGGTGTCATTGCTGGCGGGAGCGGTGGGCGTGCCGCCGATACGCAGCTTGAAGTTGCCGTTCATGTCGAACTTCAGGATAAAACCGTCGCCGCCGCCCCTGTGGGTGGTCCAGGCCGAATTCGGATCGAGAGGGGCCACGCCATTGCCCGCGATCCAGACATTGTCGTTGTGGTCAACATACATGCCGTGTTCGCGATTGGGCCAGATGCAACCATCCGCCGCCTTGCAATGGCTTTCCATCCAGCCCGGGTCGGCCGGGCCGCCCCAGGCGCGCAGCAATTTTCCGTTTGAATCGAACTGCATCACCGAGGGGGCGGCATTGCAGCAATCCGCTATCGGGCCGTTGGGGCGGTCATAGCCCAGACCATTCTTGCCGCCGGAGCCGCCCCGGGTTTCCAGCCCGGCTTCCGCAGTGCTCATGGCGCGTTGACGGTTGGCGACCCAGATATGATCGTGCCGATCCACATGAAGCCCGGCGACCTGATCCAGCAGCCAGTTGTTGGGCAAGGGCTGGGGCCAACCGGGATCGGCGACGAAACCGGGGGTCACGCCCGTGGCGGCTTTGTTGTGGACCCCGGTATTGGCATAGAGCCGTTCCAGGATGCTCTGATCCTTTTTGATCGTCTGGGCCGCCAAAGCCCCGCCGACAATCATTCCGGGCACCAGCACCGCGGCCAGCAAAATCGTGAACTTACGCATCCCTGTTTCCTTTATTTTGACTAGTCCCTGGGGCCTTCAATCACCGGCAGGACACGTTTGCGCAACGTGTCATCCTGCTTTTCTCCTTTTTCTATAGCCGATGGGCACCGGACGGGCCAGCGGCACAATTTCTGCTGCACGGCCGCAAACCGTTTTGGGCCCCAAGCCCCAACGTCTTGTGGATGTCCCTCATTGCAGGGGTGAGGTGATGGTTTGGCGTGGCGATCGGTGCAGCCTTGTGTGCGGCTTGTTGTTGCGGTGCACATGACCGCCGATCTTGATGATATTCACGGATAAAGTCACCATCAAGCAGGCGGCGGCCGCTCGCGCTCGGGGCGGTGGTCATGATTTCTTTCACCCAGTCCGAAGGTGCTGGTAGACCGCGCACCATTCATCTTCGGTGAAGGTAGGCGGTGCTTGATACTCCCACGCATGACCCAATACCTGACCGAGTTCGCAAACCGCTGCAAGGACGTCCTAGGCCAAAATCTGCTGGGTCTTTACCTGCAAGGCTCCGGAGCACAGGGCGACTATCGCCAGGACAAGAGCGACATTGACGCTGTCGCAGTTGTTCATCACTCGCTTTCCGATCAGAAAAAAGAAGACCTCTGCGGTCGCCTTGAGCATTCGAGCCTTTCAGTACCCGCAACCGGCCTCGATTTTCTGGTCTTTACGCGAAGTACTGCTCAAAATCCCATAGCGTCTCCTGCTCATGAACTCTGGTTTTCAACCGGCGAGACGTGGAAAACGAGCGTTGAAAAACACGGAGATGCAACCGAGCATTTGATCGTATTTTCCACATGTCGAGAGCGCAGTCGCGCCCTCTTTGGTCCCGAGGCCAAGGAACTGTTTGCGCCAATACCTCGCGGCTTGCTTCTGACAGCAGTGAACGATGTGGTGAAGTGGCATCAGGACCGGATTCTTGACCCCTTTCATGATCCAGGCGGCCAATACTCGGTACTGAATGCTTGCCGAGCATGGCAGTACGCGAAGGAAGGGCGGCTTTCCTCCAAAACCGAGGGCGCGCTTTGGGTTCTGTCCAAGTATCCTCAAAACACACTCGTGCGTGATGCTCTCGCTCTACGCACGGGTGAGCGCGCACAACCGCTGAATGCCACGGAGATACAGATCTTCCTCGCAAAGGTCACCGCAGAACTTAGTCCGGAAGGTACATAGGGACTTCAGCCCCATGCGCCCGCCATTTTGGTGAACGATTGGAGAGAATCGTGAACTTGAACCTGTGCGCGAAAACAACGGCCTATGCAGGATTGGTGCATGTAAAAACAGCGGCCTGGATGACCTAAGCCGCTGTTTTGTTCGATAAATTGAAGCGTTGAACCTAGCGCTTTGAGAAATTACATTTTCGCAACATACTGTATTTGCTGATTTATTTTTAGCGTCCTATCCTAGCGGATAGAATCTGACGCTTGGTGCCCGCGGGCAGCGGCCGGAGGCACCGGCTTTCAGCCAAAGCGAGCGGACTCGAATGTCAGAATTTATTCGCTAGCGGGATTCAAATGTCGAAGAAGAACCACTAGGAACCTACTCTTTGAAAATCGAAAAATCCGTTTTAGGCCTCGTGGCCGCCATATCGCTCCTTTTGACGGTCACTGCTTCCTTTTCGCAAACTCAGTCCCAGAACAGCTCCGAAACTTTACGCGAAGCGGTCGAAGCGCTGCGTTCGGAGCACGCACGCACGCAATTGCGACTTGCAGCGCTGGAAAAGCAGCAAAATGAAGACGCCCCCCTTGGTCCGCCTGCCAAGACTTCTCGACCAACCTTCTCACTATCGGGTGATGTACGCGTTCGTTACGAAACCAACTTCGACATGACCGGCCTCCGCGATCGTGATCGGGCCGTGCTTCGCGCCCGGCTTCGCTCCACTTACGCTATAAGTGACTGGCTGGCCGTGGGAGGACAGCTCGCAACTGGCGATCCGGATGATCCTAACTCCACCGATGTCACCCTATCCAATTTCGCAGACGATTTTCAGGTAAGCCTGGATCAAGCCTACATACGTATTACGCCTGGCAATTTCCAAGTCTTCCTGGGCAAGATTCCGAACCCCTTCGTACGCACCGAGCTACTTTGGGATGGCGACGTGTCGCCCCAGGGAGCTTCGGTGAGTTACGTCTTGCCCGTCGGCGGTGCAAAGCTCAAAGGCAGCGCTCTCTACTTCGCAGTAGACGAAGCCGTTGCCGGACCGGACAGCCACATGGGTGGCGCCCAAGTGTCCTTTGAAACGGCGCCGGGGGCCTTAGTTGGTGAAGTCGCCGTTGGCTATTTCGACTACTCGTTACGCAGCCTCCGGGGCGGAGATCCAGGAGATTTTGGGACAAATCTTTTCACAGCGGGAAAATACAACTCCGATTTTAACTTGATGGACATCGTAGCGGCTGCAACTTGGAACGGGCTTGGACCGCAATGGCCCTTGCGAGCGGTCGGTAACTACGTACGAAACTTCGGTGCTCCCGCTGGAACCAACACAGGTTTCGGGGTGGACTTGCTGGCTGGAAGAGTTGGACAAACGGGAGATTGGCGTTTTGTCTATGGCTATGCCGAAGTGGAAGCAGATGCAGTGCTGGCCGCTTTCAGCCATGACAATACTGCGTTGCCAACGAATTATCTGCAGCACGCGCTGGCGGCTGACTATACATTACGGCAGAACCTGACGCTCAACCTTACCTATTATCGCTACCGTCAAAAGGATGTCGGACCGGGTTTGGGCACTTTCGATTGGCAAAACCGAATTCGCCTCAACCTGCTCGTCAGCTTTTAACGCTCCAACTGGATGAAAGATGGGGCTCAGGTCACATGCAAAAACAGCGGCCTGGAATGACCCAAGCCGCTGTTTTGTTCGATAAATTGAAGCGTCGAACCTAGCGCTTCGAGAAGCTATATCATCGTAAGTGCTTGTTATTATTGTTATATTTAAATCGCTTTATTTCTGTGAATGATTGGTGAAGCCAGCAGGGGCTGCTTGAAGCTGCAACGCCACCCACCGGATCGCCCCTTCTGCTG
>DATFFI010000009.1:0-2206 GCA_035250225.1 Rhizomicrobium sp. | reverse complement strand
CAGTCCTTGCCCCAGATCGGTGCGCCGCTGCCGGGCAGGCCGAGACGCTGCCATTTGGCGCTGACCGTCTCGATCACCTCGTCGGTCATGCGGATCTCGCGGCCCCATTCGCGCTTGGTTTCCGGCGGCAGCTTGTTGGTGGCGTCCAGCCCGATCTTGGAGCCCAGGCCCGACTCCGGCGAGGCGAAGTCCAGATAATCGATCGGCGTGTTCTCGATGATGGTGACATCGCGCGCCGGATCCATGCGGGTGGAAACCGCCCACATCACGTCTTTCCAGTCGCGGGCATTGATGTCGTCGTCCACCACGATCACCCATTTGGTGTACATGAACTGGCGCAGATAGGACCACACCGCCATCATCACCCGCTTGGCATGGCCGGGATAGGCCTTCTTCATGCTCACCACCGCGATGCGATAGGAGCAGCCTTCCGGCGGCAGCCAGAAATCCACGATTTCGGGAAATTGCTGCTTGAGCAGCGGAATGAAGACTTCGTTCAGGGCTTCGCCCAGGATGGAAGGCTCGTCCGGCGGCCGCGCCGTGTAGGTGGACAGATAAATGGGATTGCGCCGCATGGTGATGGCGGTGACCGTGAAGACGGGAAACGGCTCCACCGAATTGTAGTAGCCGGTATGATCGCCATAGGGGCCTTCGTCGCGATAATCCGACAGCGAGACTTCGCCCTCGATCACGATCTCGGCCTCGGCGGGCACCTTCAGGGGCTGGGACACGCAATCGGCCAATTTCATCCGCTGGCCGCGCAGCAATCCGGCGAATTGATATTCCGATAGCGTCTCGGGCACCGGCGTCACCGCCGCCAGGATGATGCCGGGATCGGCCCCGATCACCGCCGCGGCCGGAAGCGGCGCGGTTTTTTCTTTCCCCCAGCGCGCGTGATGCTGCGCCCCGCCGCGATGCTTGAGCCAGCGCATGATGGTTTGGTTCTTGCCCAGCACCTGCATGCGGTAGATGCCCAGATTGTAATTGTCCTCGCGCGCATCGCTGGGACCCTTGGTCACCACCAGCGGCCAGGTGATCAGGGGCGCGGGTTCGCCCGGCCAGCAAGTCTGGATCGGCAGCTTGCCGAGGTCGATGTCGTCGCCCTTCAGCACGATCTCCTGGCAGGCGGGCCTGCTCACGGTCTTGGGCTTCATCGCCAGAATGGTTTTGACCAGCGGCAAGAGTTCGGCGGCTTCGCCGAAGCTGCGCGGCGGCTGGGGTTGGCGCAGCTGGGCCAGCAACTCGCCGACTTCGCGCAGGTCCGTACCGGTTGTTCGTTCGATACCGCCCATGGTGACGCCCATGGCGACACGTTTGACCGTTCCGAACAGATTGACCAGCACCGGCATGTCGCTGGGGCTGCCGTCGGCTTGGATGGGTTTTTCAAACAGGACGGCTGGACCGCCTTCGGCGATCAGGCGTGTCTGAATCTCGGTCATCTCCAGCACGGTGGAGACCGGTTCGCGCACGCGTACCAGTTCGCCATCCTTTTCCAGGCGGGCCAGGAAATCACGCAGGGAACGGTAGCTCATTCGGCCGGCAGAGACTTGATCGAGTAGCGGGGTGGATGCGCGTGTTTGGCGCTATAGAGAAAATAGATCGCAAGCCCGATCACCGTCCAGGCAACCAGCCGGAGCCAAGTGTCTCCCGGCAGGAATATCATCATGAACACGCACATGAAGACCCCGGCCGGCGCGGTGAACCAGACAAACGGTGTGCGGAACGGACGACGCGCATTGGGCGCGCGCACCCGAAGCACCATCACCCCGATACAGACGATGGTGAAAGCGGCCAGGGTGCCGATGCTGACCAGCTCGCCCAGTATGTTCAGCGGCAACAGGCCCGCCAGCAGCGCCGCGAACAGACCGGTGACGATGTTGCCCTTGTACGGGGTGCGGAATTTCGCGTGGATGGTGCTGAAGATGGGCGGGATCAATCCGTCCTTGGACATGGCATAAAAGACGCGGCTCTGCGCCAGAAGCAGCACCAGCACCACCGAAGACAGTCCGACAACGGCACCGATATTGACGAAGGGCGCCAGCCATTTGGTGCCGGGAAGCGCTTCGACCGCCGCGCTCACCGGATGCGCCACATTCAAGGTGCTGTAATGGGCAATGCCGGTCACGACATAGGACATCGCCATGTAGAGCGCGGTACAGATCAGCAGCGAGCCCAGCATGCCCAGGGGAATGTCGCGCTGCGGATT
>DATFFI010000008.1:0-27740 GCA_035250225.1 Rhizomicrobium sp. | reverse complement strand
TTGCAGCCCGGCCCTGACTTCGTCCGACGCGGCGCTGATCGCGCGCCAGGCCGACGCCACCATCCTGGTTTCCAAGCGGGAAAAATTGCGCGGGCGTTCGCTCAGCCATGCGACGCAATTGCTGCAGGATGCGAAGGCGGCGCCTGTGGGCCTGGTTCTCGCTAGCTAACTAGCGCGGCAGTTCGGACTTACCCATCAGAAACTCGTCCACCGAGCGCGCGCATTGGCGGCCTTCGCGGATTGCCCACACCACCAGCGATTGACCGCGGCGCATGTCGCCGCAAGCGAAGATCTTGGCTTCGCTGCTCTTATAGTCGTTGGTGTTGGCCGCGACATTACCTCTGGCGTCGAGCGTCACGCCCGCCTGCTCCACCAGCCCCGCCTTGCGGGGGCCGACAAAGCCCATCGCCAGCAGCACAAGATCGGCCTTGAGGGTGAATTCGCTGCCGGGCACTTCGACCATGTTCATGCGGCCGCCATCGCCCAGCTTCCACTCGACGCGGACACATTCCAGGCCGGTAATCCTGCCATTCTCGCCGACGGCGCGCTTGGCATTGACGGCCCAGTCACGCTCGGCGCCCTCGTCATGGCTGGAGGAGGTGCGCAGCTTGAGCGGCCAATCCGGCCAGACCAGCTGCTTGTTTTCCTTCACCGGCGGCCTGGCCAGGATTTCCAGCTGCGTCACCGACAAAGCGCCATGGCGGTTGGAGGTGCCGATACAGTCCGAGCCGGTATCGCCGCCGCCGATCACCACCACATGCTTGTCCTTGGCGCTGAGCGTGCCGGTGGGCGCGGCCTTTTCCTCGGCATCGCCCGCCACCCGCTTGTTCTGCTGGGTGAGGAAGTCCATGGCGAAATGAATGCCGTCCAGTTCGCGGCCCGCCACCGGCAGATCGCGCGGCGCCTCGGCGCCGCCCGACATCACCAGCGCATCATAATCGGCCAGCAGCTGCTTGACGGAAATGCCGGCGCCGACTTCGACGCCCGGACGGAAAGCCACGCCTTCGGCTTCCATCTGGCGCATGCGCCTGTCGATGTAATGCTTCTCCATCTTGAAGTCGGGAATGCCGTAGCGCAGCAACCCGCCGATACGGTCGCTCTTCTCGAACAGCGTCACCGAATGGCCGGCGCGCGCCAGCTGCTGGGCACAGGACAGGCCGGCCGGGCCCGAACCCACCACCGCCACGGTCTTGCCGGTCTTCTTCGCCGCGAGCTGCGGCTGGATCCAGCCTTCTTCCCAGGCGCGATCGACGATCTGGCATTCGATGGTCTTGATGGTGACCGGCGTGTCCTGGATGTTGAGCGTGCAGGACGCCTCGCAGGGCGCCGGGCAGACCCGGCCGGTGAATTCCGGAAAATTGTTGGTCGAGTGCAGCGTGTCGATCGCCGCGCGCCACTGATCGCGATAGACCAGATTATTCCAGTCCGGGATCAGATTGTTGACCGGGCAGCCGGTGTGACAGAAGGGAATGCCGCAATCCATGCAGCGCGAGGCCTGACGGCTGACTTCCGTGTAAGGCAGCGGATGAACGAATTCCTGGTAATTGTGCAGGCGCTTTTCGGGCTTTTCAGTGCCGCGATCCAGCCGGTCCACTTCCAGAAAGCCTGTGACTTTTCCCATGCGCTCTACTCGGCTGCCACGGCGGCATTACGCTCCGCCTTCATGTCGGCCAGTGCCTTGGCGTAATCCATCGGCATCACCTTGACGAACTTGGCCAGGCTGGCGTCGCAATTGTCGAGAATTTCCCTGGCGCGCGCGCTGCCGGTGTGCAGCAGATGGCGCTCGACCAGGATGCGGATGCGCTCGGCATCGAAGCGCAGCAGGTCGCCCATGCCCGCGTCGGAGACATTGAGCGAGCGCTGGCGCGGCAGCTCGGGATCCTCGACGCCGCAGAAGGGTGCGACCCGTTCCAGCTTGACCATGGCCAGGTTGCAGCTTTTCTCGAAGTCGCCGTCCGGGTCATAGACATAGGCCACGCCGCCGGACATGCCCGCGGCGAAATTGCGGCCGGTCTTGCCCAGCACCAGCACCACGCCGCCGGTCATGTATTCGCAGCCATGATCGCCGGTGCCTTCGACCACGGCGATGGCGCCGGAATTGCGCACCGCGAAACGCTCGCCGGCCACGCCCTGGAAATAGGCCTCGCCGGCGATGGCGCCGTAGAGCACCGTATTGCCGACAATGATGTTCTCGGACGGGTCGCGCGAGACATTCTGCGGCGGCCTGACGACGATGCGGCCGCCCGACAGGCCCTTGCCGACATAGTCGTTGCTGTCGCCGATCAGTTCGACGCTGACGCCGCGCGCCAGGAAGGCGCCGAAGGACTGGCCCGCCGTGCCGGTGAAGCGCACGGTGATGGTGTCTTCCGGCAGGCCGGCATGGCCGTGCTTCCTGGCGACTTCGCCCGAAAGCATGGCGCCGACGGTGCGGTCGACATTGCGGACGGTCCGCTCCAGCCGCACCGGCTGGCCATTCTCGATCGACGGCCTGGCCGCCGCGATCAGCTCGTGATCCAGCGCCGATTCCAGCCCGTGATTCTGGCTCTCGCAATGATGGATGGCGGCGCCCTGCTTGGGTTTGACATTGTAGAGCAGGCGCGACAGGTCGATGCCCTTCACCTTCCAGTGCGAGATCGCCTTGTTCATGTCGAGCCTGTCGACCCGGCCGATCATCTCGGCCATGGTGCGGAAACCCAGCTCGGCCATGATCTCGCGCAGCTCTTCGGCGACGAAGAAGAAATAGTTGATCACATGCTCGGGCTGGCCGGTGAAGCGCTTGCGCAGCACCGGATCCTGGGTCGCCACGCCCACCGGACAGGTGTTGAGGTGGCACTTGCGCATCATGATGCAGCCCGCCGCGATCAGGGGCGCGGTCGCGAAGCCGAACTCGTCGGCGCCGAGCAGCGCGCCGATGGCGACGTCGCGGCCGGTGCGCAAGCCGCCATCGACCTGGACGGCGATGCGGCCGCGCAAGCCGTTGAGCACCAGCGTCTGCTGGGTTTCGGCCAGGCCGATTTCCCAGGGGCTGCCGGCATGGGTCAACGAGGTCAGCGGCGAGGCGCCGGTGCCGCCTTCAAAACCCGAAATGGTGACATGGTCGGCGCGGCACTTGGCGACGCCCGCCGCCACGGTGCCGACGCCCACTTCCGACACCAGCTTGACCGAGATGCGCGCCTTGCTGTTCACGCTCTTGAGGTCGCGGATCAGCTGCGCCAGGTCTTCGATCGAATAGATGTCGTGATGCGGCGGCGGCGAGATCAGGCCGACGCCGGGCGTGGAATGGCGCACCTTGGCGATGTTCTTGTCGACCTTGTGGCCGGGCAGCTGGCCGCCTTCGCCGGGTTTGGCGCCCTGGGCCATCTTGATCTGGATATCGTCGGCATTGACCAGATATTCGGTGGTGACGCCGAAACGGCCCGAAGCGACTTGCTTGATCTTGGACCGCATGCTGTCGCCATTGGCCATCGGCACGAAACGGTCCGGCTCCTCGCCGCCCTCGCCCGTATTGGAACGGCCGCCGATGCGGTTCATGGCGATGGCGAGCGTGGTATGGGCCTCTCTGGAGATCGAGCCGAAACTCATCGCGCCGGTGGAGAAGCGCTTGACGATGTCGCTCGCAGCCTCGACTTCATCCAGCGGCACGCTGTCGCCCGTCTTGAAGCTCATCAACCCGCGCAGGGTCAGCAGGCGCTCGCTCTGGTCGTTGATGGACTTGGCAAAGAGCTGGTACTCGGCCGGGTTCTTGCCGCGCACCGCATGCTGCAGGCGGGAGACCGAATCCGGCGTCCAGGCATGTTCCTCGCCGCGCAGGCGGAAGGCATAGTCGCCGCCGACATCCAGCATGGTCTGGTAGATCGGGTTGGCGCCATAGGCGTCGCGGTGGCGGCGCACGCTTTCCTCGGCGATCTCCTTCAGGCCGATACCTTCCACCGTGGTGGCGGTGCCGGTGAAATATTTCTCGATGAAGGCGCTGGAGAGACCGACCGCGTCGAAAATCTGCGCGCCGCAATAGGACTGGTAGGTCGAGATGCCCATCTTGGACATCACTTTCAGGATGCCCTTGCCCACCGCCTTGATGTAATTCTTCTGCACTTCATAGGGCTTGAGCGGCAGGCCCTGGGTCTGGCGGATCTGCTCCAGCGTCTCGAAGGCGAGATAGGGATTGATCGCTTCGGCACCATAGCCGGCCAGGACGCAGAAGTGATGCACTTCGCGGGCTTCGCCGGTTTCCACGACCAGCCCGGTCTGCATGCGCAGGCCCTGGCGCACCAGATGGTGATGGATCGCGGCAGTCGCCAGCAGCGCCGGGATGGCGACGCGGTCGGGCGCGGTGGCCCGGTCCGACAGGATCAGGATGTTGTTGTCCGCCAGCACCGCATCGGTGGCGTTGAGGCAGATCCGCATCACCGCGTTGGACAGGCCCTCGGCGCCTTCGGATGCCAGCCAGGTACAGTCGATGGTGGCGGTGCGGAAGGCGCCGTCCACCAGTTCGGAAATGGAGCGGATCTTCTCGACATCGGCATTGGTCAGCACCGGCTGGGACACTTCCAGCCGCTTGTGCGCGCCGGCTTCGCGGCCCAGCAGATTGGGACGCGGCCCGATCATCGATACCAGGCTCATCACCAGCTCTTCGCGGATCGGATCGATCGGCGGATTGGTGACCTGGGCGAAGTTCTGCTTGAAGTAATTGTAGAGCAGTTTGGGCTTCATGGAGAGCACCGCGATCGGCGTGTCCGCCCCCATCGAGCCCACCGGATCGTCGCCGCTCTTGGCCATCGGCTCCAGGAAAAAAGCCAGGTCTTCCTGGGTGTAGCCGAAGGCCTGCTGCGTATCGAGCAGGCGCGAGGGATCGTTGGCGGCGGGCCGGCGGTCGTCCGGCAGCTCGGGCAACTCTTCCAGCTTGAACTGGGCCGCCTTCAGCCATTCTTCATACGGCTCGGCCGAGGAAAATTTGGCCTTGATCTCTTCGTCCTGAACGATGCGGCCTTCCTCGAAATCGATCAGCAGCATCTTGCCGGGCTGCAGGCGCCACTTCTTCCTGATCTTTTCCTCCGGTACCGGGATCACGCCCGATTCCGAAGCCAGGATCACCAGATCGTCATCGGTGACGATGTAGCGGGCGGGCCGCAACCCGTTGCGGTCCAGCGTGGCGCCGATCTGGCGGCCGTCGGTGAAGGCGATGGCGGCGGGGCCGTCCCACGCCTCCAGAAGCGCGGCGTGATATTCGTAGAAAGCCCTGCGCTTGGCATCCATGCTCTTGTTGCCGGCCCAGGCTTCCGGGATCAGCATCATCACCGCATGGGCCAGCGGATAACCGCCGGCCACCAGCAGCTCCAGCGCATTGTCCAGGCAGGCGGTGTCGGACTGACCGTGCGGGATCAGCGGCCACATCTTGTCGAGATCGGGGCCGAGCAGGTCGGATTCCAGCGAGCGGCGGCGCGCATTCATCCAGTTGACGTTGCCGCGCACCGTGTTGATTTCGCCGTTATGGGCGATGAAGCGATAGGGATGCGCCAGCTTCCAGCTGGGGAAGGTGTTGGTCGAGAAACGCTGATGCACCAGCGCCACCGCCGAGATGGTTAGCGGATCCGCCAAGTCGCGATAGAAGCGGCCGACGTCATGCGCCAAGAGCAGCCCCTTATAGACCAATGTGCGGGTCGACAGGCTGGGCATGTAGAGATCTTTGACCGCCGGCTGCTTGTGCTTCTTGGCCAACGCCTCCAGCGGGTTTTGCGTCTGCTTGCGGATGGTGAGCAGCTTGCGCTCGAAAGCGTCCTGGTCCCTTGTGTGCGGCCCCTTGGCGATGATCGCCTGGCGAATCAGCGGCATGCCATCGAGCACGGTCTTGCCCAGGCCGGCCGGATCGGTCGGCACGTCGCGCCAGCCCAGCAGCTTCTGGCCTTCGACGCGGATGAAATGCTCGAACTGCTTGACCACGATCTCGCGCGCCTTGGGCTCGCGCGGCAGGAAGCACATGGCGACGGCATATTCGCCCGGCGGCGGCAGCTTCACGCCGGTCGCTTCCGCCCATTGGCGGAACAGGGGATCGGGAATCTGGATCAGGATGCCGGCGCCGTCGCCGACCAGGGGGTCGGCGCCCACCGCGCCGCGATGGTCCAGGTTGATGAGGAGTTGCAGCCCCTGGCCGATGATCGCATGGGATTTGACGCCCTTGATGTTGGCGACAAAACCCACGCCGCACGAGTCATGCTCGTTCGACGGATCGTACAGCCCCTGTTTCGGCGGCAGGCTCATCAAACAACCCCAAAATGCCCAATCGCAGGCATGGATTCCCCTTCCGCCCCCGGGGACGGGGGAGGAGACGGGGAATTTGCCCGCTTCTTATTAGATTTACGCGCTATGTCACCATGCCGCCATTTGCGGCGCAACATGACAGATGTGCGTAGCCTGCGGTCCTTTGACAGCCCGCCAGCGCATAGCTGCAAACCCTTCCGCAAAAAATATATAACATAAACAATGTGTTAGATTTGAGCGGCCGGCTCGCCGCACGGCGCTTCGAAGAATGCCGCCAACACCTGGGCGGCTGCCCTCAAAGGTTCCTGTGCCCATGGGACGATGCAAACAGCGCCAACCCGCCGGGCTTTCACCGCGACGACATGGCCGCATCTGGCGTCAAGGCTTGGCGTTATACAGGACGAAGCAGCATCAGGCGTTAGGCGCATCGTGGCGGTTTATAAATGTAACAAGTGTCCGGGCTATTGCTGCTCCTATCCGCTCATTCCCCTCAAGAAACGCGATGTCGAGCGGCTGGCCGATCATTTCGGCCTGTCCTTCAAGGAGGCGCGCACCAAGTTCACCAAGGTGGATGGCGACGAGCCCTATGCCATGCGCCGGAAGGAAGACAAGCATTATGGCCGTATTTGCCGCTTCTTCGACACCGACGAGCGGCGCTGCACCATCTACACGGCCCGGCCCGCCATCTGCCGTTCGTATCCCGGCGGCAACAACTGTGGCTATTACGACTTCCTGCTTTTCGAGCGCAGCACGCAGGATGATCCCACGCACGTCGCTTCGACCTGGAACAATAAGTAGAAACATTCCGGCGCGACCATTTGCACCCGTGGAACATGGGGCTTGCTGCACTGCACCGTGGCAATACGCCTTTTCTGAAACCGTTTTTTTTGCTCTAACCAACGGCACAAGAAGGGGATCTGAAGAGAGCATACGCGACGCTGGCCGATTGCGACCGGCCGGACATCGGTTTCGCACTCTTCGCAAAATCCCGTCATTGCGAATTTCATCGCTGGACTTGGCCGGTTTTGGCCTGGCCGGATGATGTGGGGAAATGCGGCGCGGCCAGCGCCGTCACAGGAGAAGCGACATGGATGACGGCTTGTTTCATCAAATTTTGACGCCCATCGGCGACAGCCTGATGCTGTCCTTCCTAGTGGCCGCCATCCCGATCATCGTCGTGCTGGTGATGCTGGGCGTGCTGCAGCGCCCGGCCTGGCAGGCTTCGCTGGCGGGCCTTGTCGCCGCGCTCCTCCTTGCCGTCACGGCCTGGCAGATGCCGGCCGGCATGGCGCTGAACGCCACCGCCAGCGGCGTCGCCTTCGCGCTGTGGCCGATCATGTGGATCGTGTTCTCCGCCCTCATCCTCTACAATGTCGCGCTGCAGTCAGGCCGCTTCGACGCTTTCCGCCGCTGGGTGCTGGTCAACCTGCCCAACGACAAGCGCATCGTGCTGATCGTGATCGGCTATGGCTTCGGCTCGCTGCTCGAAGGCGTCGCCGGTTTCGGCGCTCCGGTTGCGATCACCGCCTCGCTGCTGATCATGCTGGGCTTCAAGTCGATCGACGCGGTGGTCTATGCCCTGATCTTCAATACCGCCCCGGTGGCTTTCGGCTCGCTGGGCATTCCGATCACCACCCTGGCCGGCGTGACCAGCTATGACGCCGGCGCGCTGGGCGCGATGGTGGGCCGCCAGCTGCCCTTCTTCGCCCTGCTGCTGCCCTTCTATGTCATGGCGATGTTCGGCGGCATGAAGTCGATCCGCGAGCTCTGGCCGGTGCTGCTGGTTGCCGGCGGCGCCTTCGCCATCGGCCAGTTCATCTCCTCCAACGGCCCCTACCTCGCGCTCAACTTCATGAGCTACCAATTGACCGACGTGGTCTCGGCGGGTTCCTCGCTGGTCGCGACAGTGCTGTTCCTGAGAATTTGGCAGCCAAAGGCCAATGCCGAATATGCCCTGGTGGTGCCGGCCGAGGACCCCAACTCGCCGCATCGCCATGTGGCGCCGTGGCAGGGCTGGATGCCCTGGGTGATCATGATTGGCGTGGTCGGGGTATGGACGCACTTCGCCATCGCCGCCATCTTTAGGCAGAGAATTGAATGGCCGGGTCTGCACAATCAGGTTTTCAGAACCCTGTATAACGACACCTATCCGGCAGTCTGGAACTGGGAGCCTTTCGCCACCGGCACCGCCATCCTGGTGACGGCGATCGTCACGGCACTGGTTTGCGGCCTGTCGGTCTCGAAATTCATCGAGGCGGTGAAGACGGCCTGGAGTCAGATCCTGCTGCCGGCCGTGACCGTGATGGCGATCGTGGGCATGGCCTTCCTGGCCAACTATTCCGGCCTGACCTACACGCTGGGCCTGGGCGTGGCGCAGTCGGGCGTGCTGTTCCCGCTGCTCTCGGCCTTCCTGGGCTGGCTGGCGGTGTTCCTGTCCGGCAGCGACTCTTCGGGCAATGCCCTGTTCGGCAATTTGCAGGTGGTGGCGGCCAGGCAGCTGAACCTGGATCCGGTGCTGATGGCCGCGACAAATTCGTCGGGCGGCACTTTCGCCAAGATGATCTCGCCGCAGAATATCGCGACGGGCGTGGCGGTCTCGGACCTGAAGGGGCATGAATCGGCGATCTTCCGTCGCACCTTTGTCCACTCCATCGTCTTCACCGTGCTCTTGGGCATCCTGGTCTTCCTGCAGCAGCATGTGTGGCCTTGGATGATCCCGCCCTACTAAAAAACGGCAAAGCCATGCAAAAAGGCCGGACGAGAGTCCGGCCTTTTTCATTTTGACCCCGTGGGGGTGCCCCTTTAGGGTGCCCAGCCTTGGGGACAAGAAGAAAAGAAGATCATCATGACGGACAGGATTCAGCTTCACGGCCTTCAGGTCGCGCGCGAATTGCATGATTTCATTGCCCGGGACGCCCTGCCGGGCACCGGGATCGAAGCCGAAAAATTCTGGTCCGGTTTCGCCGCCCTGGCCCATCGCCTGGCGCCCGAAAACAAGGCGCTGCTGGCCGAGCGCGACCGGCTGCAGGCCGCCATCGACGACTGGCACAAGGGTCGCCGCGGGCAGCCGCATGACGCGGGCGAATATCGCGCTTTCCTGGAAAGCATCTTCTATCTGGTGCCCGAAGGCGACGACTTCCAGGTCACGACCCGGAATGTCGATCCGGAAATCGCCACCGTGGCCGGGCCGCAGCTGGTGGTGCCGCTGACCAATGCGCGCTTCGCCCTCAACGCCGCCAATGCGCGCTGGGGCAGCCTGTATGATGCGCTCTATGGCACCGACGCCATTGCCCAGGAGGGCGATCTCGCCGCCGGCAAGGGCTATAACGAAAAGCGCGGCGCGGCCGTGATCGCCTTTGCGCGCGAGACACTGGACCAGGCGGTGCCGCTGGCGTCCGGCTCGTGGAAGGATGCGTCGGGCTTTGCCGTGAAGAACGGCAAGCTGGAGCCGGCGCTGAAGGACCCGTCGCTGTTCAAGGGCTATACCGGCGATGCGGGCGCGCCGTCGCTGCTGCTGTTCCAGCAGAACGGCCTGCATATCGAAGTGCATTTCGACAAATCCACGCCCATCGGCAAAACCGACAAGGCGGGCATCAGCGATGTGGTGCTGGAAAGCGCCATCACCACCATCATGGACTGCGAGGATTCCATCGCCGCGGTGGATGCGCAGGACAAGGTCGGCGCCTATCGCAACTGGCTGGGCCTGATGCAGGGCACGCTCACCGCCACCTTCGAGAAGGGCGGCAAGTCCATGACCCGCGCCCTCAATCCCGACCGCGGTTACACGGCGGGAGATGGCGGCGCATTGACCCTGCCTGGCCGCAGCCTGCTTTTCATCCGCAATGTCGGTCACCTGATGACCAACGACGCCATCCTGCTCAAGGACGGCAGCGAGATTCCGGAAGGCATCATGGACGGCGTCATCACCGCCCTGATCTCGCTGCATGACCTGAAGAAGGCGGGCAAGCAGTCGAACAGCCGCAAGGGCTCGATCTATATCGTCAAGCCCAAGATGCATGGCCCCAAGGAAGTCGCGTTCGCCAACACGCTGTTCGACGGCGTCGAGGATGTGCTGGGCCTGCCCCGCCACACCATGAAGATCGGCGTGATGGACGAGGAGCGCCGCACCTCGACCAACCTCAAGGAAGTCATCCGCGCGGTGAAGGACCGCATCGTCTTCATCAATACCGGCTTCCTGGATCGCACCGGCGACGAGATGCACACCTCGATGCAGGCCGGCCCGATGATCCCCAAGGGCGAGATGAAGACAAGCGTCTGGCTCAAGGCCTATGAAGACCAGAATGTCGATATCGGCCTGGCCTGCGGCCTGCAAGGCAAGGCGCAGATCGGCAAGGGCATGTGGGCCATGCCCGACAAGATGGCCGACATGCTGAAGGCCAAGATCGGTCATCCCCAGGCGGGCGCCTCCTGCGCCTGGGTACCCTCGCCCACAGCCGCCACCCTGCATGCCCTGCACTATCACCAGGTCAGCGTCGCGGCGCGGCAGAACGAACTGAAGTCGCGCCCGCGCGCCAAGCTGGGCGATATTCTCACCATTCCGGTGGCCGACCGCCCCAACTGGCAGCCGGACATGATCCAGAAGGAGCTGGACAACAACGCCCAGGGCATCCTGGGCTATGTCGTGCGCTGGGTGGACCAGGGCGTGGGCTGCTCCAAGGTTCCGGACATCAACAATGTCGGCCTGATGGAAGACCGCGCCACGCTGCGCATCTCGTCCCAGCATATCGCCAACTGGCTGGAGCATGGCATCACCAATGCGGCGCAGGTGACCGAGACGCTGCAGCGCATGGCCAAGGTGGTGGACCAGCAGAATGCGGGCGATCCGCTCTACCAGCCCATGGCGCCGTCCTTCGACGGTATCGCCTTCAAGGCGGCCTGCGATCTGGTGTTCAAGGGTAAGGAACAGCCGTCGGGCTACACCGAGCCGCTGCTGCACAAGGCGCGTCGGGCATTGAAGTCGCACTAAATTTTACTTGTCATGCCCGCTTACGCGGGCATGACAAGATTTTTCTATTACACCGAAGCGTCGAGCGCCTTCAGGATGGCGTCGGTCATGGCGGCGGTGCCGACCTTGTTCATGCCGGCCTGCATGATGTCGCTTGTTCTAAACCCCTGCGCCAAGACCGTATCGACTGCCTTTTCGATCCGCGCCGCATCGTCGGGACGGCCGAAGGAATAGCGGAAGGCCATTGCCAGCGAAAGGATCGAGGCGATGGGATTGGCCAGGCCCTTGCCTGCAATGTCGGGCGCCGATCCGTGGATGGGCTCATACAGCGCGCTCTGCTTGCCGTCGGCGCGCCTGGCGCCCAGCGAGGCGCTGGGCAGCATGCCGATCGAGCCGGTGAGCTGGGCCGCCTCGTCCGACAGCACGTCGCCGAACAGATTGTCGGTCACCAGCACGTCGAACTGCTTGGGATTGCGCACCAGTTGCATCGCGGCATTGTCGGCCAGGATATGGGTGAGCTGGACGTCGGGATAGTCCCTGGCCACGTCGGTGACAACCTGGCGCCAGAGCACGCCGGTGACCATCACATTCGACTTTTCCGCGCTGGCCAGCTTCTTGCCGCGAACCCGGGCCAGTTCGAAGGCGACGCGGGCGATGCGGTCGATTTCGCTGGTGGTATAGACCTGGGTATCGACGGCGCGCTTCTGTCCGTCGGGCAGGTCAGTGGTTTCCTTGGGCTCGCCGAAATAGACGCCGCCCATCAGCTCGCGCACGATCAGGATGTCGAGGCCCGAGACGATTTCGGGCTTGAGGGTGGAGGCATCCTTCAACGCGTCGAAGCACAGCGCGGGGCGCAGATTGGCGAAGACCTGCATTTCCTGGCGGGCGCGCAACAGGCCGCGCTCCGGCTTCTGCAGGAAGGGCAGATTGTCCCATTTGGGTCCGCCCACGGCGCCCAGCAGCACGACATCGGCTGCCTTGGCCTTGGCCATGCTGTCATCGGGGTCGGAACGGCCAACCGTCTCATAGGCGATGCCGCCGACCAGCGCTTCCTCGGTCTGATACTGGAAACCGCGCTTGCCGAACCAACCCAGCACGCGCAGCGTTTCGTTCATCACTTCAGGCCCGATGCCGTCACCGGGGAGCGTCAGGATCTTAAACATGAGAATTCCTCTTTAACTCGAGCGCCGCATTTCGCGGCGCGACGTGCAACATTCACTAGCTTCCTTCCCCCTTTGGCGCGAAACGCCACGAAAGGGGGAAGGTGTCGCAACGAGGTGTTTGCGGAGCAAACCCGAGTTGCGACGGATGGGGGTTAAATCAAACCCACGGTGCCTGCGCTTTGTGGTTCTTTTCATAGGCCGAGATTTTGTCCTCGTCCCGCAGCGTCAGGCCGATATCGTCCCAGCCATTGAGCAGGCATTGGCGGCGGAAGGGATCGACTTCAAACTTGATCATACCGCCATCGGGACCGCGGATTTCCTGCGCTTCGAGGTCGATGGTGACCACGGCATTGGCGCCGCGTTCGGCATCATCCATCAGCTTGTCGACCTCAGCCTGCGGCAGCTTGATCGGCAGGATGCCGTTCTTGAAGCAATTGTTGTAGAAAATGTCGGCGAAGCTGGGCGCGATGACGCAGCGGATGCCGAAATCCAGCAGCGCCCATGGCGCGTGCTCGCGGGAGGAGCCGCAGCCGAAATTGTCGCCGGTCACCAGGATCTGGGCCTTGCGATATTGCGGCTTGTTGAGGACGAAGTCCGGCTTCTCGCTGCCGTCGGTGTTGTAGCGCATCTCGTCGAACAGGGCCTTGCCCAGCCCGGTACGATGGATGGTCTTCAGGAACTGCTTGGGGATGATCATATCGGTGTCGATATTGATCATGGGAAGGGGCGCCGCGACGCCCTCGAGCTTGATGAATTTGTCCATGGCGGCCGGGACCATAAGGGTTCCGGAGAGCCAAATCCACCGGCTTTAGCGGGCCAAAACCCCGGTTTCCTGCCCTTTTTGACCGTCGGCCGGGGAACAAAGGCGGCCGGCCCGGCTTATGGCAAGGTGGGCAAGGAGAACCCCATGGCCAGGAAGTATTCCAAGGGTGCGTCCAAAAAGGTCGAACGGGCGCTGCACGAGATGCACGAAGGCAAGCTGCGCAGCGGCGGCAGCGGCAAGAAGGTGACCAGCCGCAAACAGGCCATCGCCATCGGCCTGTCGGAAGCCCGCGCCGAAGGCAAGAAGGTGCCCAAAGCGCCCGCGAAGAAGAAGACCGCCAAAAAGAAAGCGAAGAAGGCGAAGCGCTAGCCCGGCGGCTGATCGAACCCCAGCTTCTTCAGCAACGGCCCGGTATCCGGGTCGCGGCCGTAAAAGGCCCGGTACATCGGCGCATATTCCAGCGTGTTGCCGCGCGACAGGATGAGGTCGCGGAAACGGTCGCCGTTGGCGCGCGTCAGGCCGCCATTCTTCTCGAACCAGTCGCGGGCGGAATTGTCCAGCATCTGGGTCCAGATATAGGCGTAGTAGCCGGCGGAATAGCCGCCGCCCCAGATGTGGCGGAAATAGCTGGTGCGATAGCGCGGCGGCACCAGTTCGGTCGCCAGCCCCATTTTCTTCAGCGTCGTCGCTTCAAAAATATCGACATTCTGCCGAGGGTCGGTGGCTTTCAAGTCATGCCACTGCATGTCCAGCTTGGCCGCCGCCAGGATCTCGCCAAAGGCATAACCCTGGTTGAAGGTGGCGGCGCGCTTGATGCGGTCCGCCAGCGCCTGCGGCATCGGCTCGCCAGTCTGATAGTGGCGGGCGTAATTCTTCAGAATTTCCGGATGCAGCGCCCAGTATTCGTTGAACTGGGAGGGGAATTCGACAAAGTCGCGCGCCACCGCCGTGCCCGAAAGCGAAACATATTGCTGGTTGGCGAACAGGCCGTGCAGGGCATGGCCGAATTCATGGAACATGGTGGTGACCTCGTCCGAGGTCAGCAGCGCCGGCTGGCCCGGCGCGGGCGGGGCGAAGTTGGAGACGTTGAAGGCCACCGGCCGCGTGCCTTCCAGCTTCGACTGGTCCACCAGGGTGCTGAACCAGGCGCCGCCCGATTTGTTGTCGCGCTTGAAGAAGTCGAAATACATCAGGCCGAGATGGCTGCCATCCTTGTCGCGCACTTCGAAGACCTGCACCTCCTTGTGCCAAGTGGGGAAATCACTGCGCTTGTGGAAGGTGATGCCGTAAAGCCGGTTGGCGGCATGAAAGACGCCATCATTCAGGACGCGGTTCAATTCGAAATAGGGCTTGAGCTGGCTCTCGTCCAGCTCGTACTGCGCCTTGCGCAGGCGCTCGGCATAGAAATCCCAGTCCCAGGGGCGCAAGCCGAAATTGCCGCCGGACTTGGTGATTTCGCCCTGCAGCACCTGGCCTTCACGGCGGCCGGCCGCGGCAGTGACCGGACCCAACTGCTGCAGGAAGGCCTGCACCGTCGCCGGGTTCTTGGCCATCTGGTCGTAGAGTTTGTAGTCGGCCCAGGTGGGATAGCCCAACAGCGCCGCCTTCTGGGCGCGCAGCTGCGCCAGTTCCGAAATCAGGGAGCGGGTGTCGTTGGCATCGCCACGCTCGGCGCTGCTCCATTTGGCCTCGAACAGCCTCTGGCGGGTGGCGCGGTCGGTGAGCTGGGGCAGCAGCGGCTGCTGGGTGGTGTTCTGCAGGGTGATGACATACTTGCCCGGCAGCTTGCGCTCGGTCGCGGCCTGGGCGGCGCTGGCGATGGCATCATCGGGCAGTCCCGCCAGTTGCGCCTTGTCGTCGACCACCAGCGCCGCTTGCTTGGTCGCGGCCAGCAGCTTGTGCTCGAAGCTGGTTTCCAGGGTGGAGATGCGCCGGTTCAGGTCGCGCAGCTTCGACTTGTCTCTTTCCGAAAGCTGGGCTCCGGAATGGATGAATTCGCGATGCGTGACTTCCAGCAACTGGCGCGATTCCGGGTCCAGCTCCAGCGTAGCCCGCTGGGCATAGATCGCCTGGACGCGGGCGAAGAGTTTCGGGTTGAGATAAATCGCGTCACGATGCGCCGCCATCTTGGGCGCGAGATCGGTTTCCACCTTCTGCAGCGTGTCGTTCGTGTTGGCCTGGGCCAGGTGATAGAAAACGCTGGCGGCGCGGCTGAGCATCCGGCCCGAACGCTCCATCGCCACCAGCGTATTCTCGAAAGTGGGGGCAGCCGGATTGTCGGCAATGGCGGCGATTTCGGCCTGTTGGCGCTTCATGCCCTCGGCCAGGGCCGGCGCAAAATCGCCGTCCTTGATCCTGTCGAATTGCGGCGCCTGGAAGGGCAGCGGACTGGGGTTGGCGAAGGGCGGCGGCGCGATCCGGTTCGCCGGCAGGATGGCGGCGTAGATCGCCAGCACACCCACGGCAGCAAGCAGGACCACAGGCAAGGCGCGACGGACCGACGGCGACATATTTTATCTCCAGAAAGGCGAAAGCCACGAAGCGAAACCCCGCGGCGCCCGCTCTTGGCCGGATGCTAGCCGAGCGCAGCAAGGCGAGCCAAGTCCGCCCTATCGCCCGACGCTGATATAGCGGAAGCCGGCTTCCTTCATCAGGTCGGGCCGGTAGATATTGCGCAGATCGACCATCAGGGGCGTCTTGAGCACCGCTTTGACGCGGGCCAGGTCCAGGGCGCGAAATTCGTTCCACTCCGTCAGGATCACCACGCCGTCCGCCCCCTCCAGCGCCTCATAGGTGCCGGCGCAGAACTCGATATCGAGCAGCTTGCGCGCTTCCTTGGTGCCTTCCGGGTCGAAGCCGTGGATTTTTGCCCCGGCCTTCTGCAGTTCCGGCACGATCACCAGGCTGGGGGCATCGCGCATGTCGTCGGTATTGGGCTTGAAGGTCAGGCCCAGCACCGCGATGGTCTTGCCTTTCACCCCGCCAAAGGCTGCTTCGATCTTCCTGGTCATGGCAGATTTGCGCGCCTCATTGACCGCGACCACCGCTTCGACGATGCGGCTGGGCGCCCCCAGCTCACTGGCGGTCTGCACCAGCGCCAGCGTGTCCTTGGGAAAGCAGGAACCGCCATAGCCGGGGCCGGCATGGAGGAACTTCTTGCCGATGCGGCCGTCCAGGCCGATGCCGCGGGCCACGTCCTGCACGTCGCCGCCGACCTTCTCGCAGATATCGGCCATTTCGTTGATGAAGGTGATCTTGGTCGCCAGGAAGGCGTTGGCGGCATATTTGATCAGCTCACTGCTTTGCAGGCTGGTGAAGACGATCGGGGTCTCGTTGAGGAAGAGCGGACGATAGACCTCGCGCATCCGGCCCTGGGCGCGTTCGGTGTCGCAACCCACCACCACCCGGTCGGGGCGGCGGAAATCCTCGATCGCCGAGCCTTCGCGCAGGAATTCGGGATTGGACGCGACATCGAACTCGGCGTCCGGACGGGCCTTGGCGATGATCGCCTGGACCTTGCGGCCGGTTCCGACCGGCACCGTCGATTTGGTGACGATCACGGTATAGCCGCTGAGCGCGCCGGCGATTTCCTCGGCGGCAGCGAAGACATAGGACAGATCGGCATGGCCGTCGCCGCGGCGGCTGGGCGTGCCCACCGCGATGAACACCGCATCGGCGTGGCGGACCGCAGACGCCAGGTCGCTGGTGAAGGAAAGCCTTCCCGCCTTGGCATTGACGGCCACGACTTCATCCAGGCCCGGCTCGAAGATCGGGATCACGCCCTTGTTCAGCGCCTCGATCTTGGCCGGATCCTTGTCGACGCAGATGACCTGGTGGCCGAACTCCGACAGGCAGGCCCCCGACACCAGTCCGACATAGCCCGTTCCGATCATCGCAATGCGCATGATGACTCTCTGTCCATTCCGATTCGCTTTGGGCGTTCTAATACAGGAGCAAGACGGCCCGAATAACCTGTCGGCCCCGGCCTTGACGTTTTATCGTTACCGGGCCGGCGTCATCAGGGCCACGGTCCTTATAAGCGTTTGTTTGATCTTGCAAATATCTTCATCGCGCCGCGCCCGGCACCGGCCGGATCCTGCGACACTGCCGACATGCTCTTTCCCGCCGCCGCGGTTCATCGGAATTTGTCGCGGCACATGAAATGCCTGCCGGCCCCGCAAGACGGAGAAGCCGGCAGGGATGGTTTTACCGGCGCGTAACGCGCCAGATCACATTGCCGACATCATCGGCCACCAGCAGCGCACCGGTGCGGTCGGTGATGACGCCGACGGGGCGGCCACGAGCCTCACCATCGGGACTGAGGAAGCCGGTCAGCACCTCGCGCGGCATGCCGGCGGGCGTCTCGCCGTTGAAGGGAATATAAATCACGCGATAGCCATGGCGCGGACGCCGATTCCAGGAACCGTGCTGGCCGATAAAAACGCCCGATTGATACTCCGGGCCCAACGTATTGCCGCGCGCGAACGTCAGGCCCAGCGACGCGGTATGCGCCCCCAGCGCATAGTCGGGCTTGATCGCCTTGGCGACCAGGTCGGGCCGCTGCGGCTGCACCCGCTCATCCACGATCTGGCCGTAATAGCTGTAGGGCCAGCCATAAAAACCGCCATCGCGCACCGAGGTCATGTAGTCGGGCACCAGGTCGCCGCCGATCGCGTCCCGCTCATTCACCGCCGTCCACAGCGCGCCGGCGGGTGAGAAGTCCATGCCATTGGGATTGCGCAGTCCGGACGCGAAGATGCGGGATTTGCCGCTAAGGCGATCGACCTCCCAGATGGCGGCACGGCCTTCCTCATGGTTCATGCCGAATTCGGCGGCATTGCTGTTCGAGCCCACCGCGACATAGAGCTTGTCGCCATCGGCGTTGGCGATCAGGTTCTTGGCCCAATGACGGTTGATGGTGCCGGCCGGCAGATCGAGCAGCTTGCGGCCGGGTCCTTTCAGCTGGGTGGCGCCGTCGGTGTAGAGATAGGTCATCACCGCATTGCTGTTGCCGACATAGAAAGTGCCGTCGACCATCGCCATGCCGAAGGGCGAATAGAGATTGTCCAGAAAGGTGGTCTGCAGTTCCACCTTGCCGTCGGCGTCGCTGTCGCGCAGCAGGGTGATGCGATTGCCATTTTCGCCGGAGGCGCCCGCCCGGCGCATCAAGAGGCCCTGCACCCAGCGGCGGATGCCGCGGCTATTGTCGGGCCGGTCCGGCGGCCCACCGCTTTCGGCCACCAGGATGTCGCCATTGGGCAACCGATAGAGCCAGCGCGGATGCTTGAGGCCGGTAGCGAAGGCTTCCACTTTCAGGCCCGCGGCTGCGGTCGGCTTTTCGCCGGCGGCCCAGCCCGTCGCCTTGGCGACTTCCACGGTGGGGATCGGCCATTCCCGTTTGGGCGGCGGCAGGGTGGGATTGGGTCCGTAACCTGCCTCGGGCGGCAAGGACGCGTTATCGCAGCCGCCCAAAAGGATGGCGGACGCAATCAGAAAGCAGGAAATGGCACGCATGCACGTCTCCCCTCGCGCAAAGTCAGGGCAAATTGGTAAGCCCAGGCCCGGTAAACGCGCAAGGGAGGGATAGGGTTGATCAGCCGCGAAAGCCGGACGCCGCGTGTCGTTTCGAAGAAATAGGCCGCATGGTCGACGAATCCGCCCCGCCGCCGACCTGGATGGATTGCGTTTTTCGACCCTGCTAAGTACCTGATTGTGTTGTGGCCCCGTGGCGGAATGGTAGACGCACCGGACTTAAAATCCATCTTTTCCTATAAAAATCGTTGTATTTCAAAGAAATAGTTCTATAGTGGCTTAGCACATCGTTAGCACAAAAGGCAATCTATGGACTCCGCCCGCCATTCCCTGATGGACAATCGGGTGCAGCTTTATATGCGGTCCAACAGCCCGCATTGGCAGTGCGCCTGTTCCGTCGCCGGCAAGCAGCGCCGCACCACGACCAAGGAAGAAAGCCTGTCCCGTGCCAAAGACATTGCGCGCGACTGGTATCTTGGCCTCCTGGGCAAGTACCGGGCCGGCGAGCTTAAGGAAGGCAAAACCTTCCGCGAAGCGGCCGACCGCTTCATGGACGAATTCGAGACGATCACCGAAGGGCAGCGGAGCCCCATCTATGTCGAGGCCCACAAGTTCAGGATCAAGAACCATCTGATCCCCTTCTTCGGCAGCATGGTTCTGAGCGAAATCACCGCTGGCAAGATTCAGGACTATCGTATCCACCGGATGAAATCCGGCATGTCCAGGGTCGATCAGTTGATGAAAGCCAAGACCCTTCGGCAGAAGGATGCACCGCAGAAGTTTGAACGGCGGAAGCCCCCGGCCCGCAGCACGCTCCACCAGGAGATCGTGTGCCTGCGCCAAATCCTCAAAACTGCCAATCGGCATGGCTGGCTGGATCAGTTGCCCAATCTCTCCGCCCCCTTCCAAGCGTCGGGGAAGGTGACGCATCGCGCTTGGTTTTCGCCTGACGAATACAAGGCGCTTTACACCGCCACGCGCGCGCGGGCGGCCAAGCCGCGCAATGAACGCTGGCGCTGGGCGTCGGAGCAATTGCACGACTTCGTAATCTTCATGGCGAACACGGGCCTGCGGCCCGACGAGGCATTGAGGCTCGAATTCCGCGATGCGGAAGTTGAGGAAGACGATGCCACAGGCAAGACCATTTTGGTTATCAGCGTGCGCGGCAAGCGCGGCGTCGGATTCTGCAAAAGTATGCCCGGCGCGGTAGAGCCTTTCCAGCGCTTGCAGAAGCGCCCGCGTCCGATTCTCTCTCTGGAGGGAGCGAAGGCGGACGACGACCAAGGCGGAGCGAAGGCGGAGCCCAAAGGCCGAACGGCCCTACCACAGCCGACAGATTTGATCTTTCCCCGAACGCACCGTGATCTGTTCAAGGAGATTTTGGGCGAACTGAATTTGAGAACCGACCGCGAAGGCAATGAGCGCACGACCTATTCTCTGCGCCATACCTACATCAGTATGCGGCTCATTGAGGGTGCCGATATTTATCAGATCGCCAAGAATTGCCGCACGAGCGTGGAAATGATCGAGAAATACTATGCCTCGCACATCAAGGACCGCCTGGACGCCAGCGCCATCAATGTCCGCAAGCCCCGGAAGCGGGCCAAGAAAGCCAAATAGCTTGGCGCGGCACGGCCGCGCCGCTATACAGGGGAACCGTGCGGGCGTGGCGGAATGGTAGACGCACCGGACTTAAGCGATTGAGTGCCCGGCAAGAAATTGCCGGCGTAGAACTGCCCAAAGTCGGGGAACCCTTTGCTGGCAATCCCGAGCCAAGCCCGGAAACGGGAAGGTGTAGAGACTAGACGGGCGGCACCTAACCCTCGGGCAACCAAGGCAGGGTGAAGGGATAGTCCAGACCACGAACGCCTATCGGCGGCGGCGAAAGCCGAAGTGGTACGAAAATCCGTTGGGCCGCAAGGCCTGTGTGAGTTCAAGTCTCACCGCCCGCACCATTATTGAGGCGCCGAACGGCGCCGCACATTTTGTGCCGAGCCGCGCACCTCCTGAGTTCTCAAACGAAGTGCAACACCAGCTTAAGGTGTTACCTCGCACCAAGAGGGCCACCCTCTCAATGAGTACTGCCACGTTGACCTGCTCCCCGTAATCCAAAGCGATCTTCAGGTTCTTCCCCGACAATCCCTGCAAAGTTTACACCCGTCGATAGCTGACGAAACGCGTTTATCGCCGTATTGGTTCCCGCAGGCAGATATCTGGCTCTCATTATCTTCCCTGCTTGCGGTCGGCGTGCGCCGTGTTCCATCCTGCGGCTGCCCCGAGAAATTGAGATGCCCATTTCCGAAGTCCGCAAGCTTCCGCTGCCACCGCCGGACATGCTGGAACAGGCAAGCCTGTTCCTGGATTTCGACGGAACATTGGTCGAGATCGCCGCCCGTCCCGATGCGGTGGTGGTTGAAAATCGCCTGCGCGACCTGATCAGGCTTCTGTATGAGCATATGCAAGGGCGCCTGGCCATTGTCAGCGGCCGGGCTGCCGGCAATATCGGCGCGTTGCTTGACGGGATGGCCATCACCCTTGTGGGCAGCCATGGCGGCGAACTGCATTGGGCCGATGGCCGGCGCAGTATAATGGAACCGCCGCGCTATGACGGCGTCACTCGCGCCATCCTGCAGGGACTGCGGGAGCACCATCCCGCCGTTCTGGTGGAGGAGAAGCCGCTGGGGCTGGCGCTGCATTTCCGCCAGGCGCCGCAGGCAGAGGTGGCCTGCCATGACGCGGCGTTGCAGATTGCCGCCCGCACCCAGCTCACGCTGCAGCCGGGAAAGATGGTGATTGAGCTAAAGATGGCAGGGATCGACAAAGGCGAGGCAGTGCGCGTGCTGATGGCCGAGGCGCCGATGCGCGACGGCCGGCCGGTCTTTGTCGGCGATGATCAGACCGACGAAGCTGGCTTTCGCGCCGCTGTCAAACTGGGCGGATGTGGCGTCCTGGTTGGCGCGCTACGCGACACCATAGCCTCATATCGCCTGGCAGGTGTCGACCAGACCCTGCGATGGCTGCAAGACGCCATCCGGATACGCGCATGACCCGGACGCTCGATCGCTCGCTCGATCTTTGGCCGATCGGCAATTGCCAGGTCAGTGCGCTGATAGACCGCGCTGGCTGCTTCATCTGGGGATGCGTGCCGCGTGTTGATGGCTATCCCGTTTTTTCCTTGCTGCTGGACAGCGAAAACGGCGAGGCGCGGGGACTATGGTCAATCGAGCTGGAAGATTGCGCCGACATCACCCAAGGCTATATCCGCAACACTCCAGTGCTGGTGACCCGTCACACGGATCGCGCCGGAGGCAGCATAGAAGCGGTGGACTTCTGTCCCCGCGTTCGTCGCGCAGACCGCACATACCGCCCAGTCGCCTTTGTCCGGATCGTTCGGCCCCTGGCGGGCAGCCCGCGAATCCGGGTGCGCCTGCGTCCTGGCGCGGATGCTGCGGAGAAGGGCAAAACTTTCGGCTCCAACCACATACGTTATCGGTTGCCGCAGACCGATATGCGGCTCACCACCGATGCGCCGATCAGCCTGGTGGATGAGGAACGGGTTTTCCGGGTCGAACGTCCGCTACATTTTTTTCTGGGTCCCGACGAAAGCTTTTCCGCCGAACTGGGCGCTTCGCTGGAGCAGATGCTGGCGGAAACCATTTCGGAATGGCAGCACTGGGTCCGCGGCCTGGCCACGCCACTGGAGTGGCAGGATGCGGTGATCCGCGCCGCCATCACCCTCAAGCTCTGTCAGCATGAGGAAACCGGCGCCATTGTTGCCGCGCTCACCACCTCTATTCCGGAACATGCCGGCTCGGCTCGCAACTGGGATTACCGCTATTGCTGGCTGCGCGATGCCTACTACACCGTGCAGGCGCTCAACCGGCTGGGCGCCCTCGATGTGCTGGAATCCTATCTCGGCTATTTGCGCAACATCGTCGATGAGGCCGATGGCGGCGCCATCCAACCGCTGTATGGCGTGCTGGGTGAAGTGCGCCTGGAGGAGCGGGAAGCGCCGCGTCTCAAAGGGTATCGCGGCATGGGACCGGTGCGTATCGGCAACCAAGCCTATCTGCAGGTCCAGCATGACGTTTATGGTCAGATCGTCCTGTCCGGCGTTCAGGCGTTCTTCGACCGCCGTCTAATGCGGATATCCGGTCGCGAGGATTTCGAATCGCTGGAACGGATTGGCGAGTACGCATGGCAGTTGCATGACAAGCCCGATGCCGGCCCTTGGGAGTTGCGCACCCGCCAGCATGTCCATACCTATTCCGCCGCTATGTGTTGGGCTGCATGCGACCGCCTCGGTAATGCGGCCCGCACGCTGGACTTGGCGGAACGCGAGGCCTTCTGGAACGAACGCGCTGCCATTATTCGCAACCGCATCGAAACCGCTGCGTGGCGGCCGGAGAGCCAGACCATGTCGGCGATCTTCGAAGGCGAGATGATGGATGCCAGTCTGCTCCAGCTCTTGGACCTGCACTTCTTTGCGCCCGACGATCCGCGTTTCCTAGGGACGCTGGCGGCCGTCGAAAAGGGGCTGCGCCGCGGCAGCCACATGCTGCGCTATGCCACCGAGGACGATTTTGGACTTCCCGTCACCGCTTTCAACGTCTGCACCTTCTGGTTGATCGAGGCGCTGCATTTGACCGGACGCAGCGGCGATGCGCGGCTACTTTTCGAAGAGATGCTGTCCCGCCGCACCATTGCTGGCCTCTTGTCGGAAGATATCGATCCGGCCACCGGCGAGCTTTGGGGCAACTACCCCCAGACCTATTCGTTGGTCGGCATCATCAATTGCGCGGCGCTGCTCAGCCGGCCCTGGAGGACGGTGCGATGACGGGACTGATGAACCGTCGCTTTGCGGGCGTGCTGTCCTATGGTCTGGCGGCGCTACTTTTGCTTTGTCTGCTAACTTTGGCGTTGGCGCCGTTCTCGCGCTCGCTGGTAGAGCAATGGTCGCGTCGCGATGTGGAATCGCGTACCCGCCTGGTCGCAACATCGATCGAGGGGCCAGTGCGGCGCGCTCTCGCCGATGGTGACCGGCCGCGCCTGGCCAGCATCTTGACCGCCGTCACTCAGGACGACCGCGTCCTGGCAGTGGGTCTGTGCGACGAAGCCGGCCGTTTGCGCAGCGCCACCGCCGACATGCCGGCCAGCTTTTCCTGCAACCGGGTGGCAAGGGCGGAAAATGAAAGCCTTTCCGACATCGATTATGGCCGCCAACATGTACTGGCAGGCGCTTTCCCCATCGTCACAAATACGGGCGCGCGGGTTCACCTGATCATCCTGCACGACCTGTCGTTCGTCGACGACCGTTCTGGGCAGGTGCAAATCTACGTTATTGCCAGCCTGCTGGTGGTCGGAATCGTGGTGGCGGGCGTGGCGGCACTTCTCGCCCTTTTCCTGCTGCGCGGCTGGATGGAGTCCCTGCGCCGGGCGGTGAGCGACTTGCGGGCGGGGGAGCGGCCGGTCGGCATCGGACCGGTGGTCGGCGCCATGGATCGCGAGATCCAGCGCCTGCTCCGTGATCTCAGAACGGGGCGCACGCCCACCGAAACCGCCGAAATTCAATGGACACCGCAGGCGCTGCGGGACCTGATGAGTGAGGCTCTTCCCGGGGCGGAAGTCATCATCCTTTCCAACCGCGAGCCTTATATCCACAACCGACGAGAGGACGGCAGCGTAGAGGTGCAGACGCCCGCCAGCGGCCTAGTCTCGGCGCTGGAGCCTGTGATGCAGGCTTGTGGCGGCACCTGGATCGCCCATGGCAGCGGTTCGGCCGATCGCCAGACCGTGGATCGTCATGACCGCATTGCCGTGCCGCCCACGCATCCAACCTATGCCCTGCGGCGGGTCTGGGTGAGCGAGGAGGAACAGGACGGCTATTATTACGGACTCGCCAACGAGGGCTTGTGGCCGCTGTGCCACATCGCCTTCGTGCGGCCCACCTTCCGCGAAAACGACTGGGCTTTCTACGAGCGCATCAATGCCCGCTTCGCCGAGGCGGTGGCGCGCGAAGCCCAGACCGAAGACCCCATCGTGCTGGTCCAGGATTATCACTTCGCTTTGGCGCCGCGCATGATCCGCAAGCTGTTGCCCAAGGCTACCATTATCACCTTCTGGCACATCCCTTGGCCGAATGCGGAAACCTTCGGCATCTGTCCCTGGAAGGAGCGCATCCTGGAAGGCATGCTGGGCAGCAGCGTCATCGGCTTTCACACCCAGTTTCACTGCAACAATTTCCTGGAAACAGTCGACCGTTTCCTGGAAAGCCGGATCGACCGCGAGCATGCGACGGTGACCTTCGGCGGCGAGGATACGAGGATAAGGCCTTATCCGATCTCCATCGCCTGGCCGCCCAAGGCGCTCGAGGGACAGCCGCCGGTACCCGCCTGCCGGGTCAGCGTGCGCGAGAAGCTGGGACTACCGCTCGATGCCAAGCTGGCGGTGGGCATCGAGCGCTTTGACTATACCAAGGGCATCCTGGACAGGATGCACTCGCTGGATTGCCTGCTGACCACGCGACCGGAATGGAGGGGGCGGCTTACCTTCGTGCAGGTGGCGGCCCCCACGCGCAGTAAACTGTCCAGCTATAGCACCCTGCAGAACGAGGCGGTACAACTGGCGGCGGAAATCAACCGCCGCCATGGCGACGGATCCTACCAACCGATACGGTTGATCATTCGCCATCATGAACCCGTGGAGGTCTTCGAATTGTTCCGGGCCGCCGATTTATGCATTGTCAGCAGCCTTCACGACGGCATGAACCTGGTCGCCAAGGAATTTGTCGCAGCTCGCGACGACGATCGCGGTGTGCTGGTCCTGTCCAGCTTTACCGGAGCCTCGCGTGAATTGTCCGAGGCTCTGATCGTCAACCCCTTCGACGTTCGGGAAATGGCGCGGGCGCTGGACGCGGCCTTGCGCATGCCGGTCCAGGAGCAGTGCGAACGTATGACGTTGATGCGCCAACAGGTGCGCGAACAGAATGTCTATCGCTGGGCCGCACGGATGATGATTGACGCCGCGCGGTTGCGGCAGGGCGAACGCATCCGGGCGTTGGCTGGTGCGACGCCCGAACGTCTATGATGGCTTTTTGCGCAACACTATGAGATGATTACCAAGGATAATATCTCGTAAGCGTCTAGAGGGACGATTCGTTGGCGGACGAGGAATTAATCGGTTTTATCCGTGAAAGCGTGCGTTCGGTTTGGGCGATGGAGCTTTTGCTGCTGCTCAGCCGGGATAAGACACGCAACTGGCAGCCGGTCGAACTTGTGCGGGAACTGCGCGCAAACCAAACGCTCGTTCAGGCTAATCTTGCTATTTTTCAGCGCAATGGCTTGGCCGTTTCTGATGAGATGGGATGGCATTTTGCCCCCGCCAACGAAAAATTGCAGGAACTGGTCGATCGATTGGCCCTGGCATTCCGGGAGCGTCCTGTCGCCACCATGACCTTGGTCACCCATATTGACCCGCTCCAGACACTGTCCGACGCCTTCAGGCTCCGGGAGGATTAGACATGAGTCCTTTATGGCCTACCCTTGTTTATGGTCTTTGCCTGACAGCAAGCGTTCTTTGTGCCGTTCTTCTGTTGCGAGCTTGGCACAAGGTGCGATCACGGTTGTTGTTCTGGACGGCAATGAGCTTTGCCTTCCTCGCTCTGAACAATTTGGCATTGGTAGCGGACATGGTGATCTTTCCGATCGCTTATCTGTGGCCGCTACGTTTTATTCCCTCTTTTCTGGCCGTCTCAGTCTTGCTTTTCGGCTTCATCTGGGAGAGTGACCGTTGAGCGAGTGGGAACCCACGATCGCCGCTTACGCGGCGGGGTTGTTGACTATGGGCTTTTTGACCGTAGGTCTCTTTTTTGTGCGCTTTTGGCGCCGGACCGGAGATTTGCTCTTCGCCTGTTTTGGTATCGCGTTTTCGCTGATGGCCCTCAACCAAGCCATCCCCGTCCTGCTCAGCATCCCCAGGGAGGAACAGGCTGGAATCTACCTTCTCAGGCTGGCGGCCTATGCCGTTATTATTGCGGCCATCCTGATGAAGAACATCGGCGATGATAAGGGGAGCCGCTAGCTTTGTGAGTGGCAAGCTTGCGTGACTTACTTTTCTTGGCTCGAGTAGACTTTCAAAAACTTCTTTGGCTCAGCGCCATTGCTTCCCGGAAACTGAAGTGTTTTTCAACGGAATCGGCGTAAAGCGGACATGGCTGCCGACATTGGATTCCGTGCGACCATAGTTGTGTTTACACTGACCGCAGAAAAAATGCAGAATTTGGCCAAAAAAGAAAGGGCGGTCCGGTGAGACCGCCCTTTGAGAAGGCGTCCCGGGTCCGCTTCGTCTTCTGTGCGAAGCGTCCCGGTGCGCGGGGGATGATTACATGCCGGAGCCGGCGATGCCCTTCCAGCTGGCCTTGATGGCGGACACCGCATTGTCGGGTAGCGGGACGTAGTCCAGGCCCAGGGCCAGTTGGTCGCCCTGCTCAAAGCCCCAGTTGAAGAACTTCAGCGTGTTGGCCGAAGCGGCCTGATCGCCGGGGTTCTTGTAGACCAGGATGTAGGTGGTGGCGGTGATCGGCCATGAGGCCGCGCCGGGCTGGTTGGTCAGGATGATGTAGAAATTGTCCTTGGCGGCCGCGGCCCAGTCGGCACCCTGCGCCGCCGAGCGGAAGGCTTCGACGGTCGGTTCGACCGTCTGGCCCGCACGGTTGATCAGCTTCACATGGCTCAGGCGGTTCTGCTTGGCGTAGGCATATTCGACATAGCCGATGGAGCCGGCGATCTGGGCGACATTGCCCGCCACGCCTTCATTGCCCTTGGCGCCGATGCCGACCGGCCAGTCGATGGCCGTATCCGCGCCGACGTCATTCTTCCAGGACTGGCTGACCTGGCCGAGATAGGTGGCAAAGATGAAGGTCGTGCCCGACCCGTCCGAACGATGCACCACGGTGATGGCGCGGCCCGGCAGGGTGACGTTGGGATTGAGCTTCTTGATCGCCGCATCGTCCCAGCGGGCGATCTTGCCTTCAAAGATCGCCGCCAGGGTGGCGCCGTCCAGC
>DATFFI010000007.1:0-7141 GCA_035250225.1 Rhizomicrobium sp. | reverse complement strand
TGCCGTAATAGGAGAAACGCTCCCACATTTCGGCGAAGAACAGGATTTTGAGGCCGCGCGGGTGGTTGCGCATCTGCAGCCAGACCGGGATGCCGGTGGCGATGGTGATGATGATGCCGACCAGGACGACTATGTTCATCGCAATCCCCCACGGAAATTCGTGCCGTTGACCGACATGCGTTCGACTGTGCCACTATTAAGGCAATTCGACAAAGCGTTCTTCCCGTGCATAGGCGTTGAAACCCATCCGCTGATAGAGCGGCAGGGCGCGGGGATGATCCAGGGTGCAGGTGTTGATGGTCAGCCGGCTGATCGGCCGGGCCCAGGCGTTGAGGCAGGTGTGATAGAGGAAGAAATACCCCAGCCGCTTGCCGATGAATTCCGGCATCAGCCCGAAATAGCCGATATTGGCGGCCCCTTCCTGGCGCAGGTCGATTTCGGCCATGCCGGCGGGGCAACCTTCGACATAAAGGACGTAAAGCGCATTGAGCGGATGCTGGATGATCTCGGTCAAAGCCTGGTCGGTGATCTTCTTGCGGTCGACCCAGAGATAGTCCTTGCCGACTCTGTCATAGAGGTAGCGGTAAAAATGCGCGGCCGGCATGTCCGCCTTGAGGAAGGCGTGCCGCCCCTTCGGCGCCGGCGGCGGCAGGGCAGACGGTTTCGCCGTCATCTCGAAAAAGGTGACGGTCATGGGAACACGGCGGGCGGAGCGGCTTGCCGTCATACGGTGATTACCGGTGCGCCGTCACGGCCGCCCCATTCGGCCCAGGAGCCGTCATACAGCGCGACATCGGCGGCGCCGGCCTTCTCCATTCCCAGCATCAGGATGGCGGCGGAAATCCCCGAGCCGCAGGTGGTGACGATGGGCGCGCGCAGGTCGATGCCCTTTTCCGCGAACAGGCGGCGCAGATCCTCGTCGTCCTTCAATGTGTTGTCGTGGTTGAGCAGGGCGCGCCAGTGCAAATTGACCGCGCCGGGCATATGGCCGGATTTCAAGCCGGCACGGGGCTCTTTCTCTGCGCCGGTAAAGCGGCTGGCCGAGCGGGCGTCGACGATCTGGGCATCGTCCGCCTTCAGGTGCGCCAGCACGGCATCATAGTCGCGGGCCAGCGCCGCTTCCGGCCGGGACTGAAAGCGCGCCGCCCGGGGCGCGGCTTTACCGCTGACCACAGGGCGGCCTTCGCCTTTCCATTTGGGCAGGCCGCCATCCAGCACAACGACTTTACCGTGGCCCATGCGGCGCAGCGCCCACCAGGCGCGGGGCGCCGAGAAGATGCCGCTGCCGTCATAAACGACGATGGTATCGCTGTTGCTTAAACCAAGAGCGCCGACAGCGCGGGCGAATTCCTCCGGCGAGGGCATCATGTGCGGCAGGCCGCTGCTGTGATCGGCAATGCCGTCTATGTCGAAAAATACCGCGCCGGGAATATGACCGGCCTCGAATTCCCGGGCGGGCTCGCGCTTATCGTCGGGCATGTACCAGGAGGCGTCCACCACCTTCACATCATTGAGATGTGCGGCAAGCCAGTCGGTGGAAACCAGCGGGTTCATGTTTTGCCCGATCTATTTCTCATACGGTACAGGCGTGGGATTGGGCCGCGCCGCCAGCCAGGGCGGCACCGGCAGGCCCTTGTCGCGCAGGAAGTTGGGATTGAAGAGCTTGGACTGATAGCGATTGCCATAGTCGCAGAGCACGGTGACGATGGTGTGGCCCGGGCCCATTTCCTTCGCCATGCGGATGGCGCCGGCGACATTGATACCGGTCGAACCGCCCATGCAAAGGCCTTCATGCATGAGCAGGTCGAAGATCAGGGGCAGGGCTTCATGATCCGAAATCTCATAGGCATCGTCGATGGGCGCGCCTTCCAGATTGCCGGTGACGCGGCCCTGGCCGATGCCTTCGGTGATGGAGGAGCCGTGCATGTCCAGCTTGCCGGTCTTGATCCAGCTATAGATCGCCGCACCCAGCGGATCGGCGGCGGCGATGCGGATGCCCTTGTTCTTTTCCTTCAGGCCGATGGCGACGCCGGCCAGCGTGCCGCCGGTGCCCACGGCGCAGGTGAAGCCGTCGATCTTGCCGCCGGTATCGCGCCAGATTTCCGGCGCCGTGCCCTGGATATGGGCATCGCGGTTGGCGGTGTTGTCGAACTGGTTGGCCCAGATCGCGCCGTTCTTCTCAGTGCGCGCCAGTTGCTCGGCCAGGCGGCCCGACAGCTTCACGTAATTGTTGGGGTCCTTATAGGGGACGGCGGGCACCTCGATCAGTTCGGCGCCCAGCAGGCGCAATGCGTCCTTCTTTTCCTGGCTCTGGGTGTCGGGAATGACGATGACGGTCTTGAAGCCCATCGCATTGGCGACGGTGGCCAGGCCAATGCCGGTATTGCCGGCGGTGCCTTCGACAATGGTGCCGCCCGGCTTCAGCGCTCCCTTCTTCAACGCTTCCTGGATGATGAAGAGGGCGGCGCGGTCCTTGACCGACTGGCCGGGGTTGAGGAATTCCGCCTTGCCCAGGATCTCGCAGCCGGTCTCTTCGGATGCGCGTTTGAGACGGATCAGGGGGGTGTTGCCGATGGCGGCAATGACGTCTTTTTTGATCATAGTCCCGGGAACTTACGCACCCTTCACGCGCGCGGCAACGCCCGCCCCAGGCTTCAGCGACCCCTGTGGATAAAATTCCGCGGGGACTATCGCTTGGGCTTGGCCAGCCGGGCGCATTCGGCATGGCGGAAGCAGGTGGTGAGATGGTCGTTGACCATGCCGATCGCCTGGGCAAAGGCATAGACAATCACCGGCCCGACGAAATTGAAGCCGCGCTGTTTCAGTTCCTTCGAGAGGCTTTGGCTCATTTCGGTTTCGGCCGGAACCTTGTCCCTGGTCTTGAAATGATTCTGGATCGGTTTGCCATCGACATGCTTCCAGATCAGGTTCGTAAAGCCGCCGGGCTCCTTCTCCTCGATCTCCAGCCACAGCCTGGCGCCGCGGACGGACGCCTCGATCTTGGCTTTGGAGCGGATGATGCCTTCATTCCCCAGCAGGCGGTCGAGGTCGCGTGCGCCATAGCGGGCAATGCGTTCGGGGTCGAATGCGTGGAAGGCTTTTCGGAAATTCTCGCGCTTGCGCAGGATGGTGATCCAGGAAAGGCCGGCCTGGAATCCGTCCAGCACCAGCTTTTCATAGAGCGCGCGGGAGTCATACTCCGGCACGCCCCATTCCTTGTCGTGGTAGGACAGATAGAGCTTGTCCTCGCCGGGCCACCAGCAGCGCTGTTTTTGCGTCATGGCAACCAGTCCGGCTTGACCAGCGTCACCGATATTTCGCCCGCCATCGCTTCACGCGCCGCGCCCAGCCGGTCCAGCCGCACCGACGCAAAGCCGCGCCTGCCATAGGTGGTTATGATCTCGCCGATATCGCCGGCCAATTGCGTCCCTGACGGCGGCAGCTCTGCTGCCGCCGTCACCAGCAGTGGCCGCTTGCGCGTGGTGGCGCGATGCTTCATCCGCGCCGTCAGTTCCTGGCCGACATAGCAGCCCTTGTCGAACGACACGGCATGGAGTTCGTCCAGGCCGCCATCGAGCGCGAAGATTTTCTCGAACCCGAAATCGCCGGCTTCGGGAACGCCCAGCGCCAGGCGCAAATCATGATAGGCTTCCGGTCCCGGAAGGCCCGCCGGCATTTCCGCCACCGCGCCGATGCTGCGGGCGGGCAGGGCGGCCAGACGCGGATCGACAAAGCTCACGGCGCGGCGCGCCGCATCGCCGGCCAGGCCGGCATAGACGCCCAGTTCATCGCGCGGCGTGATTTCGACCTTGGCGCGCAGGCGATAAAGCTTGAGCTTTTTCAGCAGCGCCTCGCGCGCGGTCGCCGCCACATCCAGCAGCAGCGCGCCTTCGCCTTCAACCAGGAAAAAATCGAAACCGATCTTGCCTTGCGGACTGAGCAGGGCGGCATAGAGGCCAAGGCCGGGTTCCAGTTTCCCGACATCATTGGTGATCAGGTTCTGCAGGAAATCGCGCGCTTCCGGCCCTGACAGGCTGATGACGGCGCGGTCGCTCAATCGACAGGATTCCATGGCTTCATGACGTAATGCGGCTTGCCCGAATTGCCAAGCGGGTCTAACCAGCTTGGCATGACCCAGAGCTTCGACCTCCTGATCCGCGGCGGCATCGTCGCCACCCCCAATGGCATCGCCCAGGCCGATATCGGCGTGATCGGCGGCCGCATCGCCGCCATCGGCAGTTTCCCCCATGTCAGGGCGGCGGAAATCTTCGAGGCCAAGGGCCTGCATGTGCTGCCCGGCGTAATGGACACCCAGGTCCACTTCCGCGAGCCCGGCAATGAGCATAAGGAAGACCTCGCCACCGGCAGCCTGGCGGCGATCCTGGGCGGCGTCACCGCCGTCTTCGAAATGCCCAACACCAATCCGCCCACCACCAACAGCGCCGCCATCGAAGACAAGTTGTCGCGCGCCAGGGGGCGGATGCATTGCGACTATGCCTTCTATGCCGGCGCCACGCCGCAGAACATCGAAGAGCTCAAGCTGCTGGAAAGCCTGGCCGGGGTTTGCGGTATCAAGGCCTTTCTGGGTTCTTCCACCGGCACGCTGCTGCTCAACAAGGAAGCCGATATTCTCGCCGCCCTGAAATCGGGCCGCCGCCGCGTCGCCGTTCATTCCGAGGATGAAGACCGCCTGATCGCGCGCAAGCCCCTGGCCGCGCGCGGCAAGCCCACAACCCATCCCATCTGGCGCGATGCCGAAGCGGCGCGCGCCTCCACCGAGCGCGTGCTGCGCCTGGCCCGTGAAGCCGGACGGCGCCTGCATGTGCTGCATGTCACCACCGGTGACGAGATTCCCCTGCTGGCGGCGGCCAAGGATTTCGCCACGGCGGAAACCACGCCGCAGCATCTCACGCTGGCGGCGCCCGAATGTTACGAGCGGCTGGGCACCTATGCGCAGATGAACCCGCCGATCCGCGATGCCGCGCATCGCGAGGCGCTGTGGGCGGCGGTGCGCGAAGGCGTGATCGATGTGATCGGCTCCGACCATGCGCCGCATACGCGCGAGGAAAAGGAAAAGACCTATCCCGACACGCCCTCGGGTATGCCGGGCGTGCAGACCCTGGCCACCATCCTTCTGGATCATGTCAACAAGGGCAATCTTACCTTGGAGCGTTTCGTCGACCTGACCTCGGCCGGCGCGCAGCGCATCTTCGGCATTGCCGGCAAGGGCCGCATCGCGCGGGGCTATGACGCCGACTTCACCATCGTCGACCTGTTCCTGACGCGCGAGATCACCAATAGCTGGATTGCCTCGCGCTGCGGCTGGACGCCGTTCGACGGCATGAAGACCAAGGGCTGGCCGGTGGCCACGATTGTGCGTGGCCGCACCGTGATGCGCGATTTCGCTTCCGTTACGGAAGCTTCGGGCGCCCCTGTGCGTTTTGTGGAAACCTTGGCGCCGGTTTGATTTCGCACTGTCAAGATTGACGGAGCAAATGGAATTGGGCTCGCATCGCGCCGCTTCGCCGTTACAGGTTGCATGGACACTCTCTGGCTGATCCTTTCAGGCGTGGGCATGGGGTTGGTCGCGGCAATCCCGATCGGCCCCGTCAACATCATCTGCATTCGCCGGACCTTCGCCTTTGGCCCGGTAAACGGTTTCGCCTCGGGCATGGGCGGCGTGCTGGGCGACGGCATTTTCGCTGCCATTTCCGCCTTCGGCCTGACCTGGGCGGCGCAGCTGATTCAGGGCTATGCCGTCGGCATAGAACTGGTGGGCGGGCTGATGATGATGTTTTTCGGCTGGCACGCGATCAAGGCCGGCCTGCCGCCCGACCGGATGGCAGCGGAAGCCCCGCCGGATCCCGAAAAAAATCGTGATGGCGGCAATTTGTTCAAGGCGATCGCCTCGACCTTCGCGCTGACCATCACCAATCCGGCGACGCTGCTGTTCTTCACCGGCCTGTTCGCCGGCGTCGGCAGTCTGGCAGGCAGCTCGGGCGATTTTGCCGATGCAGGGCTGATCGTGATCGGCGTGATGCTGGGTTCGGGCGCCTGGTGGCTGATCCTGGCCACGGTCATCGGCCTGTTCCATGCCCGAATTGACGGCGCCCGGGTCCTGGCCATCAACCGGGTCTGCGGCTTCCTGGTGGCCGCTTTCGGCCTTGCCGTGCTGGGCAATCTCTTCTGGGGCCTGATTACCGGCACCCGTTAGGCTTAAAATCGCCAAAAAACTGGAGTTCCTTGGGCTGACAGGATATGCCCCTGATCTGGTGGGATATCGACAAGGCCAAAAGGGTTCTTCGATGCGGAATATCCGGATTTTTGGGCTTTTTGCGGCTTTTCTGGGCATCATGGCTCTGACCGGGCCGGCGCTGGCGCAACCCGCGCCCAATGCGCCGCCCGCGCCCTCGACCGACCCGGCGCTCAGCCTCCAGGCCAACGCCACTTTCCTGGCCGAGAATGCCAAAAAGCCCGGCGTGGTCCGCCGCCCCAGCGGCCTGCAATACCGGATTATCCGCAACGGCTTCGGCAAGCATCCCGCGGCCTCAGAGTCGGTGGAGGTCTATTACACGGGCACGCTGATCAACGGCACCGTGTTCGACGGCACCTCGCCCGGCTTGCCCGCATCCTTCAACATCACCGCGTCCGGCCTGGTGCAGGGCTGGATCGAGGCGCTGCAGCTGATGCGCGTCGGCGACCATTGGCAGGTCGTCATTCCCGCCGCCCTGGCTTATGGCTCGCGCGGCCGCGGCCCCGTGCCGCCCAACCAGACCATCATCTTCGATCTCAGGCTCCTGTCCGCCGCCGCGCCCGGGCGCGGTGAACCGGGCTATGTGCCGCCGGCCAGTGAACAACAGCAGCAGCAGTGACCCGCTTCTGGCAAGCCGCGCGTGGCATACGCTCGCAGCTGCCGCTGAGCGGCGGCCAGCTGCGCATCGCCATCGCGCTTGTCCTGGTGGTGGGCGCCAGCGCCCTGTTCTGGTTCAGCCGTGACGCATCGGTCAGCGCGCCGGACTGGGACGGCCAGGTGCGCGGCGTCGCCTATACGCCCAGCCACATGTACAATGAGGACCAGCTCAAGAACGTTACGCCGGCGCAGATCGACCGCGACCTGCAGCAGCTTTCAAGCCTGACCGGT
>DATFFI010000006.1:0-2861 GCA_035250225.1 Rhizomicrobium sp. | reverse complement strand
TGGCACTGCCGGTGATCCAGACATTGTCCTGCTGGTCGACATAGATGCCGTGTTCGCCGTTGGGCCAGAGGCACCCGTCTTCGGCCTTGCATTTGCCGCCGATGAAACCGCGATCGGAGGGGCCGCCCCAGGAACGCAGCAACTTTCCGCTCGCATCGAATTCCAGCACGGCGGGCGCGGCATTGCAGCAGTCGGACATGGTGCCGAAGGGGCGCGGGAAACCCAGGCCGTTGATCGGCACACCTTCGGCGTTGGTGACGCCGGGCAAGGCAGGTTCGGATCCGACCTCTTCGTTGGTGGAGGTGCGGGCGCGGTTATAAACCCAGATGTGATTGTGCCGGTCGACATGCAGACCGGCGACCTGTCCGAGTATCCAATGGTTTGGCAGCGGTTGCGGCCAGGACGGATCGGCCACGAAGCTGGGCGCCCTGCCCGTTTTCGAGACATGATAGACGCCGGCATCGCGCAACAGGCGCGAAACGCTGGCGCCAAGGACATTGACGCCGCCTTGCGCCCAAACCGGTGCGGCCAACGCCGCAACCGCGAACGCACCCAGCGCCAAGCGCGTCGTAAATTTCATCTTGATCCCCCCGAAGGTTTTTCCGACAAGCTCTGCCTCTCGGCGCGGCCTGTCAATTGCATTCCCCTTCCGCTGCGCATCGTTGCGCCAGGTTTTTTGTCCGCAGTTCCTGCGGCGACGCAGCAGCGTGCCGCGAACAAGGACACCGCGCGCCAGAACCACAACCGGAAGATGCGGGCCCGCCCTCTTATTTGGGATAGCCTGGCCGGCGACTACGGCAAAACCCGGAACTTCCGCAGCAGCGTATACATGCCAACAATCAGCAGGATGCAGAAGCCGGTGACGATCCAGAACCCGCCCGCGTCCTCGGCCCAGGGCAACCCATGCAGGTTCATGCCGAACAGGCCCGCCACGAAGGTCGGCGGCAACATCAGGGTGGAGATGATGGTGAGGGCTGAAAGGCTGCGATTGGTGGTGGAGGCGCTCCGGGTTTCGATCTCCTCATAGATCAGGCGGGCGCGATCGTTGAGGCCGCCGGCATCGCGGTCGAAATCCTCGGCGTCCTGCATCAGCAGCGGCAAATGTTCCAGCAAAGGCGAATTCGACAGGCCGCCATAGCGAACCGACATGGCGCGATGCACCGCGCCACGCAGACCGGAAAACTCCCGGGCATAGCGCGACAATTCCCGACGCAGCGATCCCAGCTTGCGCTGATCGATGAAGCGGTCGGCCAGCACTTCATCCTCAATGCGGCCCAGATCCGCCGTCAGCACCACCAGCCGCGCCTCGACCAGGGCGGCGAAATGTTCGGGCAGACGTGCCAGCGTCTCCGCCGGGCTCTTGAGAACCAGGCCCCGCTCGATTTCGCCCCGCAGATGTTCGGCCGCCCGTACGGGATGACGGCGCGCCGTTACCAGGTGCCGCGAATCCAGCCAGAAGGCGAAACGGCCCGAGCCCAGTGACTGGTCGTCAAAATCCCGCTCGATATCGGGCAGCACACCCCAGGCGCCGTCCGGCGTCAGATGGAGCTGGATGCGGTCTTCGGCCGACAACATCAGTTCGCGCGCCGCGGCCGGGGCGGCGGCAAGGCCTTCGAGAAAGCGGCGGGCACGATGGTCGGACAGCGCCAAGTGCAGCCACAGCCAGTCATGCGACACCTCCAGCGCTCCGGCCAGGGTCTCGTCGGCCACCGGTGCCGCCGCCTCACCCTGGAAATGGAAACCGAAGATCAGCCCGGCACAGCGGTCGAGATCGGCCTGGAATCGCGCCATCCACCGACCTTCACGGCCGGCCATGACAGTTTCGTGAATGGGGGCTTGAGGTCCCGGTGGGCGATGCCCCATCATCGGGGCATGCACGAGCATAATCTCACAGCTCTGGCGGTGCTTCTGGCCGCCGCCGTCGCCTGCGGCATCGGCATGAGCCGGATGCGGCTGCCGGCTGCCGCCGGTTTCATCCTGGTCGGCCTGGCGCTGGGCCCGTCGGGGGCGGCGCTGATCCAGCCGGACACGTCGATCGAGACCCTGGCCGAGCTGGGCGTGCTGATGCTGCTCTTCATCATCGGCATGGAGATGCGGCTGCAATCCTTCCGCAAGTCGCTACCCCTGGCGATGGCGATCACGGTGATCACCATCCTGGTGATTTCCTCTTCCGTGACCGTCTTCGCCATCATGGTGGGCGGCGAAATGCTGGGCGGCACCGTCATCGGCATGATGCTGGCGATCTCGTCCAGCGCCGTCGCCTTCAAGATGATCGAGGATGCCGGCGAGAAGGATACCGCGGCCGGCCGCCTCGCCCTCGCCATCCTGGTGGCGCAGGATCTGGCGGTGGTGCCGCTGCTGCTGATCACCAATGATCTGGGCGGGCCCATGACCGTGGGCGCGATCTGGGGCATCGCCTGGCGCGTGGCGCTGGCCATCGCAATCCTGGCGGGCTTCATCAGCGCCCTGGGCAAGGTCAAGAGCTTCCATGTCCCCGGCACCGAAATGCTGATGAAGGATGCCGATATCGGCACGCTGGGCGTCCTGGGAATCTGCTTTGCCTGCGCCGCCCTCAGCGGCCTTCTGGGACTGTCGCCTGCGTTGGGCGCCTTCCTCGGCGGATTGATCGTGGGCCACAGCACGCTCCGGCGCGGCGGGCTGGAACGGGCGCAGCCGGTGCAGAGCATCCTGCTGTTCGTTTTCTTCCTCTCCGTCGGTCTTTTGATCGACATGCCCTATCTGATGGACCATGCCTTCGTGATCGGATCGGCCCTGGTGGTGGTGACGGGCGGCAAGACCTTCCTCAACTGGCTGCTGATGATGCTGTCGGGCGAGCGTTTCCTGGTGGCGCTGAAGACCTC
>DATFFI010000005.1:0-8849 GCA_035250225.1 Rhizomicrobium sp. | reverse complement strand
GGCCAACGATACCGAGTACGGTCTGGCCGCCTATGTCTATACCCAGGACCTCAAGCGCGGCTTCCAGATCTGCGAGAAGATCGAAGCCGGCATGATCGGCCTCAATCGCGGTATCATGTCGGACCCGGCGGCGCCCTTCGGCGGCGTCAAGGCGTCCGGCCTGGGCCGTGAAGGTTCGCACCATGGCCTGATCGAGTTCTGCGAGGCCAAGTATGTTTCCGTGATCTGGTAGCGAGGTGCGGCCCCGGATCGACTTTGGCGGCGGCACGACCATTCCGTCCCGGTCAACTAGCGGCGTTTTACAATTTTCCGTTTATGTGCATGCGCGAAGGCAAACGATGCACGTTTGCAGGACGGGTTCGCAGGGCGAGAGATAGCACGCCGTCGATATGGACTGATGCGCCAAAGGGGGTAGACTTCCCGCAGAAAAATTCGGGGAGAATAGCCATGACGTTGCGTACGGTGATCCTGGCCTCTGTGACGATATTGGGACTGGGTCTGACGAGTTTGGCGCATGCCGAACTGCTGGTGGTCGGCACTGACGGCCATCAGCCGCCTGAGCCAGGCGAACAACCGAGCCGGGTTCCCGACACCGTTACGGTGGTGGATTTCAGCAAGGGCGTGGCACGCATCCTGGGCTCGGTGCCGGCGCCTGCCAGCATCATTGGACCGGCGCTGTCGGTCGTGGTGGCGCCAAACGAGCGCTGGGCCGTGGTGTCCGCCAGCACCAAAGGCGATCCCGCCGACCTCACCAAGACGCTGCCGGACAGCGTACTCTCGGTCATCGATATTTCCACGCCGGCGCGGCCGCGCGTCACCCAGACGCTGCAGGCCGGCAAACAGGTCTATAGCATCGCGCTCAACAAGGCGGCCACGCTGCTGCTGGCCGCCAACAATCTCGATGACTCGGTCTCGGTCTTCACCGTCGCCAACGGCACGCTGACGCCGGCGGGCAAGGTACAATTGCCGGAATTGTCGCGGCCCAATTCGGTCGGCTTCTTCCCGGATGGGCGCAGCGCCTTTGTCATGACCAGCGGACCCACCGGCCTGCAACGGCTCGCCGTCAATGGCAACACCGTGACGCTGGCCGGTCCCCTCGCCAATGTCGGCGGCACCATCGCGCTTTTGACGCCGAATGGCCGCCTGGCCATCACCAATGCCGCGATGCGCTCCGACACGCCGCCTGCGGCCCCAGCCGCCGGGGCGCCGGCCGCTGGGCGCGGTCCCGGCCTTCCCACGCCCGCGACCGCCAGCCTGATCGATGTCGCCACCGGCAACGCCATCGCCACGGCGCCGCTGGGCGTGGGCCCCGAAGGCATCACCCTGTCGCCCGACGGCACCATGCTGGCGGCGGTGCTCATCAATGGTTCCCGCGGCGTGCGCACCGCGCCCACCTTCAATGATTTCGGGTTGCTCAAGCTCTATCGCGTCACTCCAAACTCGCTGACTCAGGTTGCCGAGGCCCAGACCGGGCATTGGTGCCAGAACGCGGTGTGGGCGCGCGACAACCGCACCCTGCTGGTGACCTGCGCGGTGGAAAAGGAAGTCCAGGTGTATCGCTATGACGGCAATGCTACCGTGACCCGTGACGCCGCCGCGGCCCTGAAATTCGAGGCCCGCCCGGCGGCGATGGCAACGGCCAGCAGCCGCTGAGGCTGGCACCGGCAGGGAATGCAAGATGCGCAAGACGGTTCTGGCCCTGGCATTGGCCCCCATGTTGACGGCATGTGTTTCGGCGCAGGCCGCCGAAATCACCGTCTATAGCGTCGGCCTGGTCGGCAACGGGTTCGAAAAGGCCGTTGTTGCGTGGAGCAAGCAGACCGGCAACACGGTCAAGCTGGGCCTGCCGCTGGGCCAGTCGTCGCTGGGCACCATCCTGCAGGCGATGGATACGCAGGCAGCCGATATCGTGATCCTGCCGGTGGCCGACCTGGCGGCCCAGGCCGCCAAATACCGCCCCGGCACCAGCCGCAATATCGGCCGCGTGCTCTTCAGCCTGGGCGCCAAGACCGCCGGCGGCGCCAGCCCCTCCATCGCCACCGAGGCCGAGTTCAAGGCCGCGGTTGCGGGCAAGACCGTCCTCACCAACGATCCCGCCACCAGCCTGAATGGCCGCATGGTCAAGGCGGTGCTGGATCGCCCGGACTTTTCGACCGTCCGGCAGATCACGCTGCCGGGCAATTCCGCCCTGCAACTCACCAGGACGCCAGCCGATTTCGTGATGAGCGTGCTGCCCGAGCAGATCATGGCGGCGCCGGATGTTAAGGTGGTGGGCGAAGTGCCGTCTTCATTGGGTCTGCGGATCGATTTCGGCGGCGGCGTCCTGACCAGGGCCGCCAATCCCGAGACGGCGCGCCAGTTCCTGGACTATCTCAGCGCGCCGGACGCGCAGGCGCTGTGGAAGTCCGGCGGCGTGGCGGTGCCGGTTCCGGCAAACTAGCCCTCTCTATCCCTGTGGCCGGGCTTGATCGCAAGCGACGCGCCTCGCTCGGCTCGGCTGGCGGCTAATGATCGACCATCTTCAGAAAAGCACCGGTGTTGGCATTGAGCCACATCCGCACCCGGTGCCCGTCATTGGCCTGAATATCGATTTGCCAGGTCCGAATCCCGTCATTGGTCTCGATCTCGGTGTGCAGCAGCTTGCCGGGAACGCGCTTGAGGGCAATGGCGCTGGCCTGCGCCACCGGCATCACCGGGAGCCGGCGGGCGATGTCGCGAGGATCGTCGGGGTTGACGGTCTTCGTGGAAGACGTTGACGCGCTATCGCCGTTGGTTGTGCGGGTGCTGTGCGCCGAGCTGCTATCGGCATGGGCGGGTGCGGTCAGAAGCAGGACAGAAAGACAAACAAAAGCAGAATGGCGCATCGGGAGCCTCCGCGTCGGATGGTGCGGCGCATTCTTAGTCCGCGCCGCCTGACAGGAGCCTGATAGGCGCCGTCGGTTACAGCGCCACGCCCTGGACGCTGAGACGCTTCACCACCATGGCGATGTCCTCGCGCACCGCCTGGCGCTTCTTGCCGGTCCAGACAATGGTCCGGGCGCCTGGCGCATACTCGCCGGAACGGGCCGGCATGATGGCGCTGATGGCATTGGTATCGATGGCGACGGCTTTGCCGTCAGGCCCCGTCAGATGCACCGCGTGCACCAGATTGGAGGGCGAGATCTTCAGGTAAGCGGTGATCTGCTTCAGATAGTTGCGGGTCTCGCTGGGCAAGGCGCGCTTGCGGCGCAGATGCTGCTCCCAGTTGCCCGGGCCGAAATTATAGGCGGCAAACATGCCCGGAAAGCCGTAACGGTCCTTCAGCCAGCGCAGGTAAGCGGCCGCGGCATAGACATTGTCGCGGGCATTGAAGGGATTTTCGCCCAGGCCGTGCTTGTCCGCCATCTCGTCATAGGTTCCCGGCATCAGCTGCATGATGCCTTGCGCGCCGGCATGGCTGACGATGGGCTTATCGCCGGCCAGCACGGTGCGGCCGCCGGTTTCGTTGCGCATCACGGCGCGCAGCCACATGGCAGGAATGTTGAATTTGGCCGCGGCCTCGCGCACCACCGGGTTCCAGCGGTCGAGCAGGGTGCGCGGACCCAGTTCGCTTTCCAGGGCGTACACGGTCGGCGGCGCCGACGGCGCGGCGTCGAGAAAATTCGACAGCCGCATGGAAACCGACGGCTGGGGGCTGCGTTGTTGTTGCAGCCAGGACGCGCCTGCGAGCGTGAGCAGCGCGGCAAAAAGCAGCACGCTGGAATACTCAAAAAACAGTCGGGATGCGTTCAAGTTGGTCGGGGGCAAAGGTCTGTCTCCGGCGCAAAGGTTTTCATTCCCTCCGCTTGCGCGAAGAGCTGGTCAGTCTCACTTCGTCCCCTGCAGCAATCAGAATTCCGTCCACACGCATTGCGCGTGACGATTTTGGAATCCCGAAGGCGATTGCTCGCCCCTTCTTGCGGACCGTTGGTCCGTCAAAATGCCAGTTACGAAATCATTTTCAATTCGTCAACAAGGAACCTCTTGGAACCTGGTTGGCAAAGTTCCGTGCCGGGCGCACGCCGCTTTAATTTTCGCTCTCTTCGTATTTTTCCTTACGCGCAATGCTTCGATTTTCCGGCGAACAATTCGCCGTTCGCGGGCCGGCTCTATTTGCCGCTTATCGCGGCGCCCCAGCGCAACATCGCGGGAGCATGTTTCACCATGCCCGCGCCCATGCGGCGCAATTTTATCGCGGCGTGCGCGAAACAGGATGCCGCCACCAGCCGGGGTCCGAAGCGTTTCAGCCAGTCGGCGCTGTACGCGGCGCCCGCACCCTCCAGATTGCCGCGCGGCCCCGCGACCAGCAAATGCTTCGCCAGCAGGTCGGACGCCTGCACCGCCATGCTGATGCCTTCGGCGATGACGGGATGGGCTTCACCCGCCAGATTGCCGGCAAAAAAGATGCCGTCCTGGAAGCGCGGCCGAATGCCCGGCCGGATCGGGCCCGCCGCCAGCATCTGCCCATCCAGGGCGGCATCGCAAAGCGCTTCGCGGATGCCGCGCGTGCTGCCCTGCAGGTGACGCAGCACCGCATCGCCGGCGCGCTCGCCGGGGCGCCGCACCGCAGCCAGGACATCGCGGCGGATACAGCAGGAGAGGGAAAGCCTTCCGCCATCGCTGTGCACCATGCCGCCATAGCCGCCGGGAAAAGCCAACAGCGGCATCAGCCCAGGCGTCAGGCGGGCATGGCGGAAATGCGCCTTGAAGGCCAACAGGTCGCAAACCCGTTCCGGCCGCCGGATCGCGAAAGGCGGAATAGTGCGCCAGGAACCGCTGGCGGCGATCACGACGGACGATAGAAGCGTGTCGCCATCCGCCAGTTCCGTGCGCCAGGCATCGTCCTGGCGCAGGACCGCCACCACTTCGCGGGGTTGAAACAGGACGGCGCCGGCCTGCAAGGCGGCGTCGCGCAGCAGGGTATCCAGCATGGCGCGGTTCAGGGCGTGGCCGTAAGCGGTGCGGGGTGGCCTGGCCGTAACCGCGACCTCGCCGGCGAAGAGGCCGATCCGGGTCACCGCAGGCCCGGCCCGATCGCGAAAGGCCTCGCCGATACCGGCGCCATCGAGAACCGCAAGCGATGGCGTGGAAAGAAATTCGCCGCAGACCTTGGCGCGTGGAAAATCGTTTTTTTCCACCAGCGCGACCTGCCAGCCCGCCGCCGCCAGAGTTCGTGCCGCCACCGCACCGGCGGGGCCGGCGCCGATCACCACCGCGTCAAACGCCATGGCGCCGTGCCGTGAACAGGTGGCTGAAGGGCAGGGCATGGCGCTCCTCCAGGGTCCAGCCCGCGCTGGGCCACAGCAGCGTCAGCTCGCGGCCGGTAAAGCCGGCCCGGACACTGGCGGCCGCGTCATGGCGGGTGACGTGATTGGCGCCCAGCGCCGCCACCATGTGGCTTGCCAGCAGACAGAAGGGACCGCGCCGCGGTTCGCACGCCACCAGGCCGTCCGCGCGCGCTGCCAGCAGGGCAAAAAGCCGTTTCAGCTCCGCATCATCCAGATGGTGCAGGAAGAGATTGGCCATCACCAGGGCGCCCGTATCCGCCCGCGCCAGAGTTTCAAAGATATCGGCCTGGCGAAGTTCGCAGCGCCAGCCCAGCGGCAGGAAAGCGTCCTGCGTCGCCTCGTCCAGGATGGCCTGGCGGTCGGCGACCAGGGCGGTGATGCCGCGCCATTCCGGCAATTGCCGCGCCACCCGCAGAAGGAAGCGGCCATCGCCGCCGCCAAGATCGAGCAGCAGCTTCGGCGGCGGAAAACGGGACAGCGCCGCCGCCATGATGGCAGGCGCGCGCATGACGAGATTGATGCGGGCGAGGTCGCGGCGCGAGGCCATGGCGGCAGGATCGCCGGCCGGCAGATGGTCCAGCAGTTCCGCTTCCAGCCGGCGCGTCATGCGGCCATGTGGAATTGCATGGTCTCGGCCACCAGTCCCGGTCCGAACGCCATGGCGCAACCGGGTGCGCCGGGTGGCGCCTGCCGCATCAACCGTTCCAGCACGAACATCACCGTGCCCGACGACATGTTGCCGAAATCGCGCAACACGCTGCGCGAGGCCGCAAGTTCGCCCGGCTTGAGGGTGAAGGCCTGCTCGACCGCATCCAGCACGGTGCGGCCGCCCGGATGCACGGCCCATAGCGCGATGTCGCCCCCAGACCGGCCGCTCAGAATATCGTTGCCCGCCCCGGTGAGCGCGCCCTGGATGGCGGCGGGCACCGCGCCCGACAACACCATGTCGAAACCCTGTTCGCGGATCTGCCAGCGCATCAGGTCCCGCGTGTCCGGCACCAGGGCGGCATGAAAGGAATCCATGGCCACGCCTTGCGCGTCGGCGCTGATCAGGGCGGCGGCGCAGCCGTCACCCCAGAGCAGGAAGGACAGCATCTCTTCCAGCCGGTCGGTTTCCTTCAGATGCAGGGTGCAAAGCTCCAGATTGACGGTCAGCACCCGCGCGTCCGGTTCGGAGCGCACAATGTGACGCGCCAGCTTCAAAGCGTTGATGGCGGCATAGCAGCCCATGAAGCCGATGAAGCTGCGCTCGATGTCGCCCTTCAAACCGCAGCGCGCCACCAGGTCGAGGTCGAGGCCGGGCGCCGACAGCCCGGTGCAACTGGTAACGATCAGATGGCTGATGCGGCTGCGATCCTGCCCGTGCAGAAGTTTTTCCACCGTTTCCGCCGCCAGGGACGGCGCGGACCGCTCATACATCTTCATGCGTGCCGCGGTGCCGGGAAAATTCCCGAAGCGGTAAAAGCCTTCGGCGTCGAGCGCGCCCTGCCCATCCTCGGGCGGCGGCAGGACCGAAAAGCGATGCGCGATGCCGCTGCGCTCCGCCATCCGATTGAACAATGCCAGCCTGCGATTGTCGCCCTTGAGCAGCGTGCGACCGAAGCCCAGAAAGATATCCTGGACATCATGCGGCGGCACGGCGGTGACGACCCGGTTGATATGGGCTTGTGTCATGGCGATTGTCCCAGGTTAGGCTAACAAGCCCTGTGCGCGCCGGATATGGAGAAAAGATGGCGGCTATCGCGGTTTCGGGCGGCGGACAGGGCAATCGGGCAGGCCATCGCCTGGTATTTCGTCAAGCTGGGCTACCGGCCGGGATACGCAAGCCAGGCGGCAATCCCTTGCCCATGCCGGCGATGGCCGCGCGGCCATGTTCCCGAAGGGTGATATCGCTCCAGCCCGGCATGAGCGTGAAGATGATCTACGCGGAATAGCGCGCGCCTCTCTTTTGTATTTGTACGAAGAAGTACTGGGCCTTCGAGCGCCAATCGTTACAAGTTGAAGCATCGCATCGCGCGCATGCGGAAAAGGCAGAAAAATCAGGCATTGCAGCGCGCCGAAAGTTCCTGCGCGGAACGTGTTCATCTAGATGAACCGCAGATGAATGGAAGAATTCACAATTTTTGAAACGTCTCGTTTGCTTTCACGCATCTTCTGACTTGGCTCCGGAAAAAATCGGCGCATGCTTGTCCCACGGCGCAGTAATGGGGCTGGGCCGCTTCGACAAAAGAGATGACGATGCGGGGATCGGTGCGGGCCGCTGTGGCCGGGGTCATGCTTGCTTGCGTCTTGCCGACTGCCTTTGCCGCCGAGGGTGCCAAGGGTCAGAATTGGCTGACGGATGCCAGAAACAATTGCGCCGTGCTCGGCACCGGCAGCGGCGACAGTGTCGCCTGGACAGGCGCCTGTGAAGATGGCCTCGCCAGCGGGCTCGGTACCGCCACGTTCTTCAGGGACGGCAAGGAGGTCGAAAGCTTCACCGCCGATTTCGCCGGAGGCATGGTGGCGGACGGCCATGTCATCACCCGCTGGGGCGATGGCTGGAGCTATCGCGGCGAACAGAAACGCGGCCGCTTTCAGGGCGGCGGCGTGCTGGTCAACGACAAGCAGGATCGCTTCCTGGGCGTTTGGACCGACGGCAAGATGAATGGCTTCGGCCTGCTCGACCGCGCCGATGGCAGCCGCTATGCCGGCGAGTGGCGGGACAGCCTGCCCAATGGCGAAGGCGAATTGCGCCGCGCTGACGGCAGCATCGTCGCGGGCCGCTTCAGCGATGGCCGCATGATCGAAACCCTGGCGGCGCGCGCCGACAGCGCCTTTCGCGCCGCCGCCATGACAAGTGTGGCGGCGCCATCCATGCCGAAACCGACCGGTCCCTTTGCGGCCCTGGCCGGTACGCGCCTGAAGGGCGCCGACGGCTCCGTCGTGGCGCTGAGCCCGATCGAAGGCGGCATCGAAATGGCGCTGACGCCGGCCGGCGGTGTGCCGCAGAAGACGACCTTCACCTTCATGAATGAAAAGATGGGTACGGTGGTGGAGGACGGCTCCGGCCATGGCGCCAATGTCACCGGCTTCTTCCGCGTTGCCGACAATGGCGTGGAACTGCATTACGCCGATGGCCGTGCTGAAACCCTGACCGCTGGCGCCGGCGGCGGCGTCACCATGGTGACCGGCGGCGCCCGCATGAGCTGCCGCAGCTGGTATCCGGAAGGCCATGTCTTCAGCGAGGCGGAAAAGAAAGCGGCGCTGGCAGACTATGCCGTGCGTCTGGGGCTGGCCGTCACCGAAAGCGAAGCCAAGAGCGGCTGTCCCGCCGGCATGGCCGCAAAAACCGCGGCCGCGCCGCCGACGCCACCGATGCCGTTAGCAGCGGCCAGGGCGGCTGCGACCGCCAGGCCCGTCGCGATCACCGCCGCCAAGCCGGTCCGGAATGGGAAAATGGCCTTTGCGCCCGCCGCGCCCAATGCGCTGGGCGCGATCACACCGGTAGCGGTACGCAACTCGTGGGTGCGCGCCCTGGATGAAGCATTGCCGCCGGCCGCC
>DATFFI010000004.1:0-19043 GCA_035250225.1 Rhizomicrobium sp. | reverse complement strand
TGGCTGCCGGAAGAAATCGCGCCGGTGATTGCGCGTATCCGGGAAAGCGCCGTTGCCGATGGCGTGGGCTTCAAGGGGCCGCAGCCGTCCGAACTCTCCGACCGCGAATGGCGGGCTGACCCCAGCGATGGCATGCGGCCGCTCAAGCACATCCGTCTCTCCTACAAGGGCGAAGCCGCGTGACTTTGTCCTTTGAACCCCTCCGCCCTTCGCTGGCCCCCTGCGCGCGTAGCGCGCAAGAGGAAAAGGGGCGCGCACGCGCGCTGCCAGCTACGGGCACCTCCCCTTTGGTGCGCTTCGCGCAAAAGGGGAGGGTTGCAGCAGCGTGCGCGGCATGAAGCGCAGTGACCAACGCGTAGTGGCCGTCATCCAGGCGCGGATGGGCTCGACCCGGCTGCCGGGCAAGGTGCTCAAGCCGATCGCCGGCAAGCCGTTGCTCTGGCACATTGTCCATCGCCTGCGCTGCTGCGATACGATCGAGGATATTGCTATCGCCACCAGCACCAATCCACGCGATGACGCCATCGTCGAATGGGGCGCCGCCGAAGATGTCATTGTCGTGCGCGGACCCGAGGATGACGTGCTGGCGCGTTTTGCCCGCGCCGCCGAGGCGCTCGACGCCGATGTGATCGTGCGCGTCTCCTCCGATGCCCCCTTCATCGATGCCGATTTTGTCGATCACATGGTCACGGCCATGGTGGCGCAGGACGGCGATTTCGTTCTGCTGGAAGAAGGCGCGGAATGCGCCCATGAAGGCGTCGATCCCTTTTCCCGCCGCGCCCTGGACAAGCTGATGATGGACGCCGGACACGATCCGGCCGCCCGCGAGCATGTCACCGGCTATTTCAAGCTGCATCCGGATTTCGTGAAGACCGCGCGCGCCGCGCCCTATCCGGCGCTGGCGAAAAAAGGCGGCCGTTTCACCATCGATACGCCGGACGATCTGGCCTTCGTCGAAGCCGTGCATGCGCGCCTGGCCGCCAAGGCCGGCGAAGCCTCGCTGGCCGATCTGCTGTTGCTGCTGGAGCGCGAGCCTGGGCTGGCCCAGATCAATGCCCATGTGAAGCAGAAGCCGATCCAGGCTTTGGATGGTTCTCTGGGCGGCGGCCTGGCCTTGATCCGCTGCGACGGCGGCGGCCGTTTCGGTTACGGCCATGTCAAGCGGATGGTGGCGCTGGCGCGGGCCTTGCGCGACCGCGAAAGCATCGGCGCCGTCTTCGCCGTTCAGGGCACGGTGGATGCGTTGATGCCCATCCGCCGCGCCGGTTTCGAAGCGCAGCTGCTCACCTCCGACGATCATCTCGCCGACCTGGTGACGCGCCTGAAGCCGCAAATCCTGCTGCTGGATTGCCGCGAAGGGCCGGATCGCGCCTGGCTGGAAAAGCTGGCGCGCGATATTCCCGTCACTGCGGTGATCGATGACGGCTCGGAACGCCGCCTCGCCGTGGATTTCGCCTATTATCCGCCGGTGCCGCAGGTCAAGGCGATGGACTGGACCGCTGCCCGCGCGGTACCGCGCATCGGCTGGGAATGGTCATTGCTGGGATTGAATCCGCACCTGACGCCGGTGCGGGCGCTGGCCTCGCGTCCCACTTTGCTGGTGGCGATGGGCGGCAGCGATCCGCAGGGCCTGACGTTACGCGCGGCCCAGGCGCTGACCGGCGTGGATCCCGGCCTGCGCGTCCGCTTTGTCATCGGCGGCGGCATGCAGGACGGCGACAAGGTCGCCGCCGCAATTGTCGCGCTCAGCGATCGCTATGAGACGGTCGAGCGCGCCGACGACCTGGCCATCGAATATGCCCATGCCGATCTGGGTCTCTGCGCCTTCGGCGTCACCGCCTATGAAATGGCGGCCTTCGGCGTGCCGGCGATCTATCTCGGCCTCTCGCACGACCACGCGGCCTCAGCCCAGGCTTTCGACGAGGCGGGCATGGGCCAGCTGTTGGGCATCGCCTCCGAGATCGACGATGCGGCGATTTTCAAGGCCGTGACGGCGCTGTTGCAGGATGGTTCGCGCCGCCGCCAGATGCGGAAAGTCGGCCTCAGCCTGATCGACGGCGAAGGCGCCGCCCGCATTGCTGGCGACCTGGCGGAAGCTCTGAAGGAAGAGCAGAGCCCACGCGTTAAAGCTGCGCGATAAGCCTTCCGGCTTTCGCGAAAGTGTCTTTCCAGTCTCCCCGCGCTTGCGGCATCACACAGACGCAGGACGGCGCGAAAGGCTCATAGCTCTCGCCCAACGCGGTCCAGCTTGTGTCATAGAGAATCTTGAAAGTCGGCACGCCCGCGCCGGCGCCCAGCCACGCCACTGCGGTCGGTGCGGTCACCAGCGCGTCCAGCGCCGACACCAGGGCGCAGGCGCGATCCAGTTCCTGCTTCTGGTCGATCCCTTGCGGCACCAGGATCTTGCGGCCGCTGATCCGTTCCAGCGCCGAAATTTCTTCCGCGGTCGCGTCATATTGCACGCAGACCGGCATGCCCGGCAGGTCGCGAATGAAAGTGCCCCAGGCCTCCAGCGGCGCATATTGGAGGGAACGATGGCCGCCGGATTTGCCCGAGCGCCAGCACAGGCCGATAGCGTTTTCGCCGAACTGGTTTTTCCAATGCGCCGCTTCCTGCGCATCCGGGACCAGGAAGTGGTGCGGCTGGGGAAAGCTCTCGGTTTTCGGGCGCAGATAACGCGGCAAGCTGCCCATGGGGATGGCGGCATTGGCGCCCCCCGCCTGTTTCAGCCAGCCATAGTCGGCGGTGACGACGCCGTTGACGCTGCGCAGCTGGGCCGGCTTGACCGTCACGCCGGGGCAGGAACGGGCAAACAGCGGTACCAGCCGCGGCTCGCATTCCAGCAGCACGGCGCCGCCCTCTTGCTGCGCGCGAACGGCAAGCTCGGGAATCAGGCTGGCGAAAAGCAGCTGGTCGCCCACCCCCTGCTCGGCGCGCACCAAAAGGCGCGTGCGCTTGAGGGAGCCGCCGGTCCAGCCCGGCAAACGCTGTTCGCTCGCCGGGACTTTTCCGGGAATGGTGAGGCGGGCGTCATAATCGCGCCAGCCCTCCTTCAGATCACCGTTCAGGAAATGGAGGATGGCGCGGTTGAGCCGGGCCTGGGCATTGGCCGGATCGGCCTTGATAGCGCGGTCGTACAGTGTTCGGGCTTCGGCCCGGTCCCCCGCGTCGCAGCGCAGATCGGCCAGGTTGACCAGCGCCGGCGGATAGTTGGGGCTGATGGCCAAAGCCGCGCGGTAGCACCGAACAGCGTTCGCCCCATCGCCTTTTTCGCGGAAAGCAGACCCCAAGGTCATTGCCAGTTCCGGACTGTGCGGCGACCGGGCGAGGGCCGGTTCCAGCAGGGCGATGGCGGCATCGAACTGGCCGGTGGTCCGCAGCAGGTTGGCCAGATTGACCAAGGCCTCGATCCGGCCCGGCTCGGCGGCCAGCGCCCGGCGATAAAACAGCTCGGCCGGAGCCGGCATTCCCAGGGCTTGGGCGGTACTGCCCAGGGCAAACAGGATTTTCGGGTCATCCGGCTGGACCGCCAGCGCCGCTTCGAAGCGTTCAATGGCCTCCAGATGCCGTCCCGCCCGGGATAGCGTCAGGCCCTGATCGTAGAGCGCGGCGGCTTGCATCCGGCCAATCTCGACCGCGTCCCGTTAAGGTCACGTTAAGCCTGTTTTTCCAACACGCGATTAGGCATGGCTTAACCCCGTAAATGCGATCTTTCCGGTATGTCCGGGATAGATCCCTCAATCCTTTTGGGCTTTTACCAGGCCCGGCGCTTTTCGAGTCCCAGCGCCATCGCTGCGGGCAATCGCAATGTCGCGGCGATGCGGGCGAGCCAGAACAAGGTGGCCGACAATCCGCCCTGGGATACGCCGACCAAGACCGACGCCAAGCAGGACGCCAAGGTCCTTTCGACCACCAAATTCCTCGACACCTCCAAGGTGCCGCTGTCGGCGGGCGCCACCGACGAATCCAAGACGGCGCAGGACAACCAGAAGCTCTTTGCCCTTTACAGCGCGGTGAACACACTCGCCTACCTCACCAAGATGGCGCAGAAGAGCACCGCCACCACGGGGCAATTGGCGGGCCTCAACACCCGCTTCCAGACCGGCCTGGAGGAAGTGAAGAAATATCTCTCCTCGACCGATTTCAACCATTTCACCCTGCAGGCGGCCAAGCCGTCGGACCAGGTGGTGTCGGCGGCGGGCGTCAAGTTCGCCGACTTCACCTACAAGACCAGGCAGTTGGTCGGGAATTCCCAGCTCAACAATCCGCTTTCCGGCCTTTCGGCTTCGGACAGCTTCACCATTGGGGTGAAGAAGGGTGGCGTCACCACCAATGTGGTGATCGATCTCTCCCAGGTGTCGGGCGGCCTGACGCTGGGCAATGTCATCAGTTACGTCAACGGCCAGCTTTCCGCCGGCGGCTTCACCACCCGCCTGCAGAAGACAACGCAGGGCGAAACCGCCACCAGTGCCAAGAACGCCACCTATGGCCTGCAGGTGTCGCCGGGCACCAACGAAACCATCAGCTTCTCCGCCGCTGGCACGCCGGCGCTCTACATGGTGGGCAATTCGGGCAGCGCCACCGAAACCAACACCATCACCAACATCGCCACCTCGGCCGCCACCACCAGCGTCGCCAACCAGGCCGGCCGCCTCACCAAGCTTTCGGGCCTGGACGGTTCGCCCAGCGGCGTCATCAGCGCCAACCAGCAGGCCTCCACCGGCACCACCACGGCGGAGCGCACGGTGGTGGACGCCACCGGCAACGTCTATGTCATCGGCACGGCCAGCGGCGATTTCGGCAGCCAGCTGAACCAGGGCACGCAGGACGTCTATCTCACCAAGTATGACTCGGCCGGACGCCAGACCTGGACGAAGCTGCTGGGCAGCGCGGGCACCGCTTCGGGCTTCGGCCTGGCGCTCGATCCCTCGGGCGGCGTCGTGGTGACGGGCGCCTCGACCGCCGATCTCACGCCCACCTCGGTCGCGGACGGCAACAACGACTCCTTCGTGGCGCGCTACACCGCCAATGGCGATCAAAGCTGGATCAAGCAGATCCCGACCCTGGCCAACAACCAGGCCAATGCCATCAGCATCGATGCCGCCGGCAATATCACCATCGGCGGCAGCGTCTCCGGCGGCGTGATCGGCGCCGGCATGACCGCCAGCGGCAAGGCGGACGCCTTCCTGGCCAAGTTCGATTCCACGGGCAAGCTGCTGGCGGAAAACCAGTTCGGCACCAGCGGCAATGATTCCGTCGCCGCCACAGCCACCGCCGCCGACGGCAGCCTCTATGTCGCCAGCGTGCAGAATGGCCGCGCCATTCTCGCGAAATACACCGCCGGCGACATCACCACCGCGCCGGCCTGGACCCAGGATCTGGGCGAATTGCAGGGCGGCGGCGCCATCGGCGGCCTGGCCGTCAATGGCAGCCAGATATATCTGTCGGGCACCACCAGCAACTCCAATCTCACCGCCGGCGGCGCGGCATCCATCGTCACCGCCGCCAGCGGCGGCACCGAAGCCTTTGTCTTCGCGCTGACGGACAATGGCGGCAGCGTCAGCGCCGACCATGTCAGCTATGTCGGCACCGGCACGGGCGACAAGGGCGGCGCGGTCTCGGTCGGTCCGGACGGCACTGTCTATCTCGCGGGCACCACCACCGGGACCTTCGCCGGCCAGACCCGCACCGTCCAGAACACCGACAATGCCTTCGCCACGGCGCTCAATGCCGACGGCACGCTGAAATGGACGCGCCAGTTCGGCGGCCAGGACGGCAAGTCCACCGGCGCCGGCCTCGCCATCGATCCCAACGGCTCCAGTGTGCTCGACGCCCTGGGCCTGCCGCGCGGCACGCTCAATCTCGACCAGTCGGTGGAATTGACCTCGCAGACCACCTTGCGGGCCGGCTCCAGCTTTCAGATCAAGGTCCTGGGCAATGGCGCGCGTACCGCCACCATCACCATCGATGCGGGCGAGACGCTGGATTCGCTCTCCACCAAGATCAATGCCCAGCTGGGCGGACTGGGTAAAGCCTCAGTCAATTACCTGGGCGGCTCGGCCAATCTCAAGCTCAAGGTCAATGCCGGCACGACGATCGAACTGGTTTCGGGCCCGAAGGATTTCGACGCCCTGGGGCGTCTGGGTATTCCGGCCGGTATCCTCACCGCGCCCAAGAAGGACGGCAAGACCGAGGAAACCGACACTACCACCTTCGGGCTGGGCTTTTCGGGCACGCTCGACATCTCGACCCGCAGCGGCGCCAATCTGGCGCGCTCGCAATTGCTCGGCGTGTTGTCCGCCCTGCAGAGCACCTACCAGAAGACCAACGCGCCGCCAGCCCAGGCCACGATCGGCAATACCTCCGGCAAGGCCTCGCCCTATGAAGCGGCGCTGGTCAGCAAGTACACGAACGCACTGGGGCTGCTGGGCGGCTCGTAACCAATTTCAGCGCGGCTTAAAAATGCGGCGCAGCATGCAATTTGTGCACTGCATATACGAATTTCATTGTGTCACTTTTGCAAATCGGCCCATATCGAAGTCGTCGTCAATGCGATTGGTGTGCGCCGATGATCGACGCCTCTCATCATCCGGAAATTTCCCAGACCAGCGATTCCAGGCCCCTCGGTATCTGGGTTTCGCTGCTTGCCGGCGTGACGATCTTCTGGGTTGTTGTCGGCTGGGCCGTCTGGGCCCTGACCTGAGCCGACGCTCGGCAATTACACCACGCTATTAAATACCATGGCGCCGCTGCTTTGCGGCGCAGCACCGGGCCGCGGACCGTAAGTCCGGGTCGGCGCGTTGGCGCGATGGACCTCTTCGGCAATCGCCTTGATCATGCCTTCCGAGGCATTCTTCACCGCCGCCAGCAGCCGGGTGTGGAGCTGCAGCACGTCGCGGAATTTGTTGGTGACGGCCACGAAGCGGCCGCGCAGGGGTGCCGGCGCCGCCTGGGCGATGCGGACATCGAAGCCATGGGCTTCACGGCCGTAAGTCGCGGTCAGGCGCTGGATTTCGGGATCGGCGGTGCGCAACGCGGCCGGCTTGCCCGCCTTCAGGGCGGCAATGTCGCTTTCCAGCGCCGCCACCAGGCGTTCGGCCATGCCGATCAGGCGTTCGATGCGGGCGTCGTCTTGCATTTGCACAGCGGGCATCAGCCTTCCTGCATCCTGAGCATCTGCGCCTTGACCTGCGCCGCGAAGCCGAAACCGCCCTGCGCCTGCAGGCCCTCGGCATACTTGTCCATCATCAGCGAGCGGAACATCATCTCGCCTTCGCCGCCGCCGGTGATGCCGTCGGCCTTGATGCCGGAGAGCATGGCGCCCAGGAACTGGGCGATGAAGATGCTCTCGAACTCATTTGCCGCTTTGTCGATGGCAGCCATGTTCTGGCCGGCTCCCCCCTTACCAGAGACAGAGGGCGCGGCCACCGGCTGCATCTGAAGCGCCGTCATGGCGCCGCCGGCGATGGTGAGCCCCGTATCCATCAGCCGATCACTTCAATGTCGGCCTGCAGGGCGCCCGAGGCCTTGATCGCCTGGAGGATCGAGATCACGTCGCGCGGACCCACACCCAGGGCATTGAGGCCGTCGACCAGGCTCTGCAGCGAGACGCCCGATTGCAGCACGGTCATCTTGTTGCCCTTGGCGTCGTCGATCTGGATCTGGGTGCGCGGCACGACCGCGGTGTCGCCGGTATTGGAGAAGGGCGAGGGCTGGGAGACCTGCGGCGTTTCGGTGACGCGGATGGTCAGATTGCCCTGGGCGATGGCGATGGTGGAGATCCGCACATCGGCGCCCATCACGATCACGCCGGAATTCTCGGCAATGATCACCTTGGCAGGCTGGTCCGGATCGACCTTGAGCTGTTCGATCTCGGTCAGAAGGCGGGTGACGCCGCCGCTATAGTTGGCGGGCACATTCAGCACCACATTGGACGGATCCGACGCCGTCGCCACCGGGGTACCCAGGAAGCTGTTGACCGCGCCGGCAATGCGGGTGGCGGTGGTGAGGTCGGGATTCTTCAGCGACAGCTTGAGATTGGTCAGGCCGGCCAGGGTGAAGCCGGTTTCGCGCTCGACGATGGCGCCGTTGGAAATGCGCCCGGCGGTCGGAACGCCGCGCGTGACGCTGGCGCCTTCGCCGCCCGCCGTGAAGCCGCCGATGGCGACAGGGCCCTGGCCCACGGCATAGATCGCGCCGTCGGCGCCATAGAGCGAGGTCACAAGCAGCGTGCCGCCCTGCAGCGACTTGGCGTCGCCCATGGCACTGACGGAAATATCGATGCGCGAGCCGTTCGAGGAAAAGGCCGGCAGGTTGGCGGTGACCATCACGGCGGCGACGTTCTTGGTCTGCATCGTCTGGCCGCGGGTGTTGGTGCCCATCCGCTCCAGCATGGTCTGGATCGAAAGCTGGGTGAACGGCGCGTTCTTCAGCGAGTCGCCGGTGCCGTTGAGGCCGACCACCAGGCCATAACCGACCAGCTGGTTGTCACGGATGCCCTGGACATCGACTAGGTCCTTGACCCGGCTGAAGGAGAAGGCGGGCGTCGCCGCCCAGGGAAAGCCAATAAGGGCGGCGCCGACGGCGAGGGCAGCGAGACGGATATAATAAGGTGCGCGCATGGAAGGGCTTCTGCCTTTCGGTTCGACAAGTCCCTTGCCAGAAGCATGCCGGGTTTGGCGCGGATTTATACCAACAAAATCAATAGCTTATTTTGTGTTCTGGCCAGCGAAATCCACCGCCCGGCAAACCCTGCCGGGCCAAATCTTTATGGTGAACAAGTTCTAAAGACGACCTCTCCGGCCGTGGGGCGGAATAGCAAAAGCCTCCATAGCGCTTTTGCTGCCCGCCCCGCCTTCGGCTAGGGCAAGCTTTTCCAGGCGCGCTGCGCTTGCCAAGAAAAGCTAAGCCAACGCCCGCACCCTTGGATGCGCGCGCCTCGCTTCGCACGAGGCGAAAGCCGCGATCACTGCGAACAGCGACAGGCCTCGCAGTCCGTAATGGTTGGGCTAGTGGGCCGCATTTCCGCCTAGCCAGGCGCTAGGGCGCATGGACAGGGCAGGGCGGGATACCTATTTTCCGGCCTTTGTTAACCCGGCGGCGGATGCCGCCCACTACAAGTGAACCTGTCATGACTCGCCCCCGCCCGGCATTGCTTTGCATTCTTGATGGTTGGGGACATCGCGATGATACGGCGCTCGACGACGCCATCGCCCAGGCAGTGACACCCAATTACAACCGCATGCTGGCGGAATGCCCGCACGCCCTGCTCGCCACCTCCGGCACCGCGGTCGGCCTGCCGCGCGGCCAGATGGGCAATTCTGAAGTCGGGCATATGAATATCGGCGCCGGCCGGGTGGTGGCGCAGGACCTGCCGCGTATCGATGTCGCCATTGAAGACGGCACGCTGGCCGGGCGTCCGGTGCTGCAGACGCTGATCGCCAAGGCCCGCGCCAAAGGCGGCGCGTTGCACATCATGGGCCTGTTGTCGCCGGGCGGCGTCCATTCGCATCAGGATCATATCGTGGCACTGGTGAAGGCGGCTGCCCCGTCGGCGGATGCCGACCATAAAAAAATCGTGCCGGTCTTCATTCACGCCTTCCTGGATGGGCGCGACACGCCACCCAAAAGCGCGCGCGGCTTCCTGGAAAAATTCACCGGTGACATTGCGGGCCTCCCCGGCGTGCGCCTAGCGACGCTGGCGGGGCGCTTCTATGGCATGGACCGCGACAAGCGCTGGGACCGCGTCGAACGCGCTTATGATGCCATCGTCGACGCTTCGGCGCGCCGCTTCGCCGATCCGCTCGAGGCGCTCGACGCCTCCTATGCCGAGGGCGTGACCGACGAATTCGTCGCGCCGCTGGTGCTGGACGAGTATGCCGGTGTCAAGGATGGCGATGTCCTGCTCTTTGCCAATTTCCGCGCCGACCGCGCCCGCGAAATCTGCACCGCCCTGCTCGATCCCGCCTTTGACGGCTTTGTCCGCAAGCGGATGGCGAAGTTCGCCGCCGCCGCCGGCCTCACCGAATATTCCGATGCCCTCAAACCGCTGATGACCGCCGTCTTCCCGCCCGAGGATGTGCGGGACACGCTGGGCGAAGTGGTGGCGGCGTGCGGGTTTCGGCAATTGCGCATCGCCGAGACCGAGAAATACGCCCATGTCACCTTCTTCCTGAATGGCGGGCGCGAAACCCAGTTCCCGGGCGAGGACCGCATCCTGGTTCCCAGCCCGAAGGTGGCGACCTATGACCTCAAGCCGGAAATGAGCGCGCCGGAAGTCACCGACAAACTGGAAGCCGCCATCCTGTCGGGCGAATACGACCTGATCGTCTGCAACTATGCCAATCCCGACATGGTCGGCCATACCGGCATCATGGCGGCGGCGCTGCAGGCGGTGGAAACCATCGACAAGGCGCTGGGCCGCTTGCGCGCCGCGATCGAAAAGATGGGCGGGGTGATGCTTGTCACCGCCGATCATGGCAATATCGAAATGATGGAAGACCCGGCGACTCACGAGCCCTTCACCGCCCACACCACCCTGGATGTTCCCGTCATCGTGGTAAACGGTCCGAAGGCGCAGCTGGAGAATGCCCGCCTGGTGAATGGAAGACTCGCCGATGTCGCGCCCACCATACTCGACCTGATGGGATTGCCGGCGCCGGCGGCGATGACCGGACACTCTCTTCTAAGACGCGAGGTGTGAGCTGAGGCGGACGCTCCTTCTCCTGGCTTCGGTGGCACTGCTGACGCCGCCCGCGCTGGCGCAAAAACCGCGCGCGCTGGCCAAACCAGGGGCCAAACCGGGGGCCAAACAGGTGGAGATGATCCGTCCCACGCCCCGTCCGGACCGCCGCGCCGATGCGCCGCCGGAACAGCCCATCGATCTGTCGCGGGCGGTGCCGGCGCAGAGCCTGGCGCAAATGCCGACCAGCGCCGAGCAGCTGCGCGCCCTCAACAGCAAGCTCAAGGAACAGACGCCGCAGGTGGCGCAAGCCAAGCGGCGCAGCGATACGCTCTCGGCCGAAGCGGCCGCGCTGCGCAGGAAGCTGATCGCCACCGCCGCCCAGATCGCCGGGCTGGAGCGCACGCGCGAGGAACAGACCGACCGCATCGCCGAGCTCAGCGCCGAAGACGCACGTCTCAGCGAAGGCTTTGTCCGCGATCGCGTCGCCGTCACCCGGCTGCTGGCGGTACTACAACGGCTGCAGCATGACATGCCGCCGGCTTTGGCGCTGAAGTCCGGCGATGCTCTGGGTGCGGCGCGCGGTTCGATGCTGATCGGCGCGTCGCTGCCGCCGGTCTATGCCCGGGCCGCTTCCCTGTCGCGCCGGCTCGACACGCTGGCGAAGACGCGCGCGGAACTGGAAGAAAAGCAGCAACAGGCAGCCGTCACCGAAAAATCGCTGCAAGCCGCGCGCGCGGAACTGGCGGTGCTGCTGGCGGTGAAAGAGCGGGAAGCCGAAGATGCCGCCGGAACCTACGGAACCCTGCAGCGTGAACTGGCGCAGATCGCCGCCGAGGCCGCCGACTTCCGCACGCTCCTGGCCCGGATTGCCCGGCTGCGCCGCGCCGGCAGCGGCGAAAGCGGCGTGGTGGTGGTGGAATCGCGCGCCGGAAAGCCCGATTTACCAATAACCAGGGGGTCGCTCCTGACGCCGGTGGTCGGAACCATTTTGCCGCCCGGCTCGGGTTCCGGAGCCGGATCCAGCTTCGCCACTCTGCCCGGGGCCCAGGTGATCGCCCCGGCCGACGGCAAAGTTTTATTCGCCGGTCCTTACCTTAAATCAGGACAGGTCTTGATCCTGGAAATAAGCAACGGTTACGATCTGGTCTTGGCGGGGCTGGGACAAGTGACGGTGCGTCCGAATGACGAGCTGCTGGCGGGTGAACCCGTCGGGACCATGCCGGGATCAGCCGGCGACGGAAGGCTCTATTTCGAGCTCAGGCGTGACGCAAAGGGGCTCGATCCTGCGCCCTGGCTCAGCCTCGATTTAAGGAAGGCGAAAAGATGAGACGCATCGCGTTGGTCAGCATGGGCATGGTTATCGGCTTCGGCGCCGCCCTGGGTGTCATGAGCGCCAAGGGCGCCGATGACGCGAGTGCCTATCGACAGCTCGATCTCTTCTCCGATGCCTTCGAGCGCGTGCGCGCCAATTATGTGCGCCAGGTCCAGGATCGCGAACTGATCCGTGCCGCCATCCAGGGCATGGTCTCCGATCTCGACCCGCACTCGGCCTATATGGACGCCAAGGGATATGGCGACATGCAGATTCAGACCCGCGGCTCGTTCGGCGGCGTCGGCATCGAGGTGACGCAGGAAGACGGCCTCATCAAGGTGATCTCGCCGATCGACGGCACGCCGGCCGCGCGCGCCGGCATCAAGCCGGGCGACAAGATCGGTGCCATCGACAGCGTCTCGATCATGGGCCTGCCGCTGAACGAGGCCATCGACAAGATGCGCGGCCCGGCCGGTTCGCGCATCATCCTCACCATCATCCGCGAGGGCGAGAAGAAGCCCTTCGACGTGACGCTCCAGCGCGCCATCGTCCAGGTCGATGCCGTCACCTTCCGCCGCGAAGGCAATATCGGCTATATCCGCATGACCGGCTTCAACCAGCAGACCGCCAGCGGCCTGGAGCGCGCGGTGCGCGAACTGAAGCGCCAGATCGGCCCCGGCATCGCCGGCTATGTGCTGGACCTGCGCAACAATCCGGGCGGCCTGCTCGACCAGGCGATCCAGGTCTCGGACGATCTGCTCGGTTCGGGCGAGATCGTCTCCACCCGCGGCCGCCAGTCGGACGATACCCAGCGTTATGACGCCAAGTCCGGCGACATTACCGAAGGCAAGAAGATCGTGGTGCTGGTGAATGCCGGCAGCGCTTCGGCCTCCGAAATCGTCGCGGGCGCGCTGCAGGATCACAAGCGCGCCACCGTCATCGGCATGACCAGCTTCGGCAAGGGCTCGGTGCAGACCATCATTCCGCTCAGCCAGGGTGGCGGCGCGCTGCGCCTGACCACGGCGCGCTACTACACGCCGTCCGGTCACTCGATCCAGGCGCAGGGCATCGTTCCCGACATCCAGGTGGCGCAGGGCGATGAAGCGGCGGTGCCGAAACTGTCGCGCCAGTCGGAGGCCGATCTGCGCGGCCATCTGGCGGGCGAGCCGGTGCCGGCCAAGCGCGTCAACGCGCCGGTGGTCAAGCCGGCGCCGGGCAAGAAGTATGACGACTTCCAGCTCGCCTACGCGCTGGACCTGGTCAACGGCAAGATGACGGTTGCCGCCGCCACCGATATGCCGGCGACCGCCACCGCTGCCGCGGTAAAGAACTAGACATTACGGTTCCGACAGACGGCCGCCTCCGGGAAGGGGCGGCCGTTTGCTTTTGCTCCCTCTGCTTTTGCCCCCACTGCTTTTGAACGTGTTCAGACGCGGTTCATTTGCGCGGGACTAGTAAATTTCTTACGCCTCTTGCAGGCCGGAAGCGCTTCCCCCCTTTCGGCAATCAGGAAACAAGCAACGTGAGACACGCCGCCGCTTGCCTTTTCGCCTGGGGTGCCGTGCTGGTGGGGCCAGCGGTCTTAGGCTCAGCAGTTTGGGGCTCGGTAGCTTGGGGCCAGATGCGCGCGTCCAACACGGTGGCAGCGGTGTCGCCGCCGCTCAGTTCGGTCACGCCCAGCCGCAGGGCTTGCGCTCCGTCCAACCCTTGTGCGGTGGCCGCCCCGGCGCTGGGGTCTGCCCTGGTACCTGTGCCGGAAGCGCCGCCGCAGCCCGATCTGCCGGGGTCCGCCGAAACGTCTGCGCCGCCCCCCACCGCCCCGGCAGCCGGGACCGCCCGGGCCGATTGCCTCCCCATAGGGGCACGGCGTGGCTTCGCCGGCCGGGGCGCCGGCCGTGGGGACTTTGCCGGCCGGGGCCTTGGTCAGGGCCGGGGCCAAGGGCGCGGTCAGGGGCGAGGCCAGGCGATACCTGCCGACTGCCCGCAACCGGCGCGTTAACGGGCCTTAAACCACGCCGCGCTTTTTATGGCGGCATGACCGTCTATGCCGATTCGGAAGCTCCTCCGCCCAAAGGCGCGCGCGCCCTTGGCCTGGCGGGCGCCTCCCTGATCTGTTTGCTGATGGGCGCCGCCGCCACCATCACCCTGCTGGGCAGCAGCACCCATAGCGTCTCTGTGCGCATTCCGCTGATGCCGTCCGCTTCCCGCGCGCCCGTCCAGCCGGTTATCCGCGCCGAGCCGACCCCCGACACGCCGATGCCGCCGGTGACCCAGGTGAGCCACGCCGGCCGCGCCCTGATCGCCGATCCCGCGCTGACCGAAAATACCGCGCTGGGTCCCTTGCCGCGTATCGCCGATGACGGCCGCAAGCCGATGACGGCCTATGCCGCTCCCGCGGCAGCCGGAAAATTCCGCATTGCCATTGTGATGACGGGCCTGGGGCTTTCGGCCAAGGCGACGCAGGGCGCGCTGGCGGGCCTGCCGCCGGCGGTGACCGTCGGCATCCTTCCTTATGCGAGCGATGCGCCGCGCTGGCTTTCCGCCGCGCGTGCACGTGGCCACGAAGTCGTGCTCCAGGTTCCGATGGAGCCGTTCGATTTTCCCGACAGCGATCCGGGTCCGCACACGCTGCGCACCGGCAGCGCCACCTCCGCCAATACCGAGCGGCTCAACTGGGCGCTGACCCGCTTCACCGGCTATGCCGGTGTTGCCAATCTGCTGGGCGACCGTTTCCTGTCGGATTCCGACGCGCTGGCGCCGGTGCTGACGTCCTTGTCGCGCCGCGGCCTCTATTTCTATGACACGGGCAGCACGCTGCGCTCGGTGGTTCCCACCGTCGCCGGCGGCCTGGGCGCGCCTTTCGCGCAAGGCGCCGCCAATCTCGACACCATCCAGACGGCGCTGGAAATCGATCGCCGCCTGGCGGAACTGGAAAATACCGCCCGCACCCATGGCAGCGCCGTCGGAACCGCCTTTGTCTATCCCGTCTCGGTCGAGCGCATCGCCCTGTGGGCGAAAAGTCTCCAATCGCGAGGCTTTGTATTGGTACCCGTCTCAGCCATAGTGAGCGCGCCCAAACAATAGCGCGCTTTCATGTCTGATCTCCCCTACCGGCCCTGCGTCGGGATCATGCTCATCAATCATCAAGGCAAAGTCTTTGCCGGCAAGCGCATCGACCAGACCGTCGAGGGCTGGCAGATGCCGCAAGGCGGCATCGATGACGGCGAGGATGCGCGCCAGGCGGCCATGCGCGAGCTGATGGAAGAAGCCGGCACCGACAAGGCCGAGATCGTCGCCGAATTGCCTGACTGGCTTTACTACGACCTGCCCGAGCACCTGATCGGCGTCGCCTTCCACGGCAAGTATAAGGGCCAGAAGCAGCGCTGGTTCCTGATGCGCTTCACCGGCCAGGACAATGACATCGACCTCTATGCCCATGAGCCGGAATTTTCCGACTGGAAATGGTTCCATCTGGACGAGATCCCGAACCTGATCGTGCCGTTCAAGAAACCGACCTATGAGGCGGTGATTGCGGGGTTTCGGGCGCTGGTGACGGGTAAAGTCTGAACCTCTCACCGCTCACCATGGCCGGCTCGGAGGCCGGCCATGGAGAATGTTGGAGGATGGAGTTTTATGAGCCCTTAGCTCCCGCGAACTTCTTGGTGAAGTCCGTCATGAAGGAGCGCAGCGTATCCACACTCGCAATCTTCGCGGCCGCCTCGCGGAACGCCAGGCCATGCTGGTCGATCGGCTGCGACAGGACCGTGAACAGGTTCATGTCGGGCGTGCCCTTCAGCTTGGCGGTGAAGTTGGTGCGCAACCGCTCCAGGCTCTTTTCATCATTGGCCAGGGAGTAGGCCACCGCCGTGCGCAGCACATCCATGCGTTCGGCCGCGGAGAGGGCGGCGGGGTCGCTGAAGCGCGTGCCCAGCATTTCCTCGATCTTCTGGCCGGCCACGGCCCAGTTGCCGCTTTCCCAATAGATGTCGGCGCGCAGCTGGCGGGTATCGGCGCCCTGGTCGACGCCCAGCAGATCCAGGGCATTGTCATATTGCTTTAGGGCCGCGAAGGCGCGGGCTTCCAGGATCAGGCGGGCATGGATGACGTCATCCGGCAGGCCGGTGATCTGGGAATTGCGCAGGGAAGTGATGGCGTCGGCCGGCTTGCGGTTCATCAACTGCACGGTGGCAAGCCGCGCGGCGACCTGGGCCTTGGCGATGCCGTCCAGCCGCTTGTCCACCTGGTAGGCCAGAAGGTCGCTGGCCGGGCCCAGCAGGTCGACCGCCACCAGACGGTCGGACATGCGGCGGATCATTTCGTCGCCATCCGGCCCGATCGGGGTGAGGTCGATATTGTCATGGAACATCGCCAGCGATTCCACCGGCGGGAGCTTGTCGGCAGCGCCCTTCAAATAGAGGTTGACGAAGGCGCCGCGCATATCGTCCTGCGCCGCGCGGGCGTCATTGCCGCTGAAATTCTGGGTCGCGACCCGCAGGATCTTCAGGCCGTCGCGCCAATTATTGTCCTTGAAATAGAGCGAAGCCAGCTTGCGCAGGGTCTTGAGTTCCAGTCCGTCGCCGCGCCAGCGGAAGCGCAGGCGTTCCAGTGTGTCGATCGCCTGCTGCGGCGTGGTCATGCCGGCGGCGAGCGCTGTTTCGGTGCGGTAATAGACGGCGCGGGCAGACAGTTTTTCGTTGCCGCCCTTTTCGATGGCGGCGAATTCCGGCATTGCCACATTGTGGCGGCTTTCGGCGGCGGCGATGCGCGCCTTGGCCAGCCGCACTTCGAAGGATTGCGCCGGCGGCACCTGTTTGGGCAGGCGGCTCATGGCGGCATCGGCCAGGTCGACGCGTCCCAGCGCCAGCGCTGCTTCGGCATGGCCGGTCAGAACCCGCACCTGCCATTCGACCGGATAGCGCGACAACACCGCTTCGGCGGCTTCCAGTTCACGCTGGGCTTCGCGCCAATTCTCCAGGCCGGCATCGGCCAGGCCGCGCCACAACAGGGCATTGCGGTCGGCATCGAACATCGGACTGGCCAGTTCGTTGCGGGCGTCGCGATAGCGGCCCATCTGCACCGAGGCGGCGGCGCGCATGGTGGAAAGCTGGATATCGCCCTTCAGGCCGGGATCGTTGATCTGGATCAGGTTGATCAGGCCCAGCGATTCCGCCGCCATGCCCTGCGCCAGATAGAAGCGCGCCAGCCGCAGACGCGCCAGGTTGCGCTGTGGCGGCGGCAGCTTGGCAAGGTCATGCGCCAGGGTGCGCTGGGTGGCGAGGAAGCTGCCGCCCACCGGCTTGGCCCATTGGGCGAGGTCGAGATAGCTGGGGCCGCCGGTATTGCCGGCCAGGGCGGCGGGCGAAGAGGCCACCGGCATCTGCGGCGGCGTCAGCGCCATGCCGCCGGGACGGGCGATGGTGACGCGGGCATCCGAGACGGTGATGGCAAGATCGTCGGTATAGGCCGCGATCACCAGGCCTTGCGCACTGGGCAGGGCGGCGAAATCGGCAAACACTTTTTGCGCCGGCATGGCGTGGCCGGGCGCCGACGGAATGACCGTCAGCGTGTCGCCGCTGGCCGGATCGGTCAGCGGCAGGGCGATGCTGGCGCGCGGCAGGGTGGTGGTAAGCGAGGTGCGCTTGGGATCGGCCTGGTTGCGGGCAAAGCCGATCGCAGAGGTCTGGGCCTCCGCCTCGCGTCCGATCAGCACCCGCAGATTGGAACCGTCGCCGCGCGCGGCGATCTTGTTGCCGTCCTTCAGGGTGATGCGCAGAATCGAAAGACCCGGGCTGGACGAGCCTTCCACCGCGGCGGCAAAGCCGCCCAGCGATTTCTTCAGCGCGGCGATATCGGGCGCCGGCGCATTGGGCAGCACCACCCAGGCGGTGAGGCCGCGAATGAAGACAGCGGCCGACGGCGCATTGCGGAAGGTGAGGCTGGCGCCGGTGGGCGTCAGCTGGCCGCTGGCGTTGGGCAGCGGCTCGGCGGTTTTGGTTTCAGCAGGCTTCTCGGTGGCTGCCGGTTCCGGCTTGGTGTGTGGGTCAGGCTTGGCGTGGGGGTCGGCGGGCCTGGCGGCCTCCGCCGGCTTGGTCTCGGGCTTTTTAGGCTGCAGCGCGGCGGCGGCATCGGCGATGGCCTGCACCTGCGCCGCGCTGGCGCCTGCCGTCATTCTGGTGACGGTGGGCTTGTTCTGGCCCGGCGGCGCATAGGCGGCGGCGTCGGTCCTGGGCGCCAGGATATCCAGCACGATGCGCGGACCATCGCGGAAATCATGGAAACCGGAATCGCTGTCGGTGGTGATTTCCACCAGCGTGCTGCCGCCGTCATTGCGCCAGGCGGCATTCTTCACCCAGGCGGGCGGCAGCTTGCCCAGAATGGAAAGATCGAAGCGGGTGGGGGCGCCGAAGCGCACCGTGATCTTGCCGGTGCCGGGAAACACCGTATACGGAACATTTCGCGTCCAGTCGAATACCAGGCGCGTGAAATTGCTGTAGTTGCCGGCGCGCAGTTTGATCTCGGGCAGGGTGGCGACATCGATCGGCTTGGGCGGCGCCGGCTTGGACGGCGGCGGCAGATCCGGCATCGTGCCGTTGAAGCTCAGCGGCGCCAGATCGACCACGGCGCGATCGCCCTGCTGATGCACATGCAGCTTGAGCGGCTGGGAAAGGGCAAATCGCAGGCTTTGGCCATCGGCACGGCCCGAGGTGATCAATCCCGGCGCCGCGGCCATGATCGCTTCCGGCGTTATGCCGGGCGCGCGGCCGAAGGTGATGGTCAGCACGCCTTCGGTGGTGGTGGCGCCGACTTTGGCGGCGCCATCGAGGGTGAAGCTGAGACGGCGATAGCCATTCTCGGCGCTGCCGGTGACACGGTCGGCCGCAAAGGCAGGCATGGCGCAAAGCGCCAGCAGCAAGCCCATTGCCAAACGAAGACCAAACCTTTGTCTGAACACCGGAATGCTCCCCTTTCTCGTACCTTATCGCCGGGGCGGCGTTAACCTTCGGTAAAGGCTAAAAATCCAGTCAAATCAGGGCTTTGTAGTGGAAG
>DATFFI010000003.1:0-13683 GCA_035250225.1 Rhizomicrobium sp. | reverse complement strand
GCTTCGGCCTTGTTGAAAGGCACGATCTCGCAATAGACGCCAGCTTCGCGAACCCGCCGGGCGATGAGCTGAGTCACCTGGCTGCCGAAATCAATGACCAGGACGCTCATGGAGTGTTGGCGGCAGCCTTTGTGGTGTCGGCCAGGCCAGCCATGCGTTTCAGGGCGGCGGCGTCCTGCGGATCGATCTGCAGCGCCAGCTCATAATAGGAGCGCGCATACTCCGCCTGACCCTGCTGGGCATAGATGTCGCCCAGCGCAACATAGGACACGGTCTGGGCCGGATCAGCGACGATGGCGGCCTGCGCCATGCGCAGCGCCAGCTCGATTTCGCCCCGCACCTGGGCGTCCTGCGCCTGGGTGAGCAATGAGACAACGGCGGCAGGCGGGTTCGCCGCGTGCGCAGGAACCACGGCCGCCAAAGTCAGCAGCAAAACCGGAATCGACAGCCCTTTCATGGCAGGCAGCGTAACCCATTTTCCGCGGCCAAAGCCATGTTTCGTACGCAGGCCGGCCCTCTTAAACATCAGCTCCGCTGGAGCCATGCACAGTAAAAGCCGTCGGTGCCGGTTTTGGCCGGGCTGGCGCGAAAATCCCTGTCCAATCCGGGGATTGGCGGGCCGTCCCAATCCGGGTTCCGGGGAGTGAAATCAGGGTTGCGGGCCAGGAACCCGGCCACCCGGTCTTCATTCTCCTCAGGGACCAGCGAGCAGGTGGCATAGACCAGCCGGCCCCCCGGCGCGGTGTGGCGGGCGGCTTCGTCCAGCAGCTGGTCCTGCAGCCGGGTCAGTTCGGCCAGCCGCTCGGGCGTCAGGCGCCAGCGCAATTCCGGCTGGCGCCGCCAGGTGCCGCTGCCGCTGCAGGGCGCATCCAGAAACACCAGCTCGAATTTGCCGTTGCCCCAGAGCGGACCGCCGCGATGCGGCGCCAGGGTGATGCAGCCGGCCCCTGCCCGCGTTGCGCGCTCGGCCAGCGGCGCCAGGCGCTTGGCGGCATCGTCAAAAGCGAGAATCTCGCCTTGATTGTTCATCGCCGCCGCCATCGCCAGCGACTTGCCGCCAGCCCCCGCCGCCAGGTCGAGCACGCGCATGCCGGGTTTGGCGCCGGCCAGCAGCGAGGCCAATTGCGCCGCCTCGTCCTGAAATTCAAAGGCACCGGAAAGAAAGAGCGGCGATTTGGCCAGCGTCGCGCTGCCCTCGCCCGGCGGGATGCGAATGCCGATTGGCGAATAGGGCGTCGCTTCCGCGGCGAAACCATCTGCCTTCAAGGCGGCCAGCACGTCGGGGCGATCGGAATTCAGCGTGTTGACGCGCAGATCGACCGGCGCGCGGCTTTGCAGCGCCAGCATCTCTTCCGCCAGCCGGTCGCCAAAGGCGCGCGTCAGGCTGGGCTCCAGCCAGGACGGATATTCGCCGACCACATGCGGCGGCGCGGGCGGCGGCGTGGCGCCAATGGCGGCGCGTTCGGCATCGCTGAGCGGCTCAGGCCCATAGCCGCCGGTGAACAGCGCTGCGGGATCGTCACCGGCCGCCAGCAAGGCCGCGATCATCAGGGCGCGAGGCGCCTCATCGCTCATGCGATGGGCGAAGGAGGCACGATGGCGCAGCATTTCGAACACGAATTCGCCGATGGCGCGGCGGTCCTTGGAGCCGGCATAGCGGCGGGCGCGGAAGAAATCCCTGAGATAACGGTCGACCGGCTGTTGCGTCGCCGCCAGTCCGGCAAGAATATCGATGGCGGCCTGGGTCCGGGCGGCAGGTGTCATGAGATCAATTTTGCAGGAAAGCGCATGAGCAATAAAGACATCAGCAGCCGGGTCAAGTTGCGCGAACTGAAGGTCCTTTCCGACAATCACTATGTCCTGCGGCGGGCGGAATTCGACTATCAGCGCCGTGACGGGCAATGGCAGCATCTGTTCCGCGAATGCTATGACATGGGCGGCGATGGTGCAGCGGTGCTGCCGATGGATCGGGCGCGCGGAAAGGTGCTGCTGATCCGCCAGTTCCGCTGGCCGGCCTTTGAGCGGGGCTATCACGAAATGCTGATCGAGGCGGTGGCAGGCAAGCTGGACGGCGACACGCCGGAGGATTGCGCCCGCCGCGAAGCGATGGAGGAAGCCGGCGTCACCCTGGGGGCGCTGACGCTGGTGTGCTGTTGCTTTCCCAGCCCCGGTGCCGTGAAGGAGCGGATGACGATCTACCTCGCCGAATATGATTCCACCGCACCGCGCGAAAAGGGCGGCGGCCATGAACATGAGGGTGAGGATATTGAAGTTCTCGAGCTGAGCCTGGACGAGGCCCATGCGATGATCGCGTCGGGCGACATCATCGACGCCAAGACGATTATCCTGCTGCAGGCCGCGAAGCTGCGCGCTTAGAGCGCAATCCGAAAAGTGTGGAGCGGTTTTCGGAAAAATTGCACGACAAAACAAAAGGCTAGAGTCTGATCGCGCTTCAAAAAAGCGCGATCAGACTCTAGACGCGGGCGATCAACCCCAGGGAAAGAAGCAGCAATATCGCAATGCCGCCCGGCGCCAGACCGGTGCCGATCAGCCCCGGCACCGCAACCCAATCGGGAACAGCTTCGCCCTTCCGGCTGAAATACGTCTTCAGCACGTTGCGGGAGATATAAAGCAGGATGCCGGCGCCGATCAGGATGCGGGCGACCGCGGGGCTCGCGCCGGCGATCCAACAGACGATGACGGGAATGAGAAAACCCGCAAGCGGCAGCGCAACGGCCATCGCGCCTATTGCCCGCCCTGATAATTGGGGGCTTCGCGGGTGACGATCACGTCATGGACATGGGACTCGCGCAGGCCGGCGCCGGTGATGCGGACGAACTGCGCCTTTTTGTGGAAGTCGGGAATGGTGGCGCAGCCGGTGTAACCCATGGCGGCGCGCAGGCCGCCAATGATCTGGTGCACCACGCTGCCCACCGGGCCCTTGTAAGCGACCTGGCCTTCGACACCTTCCGGCACCAGCTTGAGCGCATCGCGGACCTCGGCCTGGAAATAACGGTCGGCCGAACCACGGGCCATAGCGCCGACACTGCCCATGCCGCGATAGCCCTTGTAGGAACGGCCCTGGTAGAGGAACACCTCGCCCGGGCTTTCCTCGGTTCCCGCCAGCAGCGAGCCGACCATGGCGACGGAGGCGCCGGCGGCCAGCGCCTTGGCGAGGTCGCCGGAATATTTGATGCCGCCATCGGCAATCACCGGCACGTCGGCGGCATGCGCCACGCTGACGGCGTCCATGATGGCGGTGAGCTGCGGCACACCCACGCCCGCCACGATGCGGGTGGTGCAGATCGAGCCCGGGCCGATACCGACCTTCAGCGCATCGGCGCCGGCGTCGATCAGGGCCTTGGCGGCGTCCGCCGTGGCGATATTGCCGCCGGTGACCTGGACCAGGTTGGACTGTTTCTTGATGCGCCGGATCGCCTCGATCACGCCTTTGGAATGGCCATGGGCGGTATCGACCACGATCACATCGCATTCGGCTTCGATCAGGCCCATGGCGCGGGCATAGCCGTCTTCGCCGACGCCGGTGGCGGCGGCGACGCGCAGGCGGCCCAGCGCGTCCTTGCAGCTATTGGGATATTTCTGCGCCTTCTCGATATCCTTGACCGTGATCAGGCCGACACAGCGATAGGTGTCGTCGACCACGATGATCTTTTCGATGCGGTGCTGATGCAGCAGGCGCTTGGCCTCGTCGGGCTTGACCCCTTCGCGCACCGTTACCAGCTTGTCTTTCGTCATCAGCTCCTTGACGGGCTGGCGCTTGTCTTCGGCGAAACGGACATCGCGATTGGTGAGGATGCCGACCAGCTTGCCGGCACCCTTGCCGTTGGGATTTTCCACCACCGGTACGCCGGAGATACGGTGCCGTTCCATCAGCGTCAGCGCATCGGCCAGCGTCGCGTCGGGGCCGATGGTGACGGGATTGACCACCATGCCGCTTTCGAAGCGCTTGACGCGGCGGACTTGCTCGGCCTGCTCCTCAATCGACAGGTTCTTGTGAATGACACCCATGCCCCCGGCCTGGGCCATGGCGATGGCCAGCGGCGCTTCGGTCACGGTGTCCATGGCGGCGGAGACCAGCGGGATGCCCAGCTCGACCGAACGGGTCAGACGAGAGCGGGTATCGACCTGGGCAGGAAGGATTTCGGAGGCGCCGGGCACCAGCAGGACATCGTCGAAGGTCAGGGCTTCGCGGATGGGGCTGGTGGTCATGCAGTGGCTCCCTTCACGGTGCCGGCTTCGCCGGTGGAGCGCCGAGCCTGTACCAGCGGGTTCCGGCCAGCGCAAGGGCGCGGAACCCGGACCGGCCCCAGCCGGATAAAATCCGTTTTTATACAAGGGGATAAACCACGGGCGGCAAAAGCCCCCTGGATTGGCAGGCGCCATTTACCGCGGCCGACTGATTCCCCCGCTGCGCCTGCGCGATATAATTCGTATACAGATTAAATCTGCGGCCGCGCAAAACTCCGCCTGCGCGTAAAAGGTTCCACAAAAAATGCGACATGCGCTTTCGCATCGGTGACGGAACCTCTGTCGAAGACCCGGCGTTTCCTTCCACGAAAGGTTCCGGCACTTGCGCCGGGGCCTTTGAGTTTGCCGCCGCGCAACTTTGCCGGCGGCCTGATGAGGAGACCCGTTATGAAAAGTCATTTCCGCGTGATGCTTACCGCTGCCGCCGCTGTCGTTGCGCTGTCGGGCGCCACGCAGGCCGCCCCCGCCGGCGTCAAGGTCGGCACCCTGACCTGCGATGTCGCCGCCGGCGCGGGTTTTGTCTTCGGTTCGACCAAGGACCTGACCTGCAGCTATGAGCCCAGCAATGCGCATGTCGAGCGCTATGCCGGTTCGATCTCCAAATGGGGCGTCGATATCGGCTACACCGGCAAGGGCAAGCTGGTCTGGGCGGTTCTGGCCCCGACCTCCGATGTCCGTCCGGGCGCGATTGAAGGCGAGTATGCCGGCGCCACCGCGCAGGCCAATGTTGGCGTCGGCCTCGGCGCCAATGTCCTGGTCGGCGGTCTGGACAAGTCCATCGCCCTGCAGCCGGTCAGCATCCAGGGTTCGACCGGCCTGAACGTGGCGGCGGGCATCGGCTCGATCAGCCTGAAGCACGTTCGTTAACGATTGTTGTGGTGGGAAAGGGCTCCGGCTTCGGCCGGGGCCTTTTTCTATTTGCTTATTTGATGGTCGCGCCGCGAGGCCCTCAGCTACGCTTCGGGTTCGCGGTCGCTCCGTCGCTCTCAAGTAGCGCATGCACGCCGGCTTCAGCCTTTTCCAGCCGCGCGATGGTCTCGCGGCAATAGGGATTGAAGGCGAAAACGTCACGGAAAAGTTCGGTGTCGCCCTTCACGCTTTCCACCGCGTCCATCAGATAGCCGAAGGAAAGCGTGTCGATGTCGGTGCGGACGAAACCGCCCGCCGCCACCATCTGCGAGACATAATGGGTGAGGAAAAGCGTCTCGGCCAGCATGCGGTCATGGGCTTGCGAGCTGGTGGTCAGCACATTGAGCCCCAGCCCCTTCAGCCAGGCGATGGCGGCCTCGAGCGCCGCCGGCGCCAGGGTGTTTTCGGTAATGACCAGGCGCAGGCCCTTGAGCGTACCGCCCTGCTTTTCGAAGCTGAAAGGACCGAACATGGGATGGGTGGCGACATACGCCACACCCTTGGCATGTTGTGCCAGCAGCCGGGCGGGATGTTCCTTCACCGTGTTCACATCCACCAGGACGGCGCCCGGCTTCAGCAGCGGCAAAACCTTGAGCAGCGTTTCGGCAAAGGCGCGGATCGAGACCGAGATGATCACCACATCCGACTGGCAGGTCTCTTCCAGCGAGAAGAAGCGGCTACCGTCGGGCGGCTGGCGGCGGGCGAAGACGCGCACCTGCAGCCCCGGCGCGAAACGCCGGGCCAGGCTTTCGAGGAAGGCCCCGAAAGCGCCATGCCCCACAATTCCTAACGAGCCTATGCCGAGCGAACGCGGCTGCATGAGAACCCCTTCAGATGGGGCGAGCTATATCGGGCTCACCCCTTAAATCCAAGCGCCACCAGGTAAAGCTCGACCGAGTCGGCGCGGCTGGCGGGCGGTTTGACGTGCTTGACCTCGCGAAAATTTTTCTTGATCCGGGCCAGCAGATCGCCGGTGGCGCCGCCCTGGAAGACCTTGCCGACAAAGGCGCCGCCGGGGCGAAGCGTGTCCTCGGCCACCTCCAGCGCAATCTCCACCAGGGCGATGGTGCGGATATGGTCGGTGGCGCGATGGCCGGTGGTGGGCGCCGCCATGTCGGTCAGCACCAGGTCGGCAGGCCCGCCCAGCGCCTCCTTCAGCATGGCGGGCACATCCGGATCGGTGAGATCGGCCTGGAAGACGGTGACGCCGGGAATGGCTTCCATCGCCAGCACATCCGCCGCCACCACGGTAGCGCCCCTGGCCACCGCCACCTGGCTCCAGCCGCCGGGCGCGGCACCCAGATCCAGAACCCGGGCACCTTTCTTCAGCAGACGGTATTTCGTATCCAACTCGACCAGCTTGAAGGCGGCGCGGCTGCGATAGCCCTTGCCCTTGGCGGCGGCGACATAAGGATCGTTGAGCTGGCGCTGCAGCCATTGCCGCGAAGAGGCGGTACGGCCCTTGGACTTCTTGACCTTGACGGGGGTACGGCCGCGCCCCGAGGCATCGCCGGAACTGGATTTCATGGGGCCGCTATATCACGCCTTGCGTGAACTGCCGCAGCATGCCTTCCCGCAGGCCCCGGTCGGCCACCCGTAACATGGCGCTGGGCCAGACCTGGCAGATCGCCGCGAACAGGGCGCAGCCTGGCAACATCAGATCGGCGCGGTCGGCACCGATGCTGCCGATTCGGGCGAGTTGCTCCTGGCTCAGGCCGGCCAGCCGGTCGGCCTCCGTCGCCAGGACTTCCGTCTGGTGCCAGCTGGCATCGACCCGGGCCCGGATATAGCGCGGCAGCTTCAGCGCGATGGCGGCCAGCGTGGTGACGGTGCCCGAGGTGCCCAGCAGATGCTCGGACGCGGGATCGAAGTCCGGCATCTGCAGCTTGAGTTCGCCAAATCGCGCCGCCAGTTCGGCACGGAGGGCGAGATAATCCTGGCGGTCCTGGAGCGACCGCCGCTCCGACAGCGTCACCACGCCCAGCGGCAGCGAGGCGGCAAAGCGGGTCGTCACGCGCGCCCCTCCTGCGGCCCCTTCGCGAGCGAGCCGGATGATCTCGGTCGAGCCACCGCCGATGTCGAACACCAGCGCGCCCTTGTATTTGCGGCCGATCAGTGAGGCGCAGCCCAGCGCCACCAGCCCGGCTTCCTCTTCGGCGCTGATCACTTCCAGCACCAGGCCGGTTTCATCGCGGACCCGGCGCACCAGCGTGCCGGCATTGGACGCCAGCCGCGCTGCCTGGGTGGCGATGCAGCGGACCTGGCCGGCATGCGCGCGCCGGATACGATCGGCGCAGATTTTCAGGGCGGCGATGGTGCGGACCATGGCGGCGTCCGAAATCATGCCGCTGGCTTCGACGCCCTCGCCGAGACGCACGATGCGGGAGAAGGAATCCTGGACCTTGAAATTGCCGCGCCCATCGGCCACGGCGATCAGCAGACGGCAATTGTTGGTGCCCAGATCGAGCACTGCCATCGGTGCGCGCGGCTTCTGCCTGGCCTGGATTGCGGCGTCCACGTCTCCCCCGGAACTTGGGCGTCACGGTAGCAGCAGAACGGCGGCGAAATACACCCTTGCGCCCCAACTCCAGCGCAGGGCGGTGAATGAAACCCTGTCTCGGCAGAGCTTGAAAGGGGCGGAGGGCTGGTCTAAACGAACCGCTCCGTTGGGGGATCGTCTAACGGTAGGACTGCAGACTCTGACTCTGCCTGTCTAGGTTCGAATCCTAGTCCCCCAGCCAGTTTCATGAACAATGTCAGTGCCTTGCAGGCATAAAAGACCGGCGGTCTTTCGGTGCCGGCCTCGAGCTGCGCGATGCGGAATAAACTGTGCCGGGGAAGCAGACGGTACAGCGTCGCTTCCATCCGGCTTCGGACAGGTTCTGGATGTTGTCGATCGCACCGAACAAGGTGACGTTAACAAAAGACCTCACCCTGAGCTTGTCGAAAGGGGGCGCAGCACATTGGCTGTTAGCCGCTATTCCGCAGTCCCGCCGCTACGCCGTTGATCGACATGTGAATGCCCTGGTGCACCGCTTCACCGGCGTCGCCGGCGCGGCGCCGGCGCATCAGATCCACCTGCAAATGGTTCAGCGCATCGACATAAGGCAGCCGGCTGCGGATCGAGGCGGCCAGGCGGGGATTGAAATCCAGCAGCGCCTTCTGCCCGCTGATCGCCAGCACCGCATCGCGGGTCAGGGCCCATTCTTCCTCGACCCGCCGCATCACCAATTCGCCCAGGCCCTGGTCGTCCGCCAGCGCGCTGTAGCGGCGGGCGATGGCCAGGTTGGATTTGGCCAGCACCATTTCCATGTTGGAGAGCATGGTGCGGAAGAAAGCGGAGTTCTTGTAGAGCGGCGCCAGCTTGTCGACGCCAACGGCTTTCGCCGCCGTGCCGAAGCCGTACCAGCCCGGCAGCATCACGCGCGCCTGCGACCAGGAAAAGACCCAGGGAATGGCGCGCAGATCCTCGATGCGGGTGCTGGTGGTGCGCGAGGCCGGACGGCTGCCGATCTTGAGTTCGGCGATTTCCAGCAAGGGCGTCGCCTGGCGGAAATGGACGGCGAAGCCCGGCGTGTCATAGACCAGGCCGCGATAGGCGCGGAATGCCGCTTCGCTCATTTGCGCCATCAGGGCAGCACCCTCTCCATCCACCGCATCGTCCTGCGGCGACAATTCGGCCAGCAGCGCCGCGGTGACGATGGTTTCCAGGCTGGCTTGCGCGGCGACCGGCTCGCCATACTTGGACACCACCACCTCGCCCTGCTCGGTGATGCGGATGCCGCCGGCGTTGGCTTCGGCGGGAAGCGCGCGGATGGCGTCGAAGCTGGAACCGCCGCCGCGCCCCACCGCGCCGCCACGGCCATGGAAGAAGCGCAGGCGCAGGCCGTGCTTTTCGCTTAAGCGCACCAGCCTGCCGATGGCGGAATAGATTTCCCAGGTCGAGGTGACATAGCCGCCATCCTTGTTGCTGTCGGAATAGCCGATCATCACTTCCTGGAGATTGCCCTGCCCCCGCACCAGTTCGCGCGCCAGCGGGGCGGAAAGATACGCGTCCATCACGGCGGATGCCCGGCGCAAATCGTCCACCGTTTCAAACAGCGGCACGACACGCAGCCGACCTTGCGGGCGTTCGCCCGGTTGGAACAGGCCGGCTTCCTTCATCAACAACGCGGTTTCCAAGAGGTCGGATAGCGAGCCCGCCTTGGAGATCACATATTGCGCCACCGCGCCTTCGCCGAAGCCGGATTTGAGCGCGGCGACCTTGTCGGCAATCGCCAGCTCGCGCGCCGTTTCGGGCGAATAGGCGGCGTAAGGCGAGCGCAGCAGCCTTGCATGCGCCAATTCGCGCAACAGCAGCGCGGCGCGATCCGTTTCCTGCAGCTTGAGGTAATCGGCCTCGGCACCCGCCCCCTGCAGCAATTCGGCGACGGTCCGTTCATGGACATCGCTGTTCTGGCGCACATCCATGGTGGCGAGGTGGAAGCCGAACGCCCCCACGGCTTCCCGCAACAGGATCAGCCGGCCTTCCGCCAGATCGGCATCGCCATTTTCGGCCAGGGACGCGGCAATGATGTCCAGGTCGGCGGCAAAGACTTCCGGCGCCGCATAGGGTTCGGCGGCGAAACTGGCGGCGCGGTTGGGACCGCGTCCCAGCAGTTTCTCCCGTGTCGCCGCCATGCGGGCGTAGCAGGTGACCAAAGCGCGGCGATAGGGCTCGTCTTCCTGGTGGATGGAGACATGCTCATCGGCGGCGGCCAGCGCCTTCAGCGCCTCGCTGCTGGTGGCCAGGGAATTGCAAAGCGACAATTCCGCGCCCAGGGCATGGATCTCTTCCAGATAGTGATCCAGCACAATCTCGGCCTGGCGGCGCACGGCATAGTCCAGCGTTTCGGGCGAGACATTGGGATTGCCGTCGCGGTCGCCGCCCACCCAGGAGCCGGGGCGCAGGTAAGGCAGGATTTCGCCATTGAGCTTGAACAGCCGCGCCAGGTTGCGCTTCACCCGCGGCAATCCCGGAAGAAACGTGCGGGCGAAGATGGCGAGGTTGTTCTCGATCTCGTCGGTGACGCCGATAGGGGTGGAGCGCAGCATGCGGGTCTGCCACAGGATGCGGATGGCGCGCTTGAGCTGGGCGTCGATCTCGTCATGCTCGGCGGTCTGCAAGGACGCATTCTCACGCCGCTCCAGCAGTTCGGCGATTTCGGTCTCGCGGTCCAGGATGGATTTTCGCCGTACCTCGGTGGGATGAGCGGTGATGACCGGCACGAACAGCGCGTCTTTCAGATAGGCATGAACCCGCTTCGGCGTCAGTCCGGGATGCAGCTCCATCCGCTGCGCCGCGCCCGAGCCCAACGCCCTGGTCTCGCGCCGCGTCGCATGGTCGTCGGCGATATTGGCGAGCTGGGAAAAGATCGAGAAAGCCCGGATCAGAAGGAAGATATCGGACTGGCGCTTGAGCCGGTCGGCCTCCAATGCCCCGCCGGTGCGATATTCACCCACCGCCCGGCGGCGGATATCTTCCACCATCTCAAAGGCTTGGGCGCCATGCTGTTCGCGGATGACCTCGCCCAGCAAACGGCCCAGCAGGCGGATGACCTGACGGTCGCCGATTTCTTCAGTCTGGATGGCAGGCATATGGAAGTGCCCCGTCATGCTGCCCGCAACCACTACAGGATATGCACGGCTTACTGAAGCTGTCGGAGCCCCGACTGCCTACTTCACATAGGCGTATTTGCCGCCGCTCCAGGCATAGAAGACATAGCCGGCGACGGTGACGTCGCCCTTCTTGTCGAAGCCGATCTCGCCCAGCACGGTGCGGAATTTGTCGCTGTGCAAGGTCGCCTGCACCTTGGCGGCGTCGGTGGTGCCGGCCTTCTTCGCCGCGGCGGCCCAGGCCTGGATCGCAGCATAGGTATAAAGGGTATAGGCCTCGGGCTCATATTTCTGGGCGCGGAAGGATTCCACCAGTTTGGTGTTGGCGGGATCGAGGCGCGGGTCGGGGCCGAAAGTCATCAGCGTACCTTCGCCCGCCGGGCCGGTGATGGCCCAGAACTCCTCGGTCACCAGCGCGTCGCCGCCGATCAGGATCGCCTGCACGCCCTGCTCGCGCATCTGGCGCACGATCAGGCCGGCTTCGGTCTTGTAGCCGCCGAAATAGAGTATCTCGGCCTTGACCTGCTTCAGGCGCGAGACCAGGGCGCTGTAATCCTTTTCGCCGGCGGTGATGGCTTCCGACAGCACCGGGGTCACGCCCTTGGCCGCCAGCGCCTTCTTGAATTCATTGGCCAGGCCCTGGCCATAGGCCGACTTGTCATCGACCACGGCGATGACCTTGCCGGCGAAATTCGCGGCGACATATTCGGCGGCGATGGGGCCCTGCGCATCGTCACGACCACAGACGCGGAAGACATTGGCGAGGCCGCGCTCAGTCAGCTTTGGATTGGTCGAGCCGGGCGAGATCTGGACGATGCCGTTTTCGGCATAGACGTCGGAGGCAGGAATGGACGAGCCGGAGCAGTAATGGCCGGCGACGAAGACGACGCCGTTGGAGGCCATGTCGTTGGCAACGCTGACCGCCTGCTTGGGATCGCAGGCATCGTCGCCCACCACCAGTTCCAGCTGGCGGCCATTGACGCCGCCGGCGGCATTGATGTCAGCCACGGCCTTTTCGGCGCCGCGGCGGAATTGTTCGCCGAAGGCGGCCTCGCCGCCGGTCATGGGAGCGGCGACGCCTATCTTGATGGTGGTGGATTCCGACTGGCCGCAACCGGCAAGGACGGCGAGCGTCGCGGCGACAAGGGCAAGGCGCTTCATGGTTTTCCCCGGCATGGAATATTCGACGGCCGGGACCTTAGCAGGGGGACTTCGGGGGGCAAAGCGGTGTTCCCTTCAACCCCATTTCTCTCCATGGCCGGCCTCCGAGCCGGCCATCCAACTTTCTTTTCTACGGCACGAAGCTGGATGGGCGGGTCAAGCCCGCCCATGGTGAGTTGGGGTTAGGCCACTTAGGCGTCCAGCCGCCAGATGACATTTATATACATGCAGGCCTAGTGCCCAGCGCCCTCGATATAGGCAGCGCGGACTTTTTCGTTGCCCAGCAGCTCCTTGCCGGTGCCCGACAGGGTGATGGCGCCCGTGACCATGACATAGGCGTTGTCCGCCAGGCTGAGCGCCTGGAAGGCATTCTGTTCGACCAGCAGGATGGTGGTCCGCTTTTCCCGGTTGATCGCCCGGATGGTGTCGAACACCTGGCGCACCACCAGCGGGGCAAGGCCCAGCGACGGTTCATCCAGCAGCAGCAAGCGCGGCCGGCACATGAGGCCGCGGCCGATCGCCAGCATCTGCTGCTCGCCGCCCGACAGGGTGCCGCCGCGCTGGTCCAGCCGGTCTTTCAATTGCGGAAACAGCGACAAAACGAATTCCAGATCCTGCGCGAAATTGCCCGGGTTCACGGCATGGGCGCCCATCTGCAGATTTTCCAGCACGCTCATGCGCGGGAAGATGTGACGCCCTTCCGGCACATGGGCGATCCCGCGCCGCACCAGCAGATGCGTCGGCAGGCCGGTGATATCCTCGCCGTCGAAAATGACGCGCCCGGCGCGCGCCCGCGGCCGGCCGCAGACCGTCATCAGGAGCGTGGTCTTGCCGGCGCCATTGGCGCCGATCAGGGTGGCGATGCTGTGCGGCTTGACGTCGATGCTGACATCCTTCAGCACCTCGATGGGACCGTAACCGGAGCGGACATTTTCCAGCACCAGCATCAGACCGCGTCCTGGTCCTGGCCCAGATAGGCCGCCAGCACCTTGGGATCGGCGCGCACTTGGGCCGGGGTGCCATCGGCGATGCAGCGGCCATGGTCCAGCACGACGATATGGCTGGAGATGCGCATCACCACGCCCATGTCATGCTCGATCAGCACAATGGCAATGCCGGTCTCGCGGCAGATCTCCTGCAGCAATTTTGATAGCTCCACGCTTTCGCGCGGATTGAGGCCTGCTGCCGGTTCGTCCAGGCACAGCATGACCGGTTGGGTGCACATGGCGCGGGCGATTTCCAGGCGGCGCTGGGTGCCATAGGAAAGGCTGCCGGCCGCGTCATCGGCGATGGCGGTCAGGCCGAAACGGTCCAGCCAGAGTTTCGCCCGCGTCATCGCCGCGTCGCTGGCGTCGCGATAGCGTTTGGTGCCCAGCAACCCCGCCACGGAAAAGAGCGAGGCGCGCATCAGGGCGGCATGCTGCGCCACCATCAGATTTTCCAGCACCGTCATGCCGGCAAAGAGGCGGATATTCTGGAAGGTGCGCACCAGTTTGGCATCGCGGGCGATCTTGTAGTCGGGCATACGGTCCAGCCGCAACGAAGAGCCGTCGGCACGGTTGAGGGTGATGGTGCCCGAACTCGGCGGGTAAAAACCGGTCAGGCAATTGAACATGGTGGTCTTGCCGGCGCCGTTGGGGCCGATGATGGCGGTGATGTCGCCGCGCCCGGCCGCGAACGACAGGTCGC
>DATFFI010000002.1:0-5783 GCA_035250225.1 Rhizomicrobium sp. | reverse complement strand
TTGCCGGTGCCGGCGGGGCCGATGCCGAAGACCAGCGGATTGCTGCGCATCAGTTCGAGATAGGCGGCCTGGGCCGGCGTGCGCGGACGGGTGACGCGGCCCGCGGCGGTACGGATGGCGCCGGGCTGGGCGTCGCGCCCGCCATCGGTGAAGCGAATCTCGGCATCGACTTCCGCCAGGGTGATGCTTTCGCCGGCTTCCAGCCGGGCATAAAGCGCCTTCAGGATCGCCGCCGCGCGTTCGCGGCCCGCGCCCTCCACCGCCACCAGATTGCCGCGGCTGGTGATATGCACCCCCAGCGCCTGTTCCAGCCGGGCGAAATGTTTCTCATGGGCGCCGCCCAGAGCCGCCAGCAGCTTGTTGCCGGGGAATTCGAGCGTCACCTGATTTTTCTTGGCGGTCAAATCAGGACACCGTGCAAACTATTGGCCGTGCGCTTTTCAATGCGGACTTTGGCGACGGTGCCGATCAGGCCGGCATCGCCATCGGCATGCACCGGATGCAGATAGGGCGAGCGGCCGACAAACTGGCAGGTATTGCGGCCGGGCTTTTCGAACATCACATCCAGCGTCTTGCCGATCTGGACATCGTTGAACGCGTCCTGCTGCTCCAGCAACAGCTTCTGCAGCGCCTGCAGCCGTTCGTCCTTCACTTTCTCGGAAATCTGCTTCATCGCCGCGGCGGCGGGCGTGCCCGGCCGCTTGGAGTATTTGAAAGAGAAGGTCTGGGCGAATTTCACGCTGCGGACCAGGTCCAGGGTGGCTTCGAAATCAGCATCGCTTTCGCCGGGAAAGCCGACAATGAAATCCGAAGACAGCGCAATATCGGGCCGCGCCGCGCGGATGCGTTCTATCAGGCGCAGGTAATCCTCGGCCCTGTGCTGGCGGTTCATTGCTTCCAACACGGCGTCGGAGCCCGACTGCACCGGCAGATGCAGGAACGGCATCAGCTTGTCATTGTCGCGATGGGCGGCAATCAGATCGTCGCCCATGTCGCGCGGATGGCTGGTGGTGTAGCGGATGCGCGCCAGATCCTGGATCTGCGCCAGCGCTTCGCAAAGGCGCGCCAGCGACCAAATTTTGCCCCGGGCATCTTTGCCGGCATAGGCATTCACATTCTGGCCCAACAGCACCAGTTCGCGCACGCCGCCCGCCACCATCGACCGGGCCTCGGCCAGGATCGCTTCAGGGGCGCGGGAATATTCGGCGCCGCGGGTGTAGGGCACGACGCAGAAGGTGCAGAACTTGTCGCAGCCTTCCTGGACGGTGAGGAAAGCGCTGACGCCGCGGGTGCCAGCATCCGGCAGGGCATCGAATTTTTCCAGCGCCGGAAAATCCGTTTCCAGGGCCGTGCCGCCGGCGCGGGAAATCCTGGCGATCATCTCGGGCAGGCGGTGATAGGTCTGCGGCCCCACCAACAGGTCGATGGCGGGCGCGCGCTGCAGCATCAGCTCGCCTTCGGCCTGGGCGACGCAGCCCGCCACCGCGATCAGCATGGGTGAACCGCTTTTGGCTTTTTCGTCCTTCAGATCGCGCAGCTTGCCCAGCTCGGAATAGACCTTCTCGGCCGCCTTCTCGCGGATATGGCAGGTGTTGAGCACCACCATGTCGGCATCTTCCGGCATGTCCGTCGCGCCATAGCCCAAAGGCGCCAGCAGATCCGCGATCCGCGCGGAATCATAGGCGTTCATCTGGCAGCCATAGGTTTTGACGAGAAGCTTCTTCATTGCGGGCGGTTTTAGGGAATTCAAACCCTTCCGGCTAGGCCTCGGGCAAGCCCGGCCTCGATCTGGCCCCGGGCGTGAATCGCCAACTCCTTGCGATTCATCATGTCCAGGGTGGCGGGCGGGTGGAACTCGATGGTGACGTCCAGGGGGCCGGCCAGCAGCGCCTCCCACAGATGCGGCGTCATCTCCATATCGCCGAACCAGGCATAGAAGGGGCGCATTTCGCGGCCCATCGGCATGCCATGGTTGCCGGCATAGGCGGCCGACACCGGCTGCACCGTCACATGGCGGCCATCGGCGCGCCGCGCTTCGGCCGCGCCCAAAAGCGCGCTCTTGAAGGGCAGCACGCTGTTGCCGTCATTCGAGGTGCCTTCGGGAAACAGCACCAGGCAATCGCCCGCCGCCAGCCGCGCCGCGATCTGGTCCGCCGCCGCGCCGGTCTGGTTGCGCCGCTCGCGCGCCACGAAGACGGTGCGCTGCAGCCGCGCCAGGGTGCCGAAGATCGGCCAGCCGGAAACTTCCGACTTGGCGACGAAGGACAGCGGCGCCACCGCCGAGAAGATCACGATATCCAGCCAGCTGGAATGGTTGGCCAGCAGCAACACGCCTTCGCCGGTGACCGGCTTGCCGATGATGCGCAGGCGGATGCCCCACAGCTTGCAGACGCCGCGATGATAGACGTGCGGGAATTCGCGGGCGGCGCGCGGCGCGAGTTTGAGCAGCAGCCACTGCACCGGCATCAATACCAGCGTGAAGACCGCCATCGCCGCCAGCAGCACATAGGCGCGCAGGACGGCGATCGGCGGAAACAGCGGGGGGAGTTCAGCTGGGGCGCTTGGCCTTGGGGACGCCATAGAGCTCGAGCCGGTGGTCGATCAGTTCGAAGCCCAGCTCTTCGGCGACGCGACGCTGCAGCTTCTCGATATCCTCGTTGCGGAATTCGATCACGCTGCCGGTCTGCACATCGATGAGATGGTCATGATGATTTTCCGGCACTTCCTCGTAGCGGGAACGGCCGTCGCGGAAATCATGGCGCTCCAGGATGCCGGCATCCTCGAACAGCTTGACGGTGCGATAGACGGTGGCGATGGAGATATGCGGATCGATGGCGGCGGCGCGGCGATAAAGTTCCTCGGCATCCGGATGGTCCATCGCATCCGACAGCACCCGGGCGATGACGCGGCGCTGGTCAGTCATGCGCAGGCCTTTATCGGCGCAAAGCTTCTCGATCCGGGTCACGCAAAATCCTCTGTCACGGTAAGACCAAGCAAATACAGGGTCCGTCAAATTAGGCCAAATTCCCGGCCAGCGGAAGCGCGGCCTTCAGCACCAGCGCATCGCCGCCGCTTTGCGACTGACTGTCAGGATAATAGCCCTTGCGCTGGCCGGCGCGCGTGAAACCCAGGCCATTATAGAGGGCCAGCGCCGCGGGATTGTCGGCGCCCACTTCCAGGAACAGGGTTTCAGCCCCCAGCGTCGCGGCGTGGGTCGCGGCGGCCTGCATCAGGTCACGGCCCAGTCCCCGGCCCCGCGCCGACGGGATCACCGCCAAAGTGAGGATCTCGGCTTCGCCGGCGGCGGCGCGGGCCAGCACAAAACCGGAGGCTGCGGCGAAGGCGAAGACGCCGGGACTGGCAAGCAGGCATTGCAAAGCCGCCGCATCCCAGGGCCGGGCAAACGACTGGCCATGCAAAGCCGCCAGCACCGCGGGATCGCCGGCGAACAACGTCACCAGCTCGCGGCCGCCCGGCAGTTTGGCATCGGGCGCACGCAGATAAAGCGGCGCGGGCGGCGGCGCTTCTGCGCCCGGCGGCGGCAGTTTTTGTGCCAGCCGCGCCACAAACAGGGCATCGGGCTGGCGAATGGACGAGAGCGTGAAATGCAGCGCCTCCCGCGCCGCCGGGGCGCCGGTGCCCGCCAGCGCGCAAGGCCCGAAGTCGCGGATGACGGTGATCGCCGCCGCAAAGGGCAGCACGCGCGGCGCCATCACCATCGCGCCGTCTTCGACCAGCGCCAGATAGGCTTCCTCGCGGCGGGCATCATGAATGACGGCGGCGCGCGTTCGTGTTGTTTCGGCGCAGGCCGCTGCAGCCATCGCTTCCAGGCTGGTAACGCCGGTCAGCGGCTTGTCCAGTGCCAGGCGCAGGCCCCGCATAAAGGAAAGTCCGACGCGCTGGCCGGTGAAGGTGCCGGGGCCCACCGTCACTGCCAGGCGATCGAGCGCGGCGGGATCGGTACCGGCCAGCACCTCTTCCACCATCGGCGCCAGCGCTTCGGCATGGCCGCGCTCCATCGCCTGCCAGCGATGCGCCAATACGGCATCGCCGTCGAGCAAGGCGACCGAACATGCGCCCAGACAGGTTTCGACCGCCAGCAGCTTCACAGTATCTTGCAAGCGTCATCAAAGGGCAGACGCGCCGCACGCGGGCTTAATCCTTCGCGGTCGCCATAGCCGAGATTGCAGAGGAAATAGGACTTGATCGCGGTGCCGGCGAAGAATTCCCGGTCGACCCCTTCGCGGTCAAAGCCCGACATCGGGCCGCAATCCAGCCCCAGGGCGCGCGCCGCGACGATCAAGTAACCGCCCTGCAGGCCGGCGCTGCGCGTCGCCATCAGTTTCACTTTTTCGGGATCGTTCCTCAGGCGCTCCTGCATCCGCGCTGCCGAGCGGGGCGCCAGCAGGGGAAGCGTCGCCATGAAATCCAAGTCGTAAGCGACGATCGCGGTGGCGGGCGCCGCCATGGTCTGTTTGCGATTGTCTTCATCCAGCAGCGGCTCCAGCCGCGCCTTGGCCTCTTTCGAGACCACAAAGTGAAAGCGCGCCGGAGTGATGTTGGTTTCGGTCGGGCCCCAGCGCATCAAGTCATAGATCGCCATCAGCAGCGCCGGCGAGACCGGCTTGTCCTGCCATTTGCGCAGCGTCCGCGCTTCGCGAAAAATCGTGTCCAGCCCGGCGTCGGAAATGGCGTGGTCGGAAAGGGCGCGCCACTCTTCCACCGCTTCCATCAGACCGCTTCGACCGCGGTGACTTCCGGCACATAGTGGCGGAGCATATTCTCGATGCCGTTCTTCAGCGTCATGGTGGAAGACGGGCAGCCGGCGCAGGAACCCTGCAGGTGCAGCGAGACCACGCCGCTGCTGCCGTCAAAGCCCTTGAAGATGATGTCGCCGCCATCCTGCGCCACGGCGGGGCGGACGCGGGTTTCGATCAGTTCCTTGATCTGCGCCACCACGTCGGAATCTTCGTCGCTGTAGGTTTCTTCGGTTTCGTCGGCGGCGCCTTCCATCAGCGGCAGGCCGCGGGTGAAATGCTCCATCACCGTGCCCAGGATCGAGGGCTTGAGATGCTTCCAGTCGCCGTCGCGCTTGGTCACCGAAATGAAGTCGGCGCCGAAAAAGACACGGGAGACTTCCGGAATCTCGAACAGCGCCTTGGCCAGGGGCGAACGCCCGGCGGTCTCGGCGCTGGGGAAATCGGCGACCGCGCCTTCGCCCATCACCTCCCGGCCGGGGAGGAATTTGAGGGTGGCGGGATTGGGCGTGGCTTCGGTCTGGATGAACATCGCGATGCTTGGGGTGCGGACTACCTTCCGTAAATGAACCCAAGGCCGCCCGGTATCAAGCGCGGGGAGAGACAGGAATTTTATTACCCGGGTGATATTGACAATCTATTTACTGCCCGGGTAGAAACACATTTTCATCCGGGTAGTAAACATGGGCTTCACCGCATTTTCCGGCGCCAGACGCCTCGCCAGCGGTAGTCTGGCCGATATCGCCCTGGCGGTCCGCGACCATCCGGGGGCCCTGATCTTCGAAGACGAGACCGGCCGGCAGATCGATGTCGACAGCCGGGGCACCGAGGCCGAGATCCGCGCCCGCTATGCCCCGCCGGCCAAAGGACCCGGCCGGCCCAAGCTGGGGGTAACGGCGCGGGAAGTCACGCTGCTGCCACGGCACTGGGACTGGCTGGCCGGGCAGCCGGGCGGCGCCTCGGTGGCGCTGCGCCGGCTGGTGGAAAGCGCCAGCCGCGCGCCAAAGGCCGCGCGCAACGCCGCCC
>DATFFI010000001.1:0-10973 GCA_035250225.1 Rhizomicrobium sp. | reverse complement strand
ATGAACCGCACGCTCAAAGAAGCGACCGTCAAACGCTACCACTACGGCACGCACGCCCAGCTCAAGCAGCACGTTCAGGCATTCCTCATGGCCTACAACTTCGCCAAACGGCTCAAAACCCTCAGAGGCCTCACATCCTATAAGTACATCTGCAAAGTCTGGACGACGCACCCAAAACGGTTCAGGTTAAACCCGCTTCACCACACCCTGGGACTAAACACCTAGGGCCGTGATCAGGGACACGTATAAAGGTAGTACGGTGCAATTTTCTGGATACGCCCATCAGGCCCGGAAACCCAGGAAATATTCCAATCGCGAACACAGGGGAAACTGGATTGCTCGAAATGGGCTGTCGCGTCGCGGAGGGTGAAACCCTGGCGTTTCAGTTCTGCAATCAGGCTTGATTGTGCCGATCCCACTGGAAAACGGGTTTCCACGCGCTGCCGGAATGTAAGTTGCGCCTTGCGCACATTGCCGTGAAGATTTTGCATCAGTTCGGGCAGGTCCGCGTCGGGTGGCTGTGGCCTCAACTCCCAACTTAGCCAGCCCATGGCGGCGCCCGCCAGAAGCAGCAACCCGCCGCACCCGATACCCGCAATTTTCAGGGATTTCCGCATTGTCTGGTCCTTTCCGGCTGGAATACTTGCAGTATAACCGGCGCCCTGATAACCCGCCCGCATGAGCCGTACCCCTGCCAGCGAAGCCGCCAGACGGCGGACTTTCGCCATCATTTCCCATCCCGACGCCGGCAAGACCACGCTGACCGAGCATCTGTTGCTGCTGGGCGGCGCTATCCATGCCGCGGGCCGGGTCAAGGCGCGCGGCGATGCGCGGCGCGCCAAGTCCGACTGGATGAAGATCGAGCAGGAACGCGGCATCTCGGTCACCAGCGCGGTGATGACCTTCGAATACAAGGATGCGGTCTTCAACCTGCTCGACACGCCGGGCCATGAGGATTTCAGCGAGGATACCTATCGCACCCTGACGGCGGCGGATTCGGCGGTGATGGTGATCGACGCCGCCAAGGGCATCGAGGCCCAGACCCGCAAGCTGTTCGAAGTCTGCCGCCTGCGCGACATTCCGATCATGACCTTCGTCAACAAGATGGACCGCGAAGCGCGCGATCCCTTTGAATTGCTGGATGAAATCTCGGACCAGCTTCAGATCGAAACCGCGCCGATGATGTGGCCCTGCGGCATGGGACTGAATTTCCGCGGCATCCAGGAGCTTTCCAGCGGCGCCTTCATCGCCTTCAACGATGCGGTGCCGCGCCCAGAAGAAGCCGCCAAGCTGGAAGAGGATGTGCTGCTGGCGGACGCGGGCCTGCCCAAATTCGATCTCGCCACCTATCGCGAGGGCCATCTCTCGCCGGTCTATTTCGGTTCGGCGCTGAAGAATTTCGGGGTCGAGCAGCTCCTGGCGGCGCTGGCGGAATATGCGCCGCCGCCCCGCACCCAGGCCGCCATCGGCCGTGCGGCGGAGCCGGGCGACAAGGAAGTCACCGGCTTCGTCTTCAAGGTCCAGGCCAATATGGACCCCAATCACCGCGACCGGGTGGCGTTCATGCGCCTGGCCTCGGGCGAATTCCGACGCAACATGAAGCTGAAACAGTCGGGCACCGGCAAGACCATCGGCGTGCACAACCCCATCCTGTTCTTCGCCTCCGAGCGCGAGACGGTGGATGAAGCCTGGCCGGGCGACATTATCGGCATTCCCAATCACGGCGTGCTGCGCGTCGGCGACACGCTGTCGGAATCGGGTTCGGTGGTCTTCACCGGCATTCCCAACTTCGCGCCGGAAATATTGCGCCGCGTGCGCCTGTCCGATCCGATGAAGCAGAAGCATCTGGCCCGCGCCCTGGAAAGCCTGGCGGAAGAGGGCGTCACCCAGGTGTTCAAGCCCGCCATCGGCTCGCAGTGGATCGTGGGCGTGGTGGGCATGCTGCAGCTCGATGTGCTCAAGTCGCGGCTGGTGGCGGAGTATGATCTGGACGCCGATCTCGAACCGGCGCCCTACGACGCCGCCCGCTGGCTGTCAGGCGACGTGGCCGAAATCGAGAAATTCATGGCCGCCAATCGCGGCGGCATGGCCACCGACCGCGACGGCGCGCCGGTCTTCCTGGCCAAAAGCGCCTGGGAAGTGGGTTATGTCGCGGAAAGGTTTCCGAAAGTGAAGCTGCTCAAGACCCGCGAGCGGCATGAAGTGAACGCGGAGAAGTGAGGAGCGACCGGCAAAGCCGGGCAAATCGGTCCAGTGGACCGATTTGAGCGACGCGCTTTCGGCTAGGGCAAGCTTTTCTAGTCTCGCTACGCTCGGACAAGAAAAGCTAAGCCAACGCCGCGAGCTTGAGCGAGCGGCAGCGGCAATCTTGCGCTTGGGGGTAGGCCTGGATTCCCGCGTACGCGGGAATGACAATGACTTAGAGAATTTAGCTACTCAGCCGCCGCCGGCTGGTGCAGCTTGGCGCCGCGCCAGGCACGCAGTTTACGTGCCGCATCCAGGGTGGTGACGCGGTCGAAGACCGACAGGCGCTCGGTCATATTCTCCCGGCGCGGGAATACCAGCAGCGCCAGGGTGGAGAAAACGGCGCGGCTGATGCCGGCGCCCTTGCAGGCGATGGCCAGGGCTTCGCCGCTGTCTTCATTCAAGATCTCGGCGATGCGGGGCGCATCTAGGCCCAGTGTTTCCGCCAGCGGATCGGTCAGGGGCGCGCCTTCGCGGGCGGCCTGGATCAGCGGCGTCACGGGATTTTTCTCGCGCGGCAGCACGCGGGCGGCGAGCTCGCGGTCGGCGTAAAGCTGGACGCGCAGGCGGCTGCGGGTATCGGCATCGACTTCGCGCGCCGTCTTGGCCAGCAGATTTTCGAACACCGGGCGCATTTCCGGCGGGCAGTCGGCCGGCCATTCCATCAGCAGCGCCGCGGCTTCCTCGGCCAGGGCGGCGCGCAGCGCCGGACCCTTGTCGGCAAGCTCCAAAAGATGGGCAAGGCGCGGGTTGGTGGTCATGGCACAAAGTCTGCGGCCACGCCTCTTAAGGATCCGTTTGCGAAGAAATCGCTGGGAAAGCGGACGCGAATGCTTAAACAGCGGTTAAGCAAGTTCCCGCGAATGTATCTTGCACAGCAAGGTACCATGTGTTAAAAGGGTCTCAAGATGTCGGAATCGCTGCAAGTCCAGCTCAAGAAAGGCGTATTGGAGATGTGCGTGCTCGCACTGCTCTCCAAGGGCGATAACTACGCCTACGAAATCGCCAGTCGGATGGCCGATGCGGTCGGCATGGGCGAGGGCACAGTTTATCCGTTGATGCGGCGGATGCAGAATGAAGGCCTGGTCAGCACCTATTTGGTGGAATCGGCGTCCGGCCCGCCGCGCAAATATTACAAGCTGACGCGGACCGGCGCGACGGCGCTCAAATCGCAAATTGCCGACTGGAAGAGTTTTGAGTCCTCGGTCCGCAAGATCCTGGGAGACGTGACATGACCCGCAAGGACTTCCTCGCGCGGCTGCGGCGGGGCCTGGAAGGGCTGTCGCCCGACCATATCCATGACGTGATGAACGACTATGAAGCGCATTTCGTCGAGGGCGAAGCGTCCGGCCGCACGGAAGAGGAAATCGCCGCGGCGCTGGGCGATCCGGCGCGGCTGGCCCGTGAACTCAAGGCCGAAGCCGGCTTCCGCCGTTGGGAGGAAGACCGCACCGCCGGCAATCTGGCGGGCGCCGTGCTGGCGCTGCTGGGCCTGGCCGCGGTCGATGTCATGTTCCTGCTCCCCTTCCTCTTCGTGCTGGGCGGCGTTTTCCTGGGATGCGCCGCGGCAGCCATCGGCCTTTTGGTCGCCGGCTTTGCGCTGGTGATGGGCGCGGTCTTTCCCGGCCTCGCTTTGTTCGGCTGGTCGGGCGCCACTGGCTTTACGCTGCTGATGGCGGCGGGCATGGCGGGGCTTGGCCTGATGGCCGTCGGTATCGGGCTGGGCGCGCTGTTCTGGCTGGTGCTCAATTTCACGGTCAGAGCCATGGTCGAATATGCCCGGCTGCATTTTCGCCTGATCAACAAGGTCACGGAGTAGGAGGACGCCATGTCAAAGACACTTGCAGTGGTTGCCGTATCCGGAATCGTGATCGGCGCGGTGCTGCTCGGCACCGCCGCGCTGGTGGGCGGACAGGAACTGCGCCGGCAGAATTTCGATTTCGGCGCGTTTTGGGACGATGAGCGGTGCGATGCCGTACTGGCGCATCGCCGCGGCAGCCGCAACCTCGACTGGACCGGCGGCGACCGCATGGGCATCAGCGTGCCGGCGGATGTCCGTTACCGCCGCGGCCAGGGCGCGCAGGTGGTGATCGAGGGCGATGAAGCGGTGCTGAAATTCATCGAGATCGATAACAATCGCATCCGCATGAGCTGCCGCATGCGCAATATGGGGCGGCTGAATATCACCCTGCCGGGCCGCGATTTCCGCAGCTACGACCTGGCCGGTTCGGTCAATCTGGAACTGGAAGGCGTGGACCAGCCCCGCCTGGATTTCGACATGGCCGGAGCGGTTGAGGTCAAGGCGAGTGGCCGGGTCGATGAGCTCGATCTCGATGCCGCCGGTTCCAGCGAAGGCCGGTTCGGCGATCTGACGGCCCGGGTGGTCAATATCGACATGGCCGGCAGCAGCGACATCGAGGTCAATGCCAGCGAACACATCACGGTCGATGCGGCGGGCAGCAGCGAGATCAGGCTGCGGACCGAACCCAAGCGCATCGACATGGATATCGCCGGCTCGGGCCGCATCATCCATCCGGACGGCACCGTCACCCGCGCCAGCGGTTTTTCCAGCCGTCATTGGGAACGGGACCCGGATGCGCATCTCGACCGGAATCGCGATCAGAACCAGAATCGAAATTAGGCGACGATGACGGCCCAAGAGTCGGGATAATAGCCGTTGAAATTGGAGCGCGACGACACGGTATAGGCGCCCATGGCGTTGAACAGCACATAGTCGCCGTCGCGCACGCTGTCGGGCAGCATCACCGGGCGCGGCAGCACATCGGCGGAATCGCAGGTCGGGCCATAGGCGCGGAAGGGCCGCTTCTCGCCGCTCAATTCCTTCACCTTGCCCTTGGCGTCCAGGGTGAATCCGGTGGGCGGATAATCCTCGTCGAAGCTGAGGAAGCGCTGCTCGTCGAAGCTGCCATAGATGCCGTCATTCATGTAGATCCGGTCGCCGCGCCGCATCACCACCTGCGTCACCAGCGAAATGCCCTGGCCGACCAGGGCGCGGCCGGGCTCGCACATCACCGGCAGGCCGGGCGCTTCCATATTGGCCAGCGCTTCCTTGATCATGTCGAAATACCAGTGATAGGGCGGTGGCTCCTGGCCGGCATAGGCGGTGGGAAATCCGCCGCCGATATCCAGGGTGGCAATCTTCACGCCTGACAGCGCCGCCGTGCGGTTGGCGATTTCGATCGCCTGGGCATAGGAGAAGGGCGACAGGCATTGCGAGCCGACATGGAAGGTGAGGCAGGGCTGCGCCCCGGCCGCCTGGACGCGCCCCAGCAGCTTGGCGGCTTCTTCGGGCCGGCAGCCATACTTGCTGGACATTTCCAGCAGCGCGCCGCCCAGCGAGGCGACCAGCCGGACAAAGACGCGAATCTTTTTCGGGTTGCCGGTCTCGACCAGCAGCTTCTCCAGCTCGGCGCCGCTGTCGATGACAAAGTCGGTGACGCCATGATTTTCAAAAGCCGCCCTGGCCTGGCCCGCCAACCGCACCGGTGCCATGAAGTGGCAGACGGCGTCGGGCAGCAGGGACTTGACGGCTTCGATCTCGCCCAGCGAGGCGCTGTCGAAATGGCGCACGCCGGCATTCCACAACAGTTGCAGCGCATAGGGATGCGGATTGGCCTTCACCGCATAGAGCACGTCGCCGGGAAAGCCATCGAGGAATATTTTCGCCGCTGCCGCAAAACGGTCGGGATGCAGCAGATAAAGCGGCTCCAGCGGCTTGAGCGCCTCGATGGCGCGCGCCGCCGAGGTAAAGCGCGGCAGCGATTCCAGAGGCGCGGGGCTGGTGGCGGGTACGGTCATGCCGCCTTGTGCGGCCAACCACCTCCGCATGCAAGGAAAAAGGCGCTGTTCCCACAGCGCCTTTCCCGAAGCTTTCGTGACGTTATTGTGCCGCAGGCGGCGCGCCCGGACCACCGGGCGGCGGTCCCATCGGGCCACGGCCATCCGGGCCACGCATTCCGCCACGCTGGATCAACCGGTCCCGCATCATCATGGCCATGCGCGGGCGCATGCCCGCATCGCCAACGGGGCTGAATTTCTCCCGCTGTTCCGGCGACAGGCTGTTGTAGAGCGTTTCCAGCGCCGGGCGCTGGATCTGCAGGTCGGCCAGACGCTGGCGCAGAACTTCTTCCCGGCGCGCCATCTGCTCGACCGGGTTGGGCCGCGTGGCATCGGGCCCATGTCCCGGCAGCGGCCGTTCGGCGCAAGTGCGCGCCTGGCGCTGGGCGGCAGCCAGGCGGATATCACGCCAGCGATCGAAGGCGGGGCGCTGGCCCGCGGTCAGGTCCAGCCGCGCTTCAAGATAGGCGAGCTGCCCGGCCAGGCGGTCGGCGCGATCCTCGCACATCTCCTGGCGGCGCTCGGTGGCCTGTTCGGGGCTCAAGGGCGCGCGGACCCGGCGTTCGGGGAGCGGCAGCGGCCGCGTGAAAGGTTCGGGCGAAGCTTGCGCCAGAAGCACGGGATTGCGCCCCTCGGGCGCGTCGGCCTGGGCGGCGGCGATGACGGCGCTGGTGCCGCCCAGAGCCACGGCGAGGGAAAGGGTGAGGAGGCTATTGCGCATGGAAACACCTTGTTCGAGCAGACACCCCAAGGATGGGACCTTGGCGGGCGCTGCCTGAACGGCAAATGAATGAGCGGATTACAAAAACTTTTCCCGTCACCATGGGCGGGTTTAACCCGCCCACTGGACCGATTTGAGCGACGCGCCTTCGGCTAGGGCAAGCTTTTCTAGCCTCGCTACGCTCGGACAAGAAAAGCTAAGCCAACGCCGCGAGCCAAAGCGAGCGGCAACGCTATCAAGCGGCACGAAGTTGGATGGCCGGCTCAAGGCCGGCCACGGTGAGTAAGAGTTTGTTCTGGTGGGAGCTTTTAACCGTCGGCCCTGAGTTCGCGAATGGTTTTCTTCCCATCCGTCGAGGGCTGATAGACGTTGGTCATCTCGTTCAGCGCGCGGTTGAACATCTCGACAGTGAAATGGTCCGGCACTTCCCAGGCGTCGAAGCCGACCCGGTGCTGGTAATTGACCTGGTCATACAGGAAATCGCCCACGGCGCGGATCTCGCCCTTGAAACCCAGGCGCGTGCGCAGGATGCGGGCCCAGGAAAAGGCGCGGCCGTCGCGGAATTTGGGGAATTCCAGCGCCACCAGCGACAGGCGGTTGACATCGTCGCCCAGCAATTCGGGATTTTCATGGCTCTGCAGGTGCACGCCGATGGGCGTGTTGCGGGCCAGCAACGCCTCGCGGTCCTTCTGAAAACGCGACAGCGAGACGATCACCGCCCCTTCCGGCAGGGCGGCATCGTCCGCGACAGGCGCATAGGGATCGGCGGTGAAAGCGCCGCTCTTGAGCAGCTTGGTCACGCGGCAGCCTGTTCGTAGGCGGCCGCCTTGAACTTGGCCATGCCGATGCGGCGGTAGGTGTCGAGGAAGCGTTCGCCGGCCTGGCGCTCGGCGATATAGACATTGACGACGCGCTCGACCGCGTCGGCGATTTCATGCTCGCCGAAACCGGGGCCCATGATCTCGCCGATGCTGGCGTCCTCGGCGCCGGAACCGCCCAGCACCAGCTGGTAGAATTCCACGCCCTTCTTGTCGACGCCCAGGATGCCGATATGGCCGGCATGATGGTGGCCGCAGGCATTGATGCAGCCGGAAATCTTGATCTTGAGTTCGCCGATCTGGTGCTGGCGGTCCAGATCCTCGAACTTCTTCGCAATTTTCTGCGCGATGGGGATCGAGCGGGCATTGGCCAGGTCGCAATAATCCAGGCCGGGACAGGCGATGATGTCGGTGATCAGGCCGGCATTGGGCGCGGCGAAATCCAGTTCCTTCAGCCTTGCGTAAATCGCCGGCAGGTCCTTTTTGCGGACATGCGGCAGCACCAGATTCTGCTCATGGGTGACGCGGATTTCGCCCAGGCTGAATTCATCGATCAGGTCGGCGATCACATCCATCTGCTCGGCGGTGGCGTCGCCCGGCACCTGGCCCGGCGTCTTGAGCGTGATGGTGGCGATGGCGTAGCCCTTCGCCTTGTGCTTGTGGACATTGGTTGTCACCCAGTCGGCGAAGTCCGGGCCGGCATCGGGGATGGCGTCGGAGAGGCCCGCCTCGAATTTCGGTGGCGCGAAATAGGCGGTGATGCGGTCGATCTCGCCCTGCGGCAACTGCAGCGTGCCCATCTTCCTGAGTTCGGCGAATTCACGCTCGACGCGGCGGCGCATTTCTTCCACGCCGATGGCGTTGACCAGGATCTTGATGCGCTGCTTGTGGATGTTGTCGCGGCGGCTGTCCTGGTTGTAGACGCGCAGCACGGCTTCGAGATAGGCGAGGATGTCCTCGCGCTCGACGAATTCGCTCATCACCTGGGCGATATAGGGCGTGCGGCCCATGCCGCCGCCCGCCATCACCTTGTAGCCGATACGGCCTTGGGCATTGTGCACGATCTGCACCGCCATGTCGTGATACTGGAGTGCGGCGCGGTCCTTTTCGCAGGCGCCGACGGCAATCTTGAACTTGCGGGCCAGGAAGACGAATTCCGGATGCAGGCTGGACCATTGGCGGATGATCTCGGCCAGCGGACGCGGATCCTCGATCTCTTCGTCGGTGGCGCCGGCAAACTGGTCAGCGGTGACGTTGCGCACGCAATTGCCGCTAGTCTGGATGCAATGCATCTCGACCTCGGCGAGTTCGCGCAGGATGGCGGGCACGTCCACCAGCTTGATCCAGTTGAACTGCAGATTCTGGCGGGTGGTGAAATGGCCGAAATTCTTATCATAAGTGCGGGCGATATGGGCCAGCCGGCGGAACTGTGTGCTCGACAGCGTGCCATAGGGCACCGCGATGCGCAGCATATAGGCGTGCAGCTGCAGATAGAGGCCGTTCATCAGCCTGAGCGGCTTGAACTGGTCTTCCGTCAGTTCGCCCGACAGGCGGCGCGCCACCTGGCCGGCGAACTGGTCGACGCGCTCATGGACGAATTTCGAGTCGAATTCGTCATAGCGGTACATATTGGGTTCGACGCGCCTGGGGTTAAGCATCGTATTGGCCCGCCTGCTTGCCGGTATGCGGATGGACGGTGGGGCCGGCGGCGCGGATGATTTCGCGCTCCTTTACCGGCACGGTCTTGCCGTTCACCTGGCGCACTTCGAAGAGATAGGGCGCGACGAACTCGTTGCGGACAAGTTCGCCCAACGCCGCCGCCAGGGCGGCATCGGCGGCCGCTTGGGTAGGATAGACATCGCCATCGGCCAGCAGCGGCACCCAGCCCGCGCCTTTGCGGTACAGGACATCGCCGCTTTTCAGGCGATTGGCGGTGAGCATCTGGGGTCCGGAATTCTGGTGTGCCATGGCGGCGGGGTCGTCCCATGCTGGGGGCTGAAAATCAAGACTTCAACATGCCACAGATGTAGATTTATAAGTACCACACAAAATAGAACGTATTATTTTTTCCCCGAATTGCTCCATGGTCGGCACCACGAATACACAGGCTTTCTCCCCCGCGATGCGAAGCATCTGCGGGGGAGATGTCCGCCGGCAGGCGCGCAGCGCCGCGAGGCGGACAGAGGGGGGAAGAATGAGAGGACAGCTCACGAAGGGACAGTTGGCGGCGGTGGTCGCCGGCAATGCGCTGGAATTCTACGACTTCCTGGTCTTCGGCTTTTTCGCCATCCAGATCGGGCGGGTCTTTTTCCCCGCCCAATCGCCAACGGCCAGCCTGCTCGCCACCCTGGCGGTGTTCGGCGCCGGTTTTCTTACCCGCCCGCTGGGCGGGTTGATCCTGGGCCGGATGGGCGACCGCATCGGGCGCAAGCCGGTGATGATCTTCACCTTCGGCCTGATGGGTTTTTCCATCCTGGGACTGGCGCTGACGCCGGGCTATGCCAGCATCGGCATCGCCGCGCCGATCCTGGTGCTGGTCTTCCGCCTGCTGCAGGGCTTCGCGCTGGGCGGCGAGGTGGGGCCGACCACTGCCTTCCTGATGGAAGCGGCGCCCCTGCGCCAGCGCGGCGCCTATGTCTCGCTGCAGAATGCGACCCAGTATTTCGCCGTGCTCTGCGTCGGCATTGTCGGCACCTTGCTGGGCAGCGCCATGCCGGAAGAAAGTTTCGGCGCCTGGGGCTGGCGCATCGCCATGCTGATCGGCGCGCTGGTCATCCCCTTCGCCTATGTCCTGCGCAAGCGCCTGCCGGAAACGCTGCATGAGCAACCGCAAACCGCGCCGGTCCAGCCCCCGCTGCGGGTGGCGATGCTGGCGATCCTGATGATCGCGGCCACCACCATCTCGACCTACACGCTCAATTATATCCCCACCTATGCGCAGCACACGCTGGGACTCAGCCAGCAACTCGCTGCCATCGTCACCATGATCGGCGGTGTTTGCGCCCTGATCGGCGCTCTGATCGGCGGCCGGCTCAGCGACCGGATCGGCCGCAAGCCGGTGATGCTGGGCGCGGCCGGCGCCGTCTTCGTGCTGGGCGTGCCCTGTTTCCTGGCGATGGGAATTTCGCCGACCCTGCCGGTGATCGGCACCGCTGCGGCCTTGCTGTGCTTCTTCATCGGCTTCTTTCCGCCGGCGCTGCTGACGAGCCTGGCGGAAAGTTTTCCGGCCGGTTTGCGCGCTGGGGCGATAGGCTTCCTGTATGCCCTGACGGTGGCGGTGTTCGGCGGCTCGGCCCAGTATGTCGTGACCTGGCTGATTGCGGTGACTGAGG